>VFQY01000042.1 GCA_018883425.1 Candidatus Omnitrophota bacterium | reverse complement strand
CGTAGAGGGTGCCCGAGGAAGTTCGGCCGCCTGGAGACCCTCAAAATATTTTTTTCGTTCTCCAAGGACCCTGCTTAATTTTTCGGTAAGAACAGCTGAACGCGCTGTGTCCATCAGGAGCTCAGGCGTTACCTGCGGATACCTGTCCCGTATCTCCTTCATGAGAGCCCTGCGGCTTTGATGATCCCCGTGGACAAGCGAAACTCGCCGAAGGTTGGGCATCCCTTGAAGTATCTCTAAAATCTCAGAACCCGAGGCATGCCCCGCGAGTTTGAATTCCTCAACAGAGGCTTGAAGATCGACCAGAAAATCATCACCGAAGAGAAACTTTGTTTGCCCCTTTTGCGCGGCACGAAGAAGCCCGCTTCCGATCTCCTGCGGATCCATATAGCCGGTAAAGAAAATTCCAGCGCTGGAGTCGCTTGCAAACATCTTGGCCCATTCCAGCGATCTTCCCTGAGAGGCATTCCCCGCGCTCGCAATCACAATTGTCTTTTGACCTACGGCTCGATTCGCAATCTCTTCCCTTAACAGGTCTTTCTTCCGATGATCCTGACCGTCAAGAATCACCACATAATTTTTAATGAAGTCCCCGTAGGATCCAAAAACTTCGGGATACGCCTCGAGATAAAGTTTCGTGAAGGCCGCCGCTTGCCCGTCGATGTAGATTTTAAAATCACTCGCTCCGTTTTTAATGGATTCCAAGTTCTCTAAGAGGAGGAGCAAGACGCGCTGTGCACGTCCATTGGCAAAGGCGGGAATCAAAACCCGTCCTCCTTCTTTTTTCAAAACATTCCGGACGGCAGTCACTAACCCCTTCTCCTGATCCCCTTCCGCTTCGCGCTCCTTCATGCCGTAAGTGGATTCCATGACCGCATGATCGACCCACTCAGCAATCTCAGGCGGAAGAGCCGCAAAACCACGAACGGGCCCCTGGGATTTTTTCGACAGATCACCCGACATCCAGGTCATCCCGTCAGGCGTGCTGATCGCAAGAGACGCCGCTCCGTGCAGATGTCCTACCGGCCCGTGAACATAGATTTTCATGTCACGGCTGACGGCATACCATTGCCCCATTTCGAGGACTTGAAGGGTCTTCAGGAAGTCAGCGATTTTCTTTTTTTGTTGAGGACTTTCTGAGCTTTCTGTTCGCATAAAAGCAAGCACCTTCTCAAGAAGATCCGCCGTGCCTTGTGTTGCATAGAAGGGAACTCTCCTGCCTAGCTTCTCCCAGAGATCCACCGCCGCTCCGACGTGATCGAGATGCGCATGGGTCAGAAAAACAGCTTGGGGCTCGACCGGAAACGATTCTGGCCAGTTGGGCGGACTGCTTTCCGGTCCGATCTTGATTCCGGCATCGATGATGATAGCGCTGTCACGGTATTGCACCAGCGCCGAGCTGGCCCCTATTCCATCGGCCCCGCCGTAAGCCGTGATCGAAATCGCCCGATGGGAAGCTTCCGCTTCGGTGAGTTTCTGTTCTTCCTTTTCGACCGCCTCAAAAACCCGGGTGATCCAGTAGTTTTCCCAGGGCTGAATAACCTTTCCTCGGAAAGAGACCCCTCGTTCATAAAGCGTCCGCGCGCCCTTTAAATCCAACTCCGGGGGCCAATTTTTTTGTTCGTCTCTTATTTCTTTCTCGATCGTTTTTTGAGTTTTTTCCAACTTTTGTAAAACTCCTTCGACATAGGCGTCGACGAATTCAAACTGCTGATATCCGGTTTCAACTGTGTAAGCTATCGCCGCGGGAAGAAAGGCGTTTTCAACAAAATCAAAAAACTTATCCTCAGACACAGCGGCCGGGCTCTCCGAGAAAAAAATGGGAACCTTTTCCTGGAAAAACAACTCTATGGCGAGCGCTGGATCCCCGGCTTTATTTCCGGAAAAAATGTTTTTGTAAGATTCCAGCCTTGCTTTCGCGAACTCCGGGCCCTGAGCCATCGCTTCGCCGAGGACCAGCATCAGCAGCGCCGTATTCACTCTCTTGTCGTCGGATTTCACCAAGGTCGGAAGAAAACTCTTGAGCAGGCCGGCCCATTCGATTCTTGTCGTCGCGGCCTCCGTGCCTTTTGATTCAGCCCTGTCTAAGAAAGCCCGAAGAGCGCGCTTCACGCGTTCAGAGTCAACCGTCGCAGACTCTGAGTCTTTTTCAAAAAGACCGAGCAGCTCTCGCTCCTCCTGTTCAAGATCCGCTCTCAGCTTCGATTGCCTCTGCTGAGCCTCATCCGCCTCTTCTCCGGTCTCCAGGTTAAAAACCCTGACTTGAGCTTTTCCATCATTGCTTTTAAAGCGGATAAAGAAGTAGGGATCTGCGGCGCCCCCTGTGGACTTTACAAGATCATAGGCTCCGCTGTTGAAGCCAAAATAATTCACCGTCGCCGAGCCGACCCCCAATCTAAGGGCGGATCCCTCCGTCGCCTTCAGCAGTTCTTCCTCATACTTCTCCATCACATTCGATCCGGAACGAAAGTAAAACCCGGGCTTACTCCCCCTCATCAAAACAGCTCTTGCGGCTTGACGAAATGCGGCGGAACCAAGCTGTTTTTTGATGTCCTTATCCGCCATAATCTGGCGGTCCAAATTTCGAAGAATGTTCATCCACTGGAGCTTCTGCTGCAGGCTCTGCCTTGAATCTTGATAGCTCTTATAATCCAAATCATCCCACGACTCGTCTTTCTCAACGATTTCAGGTATGTCCGGAAGAGCATCACCCCCATAAAATTGGTCCTCGGCGAATCTTTTTTCGATACTCCCAAGCACACTTCTGATCTCATAGAGCCGGTCGCTTTGCGTCAAAAGGTCATGAACTTTTTGGACAATCGCATCCGGGGGCAAATCGCGAAGTTCACCTTCAGAAAAAATCAGCGTTCCGTCAGAGGTCAAGGTTTCGGGATTATCCAGAACGACGGCATCAACCCCTTTGCGCGCCTTTTCCATCATGGGCTTAATTCGGCCCGCTATTGCGGTAAGTTTTTCATAGGCCGACTTCTCGATACCCTCCGTCATTTTGACTGGAAAGGGGAGATTCTCGTGGAGCCGAACAAGTCCCGTTGCACGCCAAGAACCATTTTTCTTTTCCAGAGTTCCGAGGTCCTCGCCCTGCAGGCTAAAAAAGCGCAAACCGTCCCCCTCACGATGCTGCAGGATCTTTTCCTCGGAGGATCCTTCGATCGACAACATCACCGGAGACAGGTCCCCTGCTTTCAACGAAAAAACTCGTCCTCTGGCGCCCGGGATCTCAGCGAAAATTCCGGATTGAAGGGCCGCCTCGATGCGCTGAGGATCTAGAATTTTTCTCCAAACGCCCGGTTCTTGGCTGAAAGCCTCGCTCCTAGCTTCTTCGATTCCTTGCGAAAGAAGCAACTCATCTCCCTTCCAGATTTCAACCTTGTAGGCATTAGGGTCCTCAAAATTTCCGACACGAACCTCCAGAATATCTCCGTCCGTGACGCCGCTTTCGAAAAAATACCTGAAGTGACTGCCGGGCAAGGTCAGACCCCCGCGGTAAGTACCCGTCCAAACGGCTTGATAGTCGGCATCGGGCGCACGGCCTTCCGGCTGCCCTGACCCGTAAGAACTCTCACTCGGAGTCTGTGCTCTTGTCCGACGTACAGATGGGGTTCGCCCCTCATCCCTGGCGCCTCGCAGAGACTCGGCTAGCCAGGGCCAAGCTATGGGCCTGAGAAGATTCACGGCATCAAACGGCTCAGGGTCGTAGCCTACAAATTCAGGCAGAGCCGGATTGTTTGCTCCCTCTTCGCGTATTTTTTGGGCCCTTACAGGTTGCCACCTAGGGTCAGGCCGGATATATGCCCTGGGCTGATCGGGCGCCGGGACAGGGTAGTTCTTTTGGAGCACAATCGGGTTTTCTGATTCATCGCCGCCAGAGCGGTAATCTTCGGCGCTTTCGATTTCCTTGAAGCTAGTTATGGGAGGTTCCTCCGCACGAAACCCGTCTGACCAGGTCTGAAAATCATCTCGGCTAAGAACCGCGGCAGACTCTGCCAAGTGCTTCGTTAGAAATTCCTTCAGGCCCTGAGCATTATTCACGGCAAGCCCAGTCGGGTGAAAATCGAAAAACGTCATCAGGTTTAACAAAATCCATCGGTTTCCATCGAGAAAATCTTTTCTTTCGGGACCTCCAAAATAGATGCCGTAAAAAGCATCGAGAACGGCTTCAGCCGCTTCCTTCGTGAGACGCCGATCGCTGCCCTTTTCATATTGAATCTTCCGGGCAAGCTCCGCAAACACGCCCTGCGGGTGGCGCATGATCGAGTAATACCAAAACTTCCTCTTTTCCTCCTCGGAGGTGCCCTTCACGTAGAAACTCGTGAAGCTAGGATAGATGTTCCGAACAAGCTCCATCAATCGATCGTCTGCCAGCTCACTCCACTCGTTAACGCTGCGGAACCACGAGGCCGAATCCAAACCTCCGAAATTGAAGTCATTCGCATTGCCGGATCTTGCGAGGAGTTTCTTCCGCACTCCCGTGACCAATATATGAAAATTAAGAAATTCCACCCCCTCGGTTTCGTATGCATCTCTTCGCACACGGAGAAACGGATCGGCGACATAGTGAAGCGCCCTCGAGATGCGCCCCTCATCCCTAAGGAGGGTGAGGTTATCTGCGCTTCCTTCGCGGCCTGAACCAATGAAGTAAACAGGAAACCTGGAACCATCGGCGAAAAAAGACGACCAAGGCATGCCCAGAATTCGTTGGACACGGTAACGATCCCCTTCAGGATTCGAAGGCGCTGTTAGAAAAATCGCCGCGGTAGTTAAAGAAATATCGTCATGAATCCACATAAGCGCGGCTCTGCTGGAGTTCTGGCCGAGAAGAAACAGCTCGTGCAGATCCTGCAAATTAGCCTCAGGATGACCCATGACGACAATCGGCTCAAGCAGGCCTCTTCGGTAGTGCTCCTCTACCTCACCCTCTGGGAACCAAGGAGCGGTTCTGGCTGGATCCATTTTCAGAACATCGTAGACAAGACTCCAAACATTTTCTTGAAGCGCTTGATAGCTTTCCGGGTTAGGCCTTTGCGGGAGATTCAGATCAAGGTATAAATACCAGGGCTGAAGCAGTCGCATTCCGTCGCCAATAATCCTCCGCGTGACCTCATGGGCGATCCTGATCATCTCGTCTTCCTTGATCGCCCAGTCCGGCGCCTCTGGGTTATCCCGCGCTCTGGCATCATAGACTTGATACAAAGCTTCTGAAAGATACGCCACAGATGCACGAGCGAGCCCATCCCGGCGGACACGTATATGAATCTCAGAGCTTTTTATCGTGTCTGAAGGAGTTCGACCTGAACGAGTTACATAGTTTTGAGCGAGAGAGGTCCTCATCGCCTGGGCCATATCTTTGGCAACCTCATGAATTGTGTCCAAATAGGTTCTGCGGATGAGGGAGGCATGTTCAAAAAATTGCCGTCGGTAGAATCCAAAAAGATAGAGCGGCAAAACGATATCAAAAAGAGCCTTCTCTTTTTCCTCAGCCGAAAGGACGTCTTCGCCCTGCCCATTTGCGTCGTTACCCTCCAGGAGCGGCCATCGCTCACCCTCACGCAGTTTCGCCGCCAGGTAAGCAGCCTCCTCAAGTTCTTGAACGCCTTCCCGGAGGCTGCCGTCAGGTAAAGCCTCCTGCGCGGCAATCCATAAGGCAAAAAGTTTGTGCGCAGATTCGGATCTTGTGCCCGGGGAAAATCCCCGGAAGCGGCGGATCGCACTCTTCAAAAATCTGGGGTCTTCAAGCCGCACGAAGCGTTTGTGTTTCTCTAGAAAGGCGGCCTCAGAACCAAAAAAGAAATCGGATGCCGAACGCGTATCGTCAATGCCCGGAGCTTTCTCACGATCCCTAAAGAAGTCGGCCACATCCGTCGCAAGAGCGTCGGCGAATCCTGCATCTGCCGGAATGCCCCCGGTGATCTCCCGCAAAAACTCTTGGGCCGTCGGGAGCGGGTAACGAGATTCTGCCAAGCGGAAAAGTGTCTCGGCGGCGAATTCAGGATCGGCTAAAAAACCTTCGCCGAGATAAAGCCTGGTTCTCGTCTCGTCAAAAAACGCCGTAAGAAAGGCTTCGTCCCCGCCGCGTATCTCCTGAAAAATAAAAAGTTCGTTCCTGTCAAACATCTCCAAGAGGTATTTCTGAAGGTTGAGAACGTGACTGATCAAAAAGAGGGGTTCGGAATCGTCTTTGGAATTTTCACCCCTCAACCTTTCAATAAGGCGCTCTGTTTTTTTGCGAATAGGTCCCATCGCCACGTCGAATTCAGTTTGATTCATGACCCTGGAATTCAGCTGAATATTGGCGGGAGTTTCGGGACCAAGCCCCCAAGCTTTTTTCGGGGTGCTTCTAAGTTCAGATCGTACGACCTGCGTTGCAATCTCGACGCCCGTCGGTTGTAACGGGGCTGCATTTGAAGAACCCCCCGGCAGCGCCGACAGCCAGCCCGCCGGGAATCGAGACCGCGGTTCTAACGGCGAAACGGCATTCCATCCCGTGGCGGCCTGAGGCGAAAACAAGGCGCCCAAAGATTCTGCCGTCAGACGATTCTCTTTTTTCAAACGGGAAACTGACTGGATGAACCGCTCGATACGCCGTTTCCAAGCGCTCTCAACGTTTTCATCGGCGCCGGGGTTGATCGGTGAAATCGCCATCCGGTCTAGAGAGGCTGTGTAGCGAGGCGCAGCGTCTAAACGGCGGGCCTCGGCGAGATGTTTGAGGATATTGTCCCGCCATCGCCGAAGAAAAATCGAGCCCTGCTCATTGCCGTAGCGTTTCTGATAAGCGGTCCGCAGACGCTCGAATGCGTCCTGGTGGAAAGCCTCATAAACGCTGATGGTTCCGTTATGCGCCTTGAAGCGGTTCTTCCATGAAACGTCACCGCGCATGTGCCTGTCATAAGGATTATCTTCGGGGATGGACGCAATGGCGGGAGACACAACCCAGTAAGAAATTCTCTCCCGGCGAAGCCGTTCGGCAAAACCCTCGCGGTGAAAACCGCCGGTCAGCAGAAGCAGAGGCTGATGCTTCCGTTCGTAATTTTTCAGCTGCCTGCGGAAACTCTTCCACATCGCATCTTCGCGCTCATGCGCGGCCGCATAAAAAACCATCCAGCGCTGATCCGCTTTGAGATACTCCTCGGCCCACTGATCCGCCTGCTCTTCAAGCTCACCGATCAGAATCTCACTGCCGCCGGCGCTCGGACGCGCTTCTTTTGAGCCCGGGCTGCGGACTATCGCTTCAAGCTCTTTCCAGTTCTCCGAGTGGAGCTCAAAGGCAAGAAGCTTCTCGAAAAGCAAAATCATTTCGCCGCACGACTCCGTTCGTTTCAGCCGCCCGGCGGCAAGATACTTCTCTTTGAAACCGCGGCGCAGCCTTTCAAGTTCGAGCCGCAAATCCTCGCCTACCGCATCCTGAAGCAATCGGCTGCCGCCTGCCGCTTTTCTGATTAAAGGGGGTATCTGCGTTTTGCTCACCCTGCGGGTTTGGAGATCCGCAAGGTAGGCCGCGAACTGTTCCGGAGATTGAACTTCTGTTTCATAATCCTGCTTCGCGCGAAAAAACTCCGCCCGGATGTCTCGGTTTTTTATCTCCCGCTCGAGGACCGAGGCAAGAGCTCTGAGTTCAGCTCGAAGCCGCCTCTCCTGGATTTCAGGCTTCTCTCCCGCCTGCTCGATCAGGGTTTTCAAAAGCGGGTAGTTTTTAGAACTCTGGGGTTCGCTCAGGATTCCCAGCGGCTCGAGGGCGCGCAGGTACTCAAGGATCTCTGCTTTCCCTTTTTCAAAGTCTTCCCGGACAATTTCCGCGGCAAGAATTTCCGGAGGGTAGTTTTGAGCCCGTATTTGCGTGAAGCGCTTCCTTAGAATCTCCAGGCGCCCTTTCGCTTCAGCCTTCAAGACTGAGGCTTCCAAGTAGGCGGAGATACCCTTCTGGTACAATTCCTTATTTTCAAGTCCTTGAAAAACGGTGCTCTGCCGGCCCGTCACCGCGGCATAAACAGCGCCTGAAATTTCACCTGCGTCAAGGTAACTCTTCAGGACCTCCTCCAGAATTGACTGATCCGGATAGGATGCCAAAAGCAAGGGGTCCAGCATTCCTGAAGCGCCTTCAAGTCCAACCCATCTCAGCCCTGCTTTTTCCTGAAAAAACGAGGTGAGTTGAGAGATGGACCGCTGTGCGTCGGCGATCGAGTGAGCATCCTGAAGAAGAATCACACGGGGAAGCGCGTGATTTTCTGTTTGAAAATCCTCCGTGACGCGCCCGAGATCAAGCGGGATGTCGGCAGCCCGCAGAACTTCAAGGCCGCTCGCAGCATCCATTCCCGCGCGCACCGGGGGCAAGGCATCGGCATAGGCAGAATTTGGATTGATGACGCTCAGTATGCAAAGGCAAAGCGCCGTCAGCTTTTTCAAAATGGGTCTTCGATGCGATACCAAAATGGACGCCGCCCCCTGATCTCTTAAGAGTTGAAGGATTGTAATCCACCGATGCCCCCTTATCAAATATTAAGAAAAGGTTTTAATAAGTTATCGCTAAGGAGTTTGTTCTTGCTAGATTTCCTAGAGGGCTGTCTGCCTGAATTCACCCTGAGGGGGTCGGCGCGCGGCCTATCGGGCGGGACCCAAGACCCTGGCGAGCCGGAGGTGCGGGAGCGGAGCCGCGCAGACTGTTCAATCCTTAAGCACGCGGTTTCTTTCGTATGGCAGTTTAGACGTTAAAGCGGAAAAGCATCACATCGCCGTCGTTGACGACGTAATCTTTTCCTTCGATGCGGAGTAATCCTTTTTCTTTGACGGCCGACTGGCTTTTCATCGTCACCAGATCGTTCCAGTGCATGACCTCTGCCCGTATAAATCCCCGCTCAAAATCCGAATGAATCACTCCAGCCGCCCCTGGAGCCTTCGTGCCTTTACGGATCGTCCAAGCACGAACTTCTTTTTCACCAGCGGTAAAATAGGTGATCAAGTTGAGCAGTTTATATCCGGCGCGAATCAATTTATTCAGACCGGGCTCTGAAAGGTTCAGCTGAGCGAGGAATTCCTTTTGGTCTTCTTGAGGAAGATCGGCGAGCTCCGACTCCACCTTGCCTGAAATAACCACAGTCTCGGCGCCTTCTTCAGCAGCACGCTGCTCAACCAGTCTCACCAGCGGCCCGCCCTCGGGAAGATCCTTTTCCGCGACATTACAGCAATACAGCACAGGTTTGATCGTCAAAAAATTCATGTCTTTAATCAGCTTTTGTTCTTCGGCGGATAGCCCGAGACGCCTGAGCGGCAGCCCATCTTCCAGCGACTTCTTGATCTTTTCATAGACGGGCATCAGTTCTTTCGATTCCTTTTCCCCGGCCCTGGCCAATTTCTCGGTTTTTTGATAGCGGGCGCTCATGGTTTCAAGATCCTTCAGACAAAGTTCCGTATCAATAACTTCGATGTCGGCAATCGGGTCGACCTTGCCCGCGACGTGCACAATATCCCCATCATCAAAGCATCGCACCACATGGAGAATGGCCTCGACCTCCTTGATGTGGCCAAGGAACTGATTTCCCAATCCTTCACCTTCAGAAGCGCCCGCCACAAGTCCCGCAATATCATAAAACTCCATGGTGTTCGCGGTCGTTTTTTGCGGCGTGTAAAGTACGCTGAGGGCATCGAGACGGGGATCGGGAATCGTCACAATTCCCTTGTTGGGGTCAATGGTGCAAAATGGGTAATTTGAAGCCTCGGCCTTGGCCTTGGAGAGAGCGTTAAAAATGGTGGACTTGCCCACATTCGGCAATCCGACAATACCGCACCTAAAACTCATAAACCCTCCGGACAGTTCAAAGTGCGTGAATATAGCACGAATTCCATTCCCCTCAAGAATTTCTTGACTTTTAATTATATTGAATATAATTTATGTCAAATTTACATAATGGGGTGCCTTATGAGAGTTTTCGCTTACGCCGGTTTGTTATTCTTAGCTCTCACAGCTTCGGTATCAGCCTCTGAGAGCTCGTGGTCTTTTTTACCCCTTCCCGGGAATTCCGCAGACCTGACATCCTTAGCTCCCAGGTGGGGCGAGGACGGCCAGGGGCTCATCGCCGCTTCGCAGAGCGAAATCTTTATTCGTTCCGAAAAGGGACTCTGGGAAACGCTCAGCCGTACCCATCCGGCGTCCATATCGGACCTGAAATGTTTTGAAGAACTCCCCGCCACGACCTGGGTCCTCACAGAACGCGGAGCGAGAGTTTTGGAAAGCGGCCGGCCGGATCGCGAAATCTTCCCGGTATCGGATTCGGGCGCATCTGTTCAAGCGTGGGCTGTTTTTCCGGGTGAGCCCGCGCGCTGGTTTGCGGGAACTTCGCAGGGCGTTTTTGAATCCCGCGACCAGGGGAAATCCTGGAAAGCTCTGCCTCTGAGGACCGCTGAGCCCGTTATCGGTCTTCACTTCGTTTTTCAGCGCTTGTGGATTGTCACAAGCGGGCGGGTCTATTCCACAAAAGATCTGAAAAGTTTCAGGGAATCGTTCTCTTTAAGCGCTTCTTCGCGCGAAGACGGCATCATTGAAATGACACCCACGCCTCCTGAAGAAACGGCCGATGAAGAGCTGCTTGCGCCAATCTTGGATTCCTCATCATCGGCGGAACCGTTTCAAGGTCTCGGAATCGCCACGCGTTTCGGCGTGTTCACTCTGGATCCGGAATCAGGTTTCTGGTCACGCCTGCCGTCCCGCGGACTCACGGGATCTGCTGTGACCCACCTTCGTTTTTCTTCAGCGGACGGACGCGTTTGGGCAGGCACAGGCGACGGCATCTTTGGGTATGACCCCTCCAAACGCCTCTGGGAAAAACCCTCACAAACTCCGAGCTTGGGAGCAATCACGGCCTTGGAAGTTATGGCAAGCTCGGGCGCTGTGGCCGCGGCCTCGCGTCGCGGTGTTCTTCTTTTTGTCCCGGGTCTTTTACAAAACACCCCTTTGAAAGAACCCATCGCCGCCGAAGGTCTCGACCTCCTCAAGAGGATCGAACTCTACGAGCCCTCGGTACGGGAAGTTCAGCGCGCGGCGGTTCGCGCCTCCAACTCAGGCCGGTGGAAGACACGCCGCTGGCATGGGCAATCAAGACTCAGCGCTCTCCTGCCCTCTCTTTCTTTCGGACGAAACTTCGATTGGGATAACAACATTGACATTGACCGGGGCGGCACGAATGACCCCGACCGCTACATCACAGGGCCCGATCAGCAGAGCCGCGGGTGGGATGCCGACGTTTCCTGGGATCTCGGGGACTTCATCTGGAGCTCCTCCCAAACCTCCATCGACAGCCGAGACAAAATCAACGCCGAATTCCGAAACAGCGTTCTCAGCGAAGTCACACGGCTTTTTTATGAACGCCGTCGTCTCCAGTTTGAAATCGCTCTTACGTCTTGGCAAAACACCCGGGCACTCCTGGAAAAGAAAATTCATCTGGAAGAAACCACCGCACTGATTGATGCGCTGACCGACGGCTACTTATCACGCAAAGCCGAACGGGCTTTGCGCGATCATCCGGAACTGGGTGTCTTGTATATGCCCTCGCGATTTTCCTGAAAGATCGGGCGTTTTAGGCCGACAATGAATCCGGGACCCGTGACTTTCCCGGGCATCGCGATGCTTCAAAATCTTCGGGAAACTATTTCCTATTTTTTCTTCAAACGCCGTCTTCTTAAAAAGATGACGTCTCTCTATGCCATGGAAGACCCTTGGCGGAGCAGGCTGCTTAGCGGTCTCTTTGAGCCGTTTTTTGCCGAGGCTCTCGGTTCGAGGTCCGCAAACGCGAAAGAGCTCCCTGTTCTGGATGCGGGCGGAGGGGAAGGCCTTATGCATCAGGCCCTCGGCGCCCCGGAACTTTATCATCTCCTAGACATCGCGCCCTCGGCTTTAAAAAGAGCGGAGAAAAACCTTCGCGCAAGCGGCTTTCGGTTCATCGCCGCGAGCCTCGATGATTTCAGACCTGGAGCGCGCCGCTACGGCGCGATTCTCTTTGGCAGCGTGCTGACCTATCTGGGCCGTGAAAAGCACCCCCTTCTGTACAGGAAAACTCTCATGCGTCTTGCGGACTCTCTGGCTCCCGGAGGCGTCATTCTTCTTGTCCACCCTTTCTATAACACCCGTGAAAAGGCCGGCCTGGAAAGTCTGGGGGCTCCGATCCTGGAGAATCCCCGGTTCGAGCGGGTCCTTCGCCGTGAGCTGGCGGGCAAACCGCAATCGTTCTTGTGCGAGGCTTATAAGAGGACGGCTGAATAAAGAACGCGGCCGCTCACGCGCCGGCGCCCGATTGCCTTATTGATACCTTCCCTTTTCGCAGGTATAGTTTACTTACAAAAATATCTCAATAACCCCGGGCAGTTCTTCGATAATCTTTAGACAACTCGTTAAGGGCAGGGTCTCATGAAAGTCTTTTTTCTAAACATTCCATTCCACGAGCGCTATTCCCGGGAAAGCCGTTCGCCGGGAGTCGCTCCGTCCGGCACCCTGTATTATCCGATTTATCTCGCTCTCGCCGCGGGAGTAACTCGCAAGGGCGGTCATACCATCGACTTTCTCGATGCGCCTGCCGACCGTTATGATCTTGACCGCACACGTGAACGCATTAAAAATTTTGCTCCCGACTTGATCGTTGCCACCACTGTGACAGCGTCAGTCTGTCACGATGTCCAGGTCATGGACGACCTCGCCGACAGCACGGGCTCCATGACCATGCTCGTGGGGACTCATGCGACAGCGAGGCCTCTTGAGACACTTCAGATGTCGCGCAAACTGGATTTCGTTGCCGTCGGGGAATATGACTTCACGATTCTGGATGTGGCCGATCACTTCAGCCGGGGAAAAACACGCGAAGAGCTGGCCTCCGTGCCGGGTCTTGCTTATCGTCTAGGCGGTCAATTTCTCCGCAACCCGGACCGGCCGATGTGGGAAAAGATGGACGAAATTCCCTGGGCAAGTCTCATTTACAAAGATTACCTTAAGATCGAAAACTACAGCTACGGCGCTCAGCTTCATCCCGAGATCACAATCGTCGGAGGCCGAGGCTGCCCCTACCAATGCACCTACTGTGTTTTCCCTCAAACAATCACAGGGCAGCGCTATCGGGCCAGGTCCGTGAAGGATGTTGTCGATGAAATGGAGTTTATCGTCAAAACCTGGCCCCATAACAAGGAGATCATGTTCGAAGATGACACCATGACGCTCGACAAGAAACGCATGCGTGAGATGTCGGAAGAGATTCTCCGGCGGGGTCTCAAGGTGACCTGGTCAGGCAATGCCCGTGCTGATTTTGACGACATCGAACTGCTGAAGCTTATGCATCGCGCCGGCTGCCGACTCTTCTGCGTCGGCTTCGAATCAGACGATCAGGAAATGCTGCGCAGTATGAAAAAGGGCGGGGCTTCGGGAAAAATCCGCGAGAGCTTTGTCGGTGCCTGCAAACAAGCGGGAATCCTGATTCACGGCTGTTTTCTTTTGGGCGGCACGGGCGAAACCCGCTCCACCATGCGCGGTACGCTTGAATTCGCCAAGCGCATGAATCCGGACACGGCCCAATTTTTTCCGATGATGGTTTATCCCGGAACCCGCGCTTACGAGGAAGCCAAAAAACGCGGAGAGCTTGAATCCGAAGACTACACAGGCTGGCTGAAAGACTCGGGCTACTACATGTCTCAACTCAACCGCTCGGACATTTCCAAAGAAGAGCTCACGGCCTTCTGCGACAGAGCTCTGCGGGAATTTTACTTCCGTCCTTCTTACATCCTGTCCAAGATCAAACAGTTTCTGTTCGTGCCGCGGGAACGTTCCCGCATTCTCAAAGGGTTTCAGTACTTTCTGCAGAAGCTGGCAGCGATGTACACCGTCGACCGTTCCGGCGCGCAAGAACCCCCTGACGGGAAGCTGTCCGCTCCCTCCCAGAAGGAGGAGCCCTCGGGAGACAAGACCTCTGAACCGGCGGCTTCGTCCGGCAAAACCGCTTAGTCCTGCATGGGATCTCAGCCCTTTCGAGCTGCCGTTATCGCAGCCGTTTACAATGAAGAAAAGCATCTGGCGGGTTTGCTCGAGGCTCTTCTCACGCAGACGCATCCTCCTCACGAAATCATCCTGATCGATGACGGGTCCACCGACTCAACGCCGGCGCTTTTACAATCCTTTGCGGCGCGCGACGCGCGTGTTCGCATCCTGACCCAAAAAAACAAGGGGCCCGCGGCTGCGCGGAATTTAGGGTGGCGGGAAAGTTCTTCGGAGATTTGCGTTTTTACCGACGGCGACTGCGTTCCGGAATCTGACTGGCTCGAAAAACTCCTGACCCCTTTCGCTGATGAGCGTTTCGGTGCGGCGGGCGGAACCTACAGAACCCTCAACGGGAGCAGCCTGCTGGCACGCTTCATCGGGCTTGAAATCGCCTGGCGGCACAGCCGGGCCGGAAACACCGTCGATGCCCATGGGGCCTACAACCTTGCCGTCAGACGGAGCGTTCTGTCCGAGACGGGCGGGTTCCGCGAGTTCTACAAGAAACCCAGCGGGGAAGACTGGGATCTCACTTACCGAATTTCAGAACGTACCCGGATCGCTTTTGTGCGGGAAGCCGTCGTCGGTCACTATCACCCCGAACAATTCTGGGCTTACATGAAAAACCAATGCCGGCGGGGATTTGACCGCATGCTCGTCTATCGCGATCATCCGCGGAAAAAAACGGGTGATACCTATACCGGCAGCTTCGCGAAATACCAGGTCTTGGGCGCAGGCGCACTGCTTTTTTCGCTTCTATTCCTGCCCTCCTTCATCCCGGGGGTTACCCTCCTGCGCGCACTTTCGCTGGCCGCTGTTCTTGCGGGCTCATTCGCGGCTTTCCCTTTCATTCTTCCGAGAGATCCAGCCGCTGCATGCCTCGGTGCCGGCGTCTCTTTTGTCCGTTCCTTTTTCTGGTTTGCCGGAGCGGCTGCCGGCACTTTACGGTTTTATTTCAGACATCAAGACGAGGACGCATGAGCCCTCAAACCCGGGAAGAAAACTGGAATCGCTTCTGGAAGCTCAACACAGCTTCTCGTTTCACTCAAAAAAGCTGGAGCAAAATCCGTATTCTTCAGCGGCTTGAAAACTATCTGCGGCCCGGAATGGCCGTGCTGGACGCGGGAAGCGGCTCGGGTTTCTTCTCAGAATACTTTCTCTCAAAACACTGCGCCGTGTCTTCCCTGGATTATTCGCAAGACGCCCTTGAGATGACGCGGAAACGGACACGGGGAGGATGCGAGGCCTATCTTGCGGAGAATCTTCTCGATGAAACCTTCGGGACCCGCTTTGCCGGCAAATTTGATCTTATTTTCACTGATGGACTTTTCGAACACTTTCCCCTCAGCGGGCAAAAAATCATTCTCGACAATTTCTGCCGATCGAAAAAACCTCAGGGGGTCATCGCGACCTTTGTCCCCAATCTTTACTCATGGTGGGAGGTTGTGCGGCCGCTTGTCATGCCCGGCATTCACGAAAAGCCCTTTACCCGCCGGGCTCTTCTGGACCTGCATCGAGGACTGAACCTTCTGGAATGCGGCGGGCTCAATGTCCTACCCTTCGCGCTCTCGCCGGAGCGTCTTCTGGGCCGACATCTCGGTATGATCCTTTACTGCATCGCGAAGTAATCCCGCTCTGTCCGTCCCCGCTCCCCGGGCACGGTTCAGCCCTTAAGCTGCGGGCAAATCTTTTTCGCGGTCGAGTCTGAGCTGGCCACAAGCGGCGTTGATGTCGCGGCCGGCAGTCTGCCTGACCGTGACCCGCAGTCCGTGAGCTTCCAGAATTTTTTGAAAGCTCTCGACCTTGGCCTTGGAGGGTGTCTTGAAATCCATCTCTCGGATAGGGTTATAGGGTATGAGGTTGATTTTTGCGGCCAAGGGTTTTGAAATCTTTGCCAGCGTCTCGGCTTCCTCCCGGGAATCATTGATGCCGTCGATCAGCGTGAATTCGAAAGTAATTTCCCGCTTGAGCGTGCGGTTGATTTCCGTCAGCGTCTTGATCAGCTCAGGAAGATTATAGCGCTTGTTAATCGGCATCAATTCCGTGCGTGTCTTGTCGCTGCTCGAGTGAAGCGATACGGAGAGACGCACCCGGCCCTCGTGGCGTCTGACGAATTCGACCATCTTGGGAGTGATGCCGGAAGTTGAGACCGTGATTCTGCGCGATCCTATTCCGAAACCCCAGGGCGCCTGAAGAATGTCGAGTGACTTCATCGTAGCCTCGAAATTGTCCAGCGGCTCTCCCATGCCCATATACACGATATTGGAGACGCGCCGTCCTGTGGTGCGGGTCACCCCGGCGACCTGTTCAACGATCTCCCCGGAACTGAGATTACGACCAAACTTTCCCTTCCCGCTCGCGCAAAAAACGCAGCCCATTTTACAGCCCAGCTGCGTGGACACACACACCGTCTCCCTGCCCTGCTGTGAAATAAGTACGGTTTCAAGAAGTCTTCCGTCATGCGTGCGGTAAAGGAACTTTGTCGACTCGCCGTTTGAGGAACGGTTCGCCTCCAGGAGCTCAAGGGCGCGGGCAGTGTGGGTTTCCGATATTTTCTTTCTGAGATCCGCCGGAAGCGTCTTTGCCTGATCGAACTCCGTCAGCTGATGGCGGTAAAGCCACTCCAGAAGCTGTCGCCCCCGGTACGCAGGATGACCGAGCCTTCGAGCCAGCTCTTCAGCTTCGGCGAGCGTCAAGCCGTAAACGCTCTCGGCAATTTTTTTTAGATCCATTTTTTGATTTTCATCCAGAGCAGAAGACTTCCGGATATGCCGAGGGATAAGAGCAGTGAGAAATGATAGCCGTACTGCCAATGAAGCTCCGGCATGTGTTCAAAGTTCATACCGTAAATACTCGCGATAATCACGGAAGGCATCGTCAAAGTGGCCATCAC
The DNA here is from genome assembly GCA_018883425.1 of Candidatus Omnitrophota bacterium. Taxonomy (GTDB): domain Bacteria; phylum Omnitrophota; class Omnitrophia; order Omnitrophales; family Aquincolibacteriaceae; genus ZLKRG04. The sequence continues at coordinate 1,281 of VFQY01000042.1, read as the reverse complement.
CGTCATGTGTTTGACGACCTCGTTAAGTTTGTTGGATGAGTAGGAGAAATAAACCTGAAGGATATTCGATAGCGACTCGTGAAAACTTTCCGCCAGTCCGTAGATGCGGAAAAGATGATCATAAACGTCGCGGAAATACATCATGTGCTGGCCGCTGATAAAGTCCGTGTGAATCCTCGTCAGGTTGCTGATCAGATCCCTCTGCGGAGCGATAATTCTGCGGAGATTAAAAACATCGCGCTTGGCCTGCATCACGGTCGCCAGATAATCTTTCGGCGCCACGTTGAAAAGACTCTCCTCCAACCGATCGATCTGAGCATCATACTGGTCCAGCACAGGCTGATAGTTGTCGACGAGTCTGTCGAGAATGGCGTGAAGAAGAAGGTCGGAGCCGTGTCCCATCAACCGTTCGGGCCGGCGCTCGAGACTGGCCCGCACCTGAGCCATGGTCTTGATCGGCGTCTTGTGAAATGTTACGAGAAAGTTTTTACCGAAAAAAATATTGAGCTCGATCGTCTTGAGTTCATCGAGTGCCTTTTCCTCATCCCGAATCATGGCGACGCCGTGAACGACCAGGAAAAGATGCTGATCATAGTCGTCCATCTTAGGCTCGGAGTGATCCGTAAGACAGTCTTCGATCGCCAGGGGGTGGAAATTAAAAATCTCGACCAGAAACTCGCTTTCAAAGTCGGTGGGGTTTTCCAGATCAACCCACAGGAGGCTGTCGCGCTCTTTCAGAGCCGAAAGCATCTCGGCTCGCGTCACCTGCGGCTGGAGCGCCTGTCCTTTCCGCAGAAGATACGTCGTCATCATAAAAACCTCTTTTCAGAACACCTCACGGGCTCCAGAATTTGTTTTAACTTAGACGATACCGTCTGCCGGGTCAACACAAAAGGCGGCTCCCTTTGCGCGCGCTCTGTCCGGACCCCCGGCCCCGGATGGACCCTCGCGGTATCCGTGGCTTTGACAGCTTAGATCACGAGAAAACATCCCGGAACAACTCGCCTCAGAACTGCAGCGTTTACTCTCGAAAACACACGCGGCACTTTTGCGGCCCCGAAACAGCGCGCGCCGCCTCGGCATGCTTTCTTGATTTTGAGCGGACCGTCATTTTTCATCAGAAAAATGGCGGAGAGTCAGAAAGAATATTGAAGCGCAATGCGGTTTGAAAAGAAAAACACTTCGTGCCTCACGCGACTCGTTCCCGTAGACGGTCTTCCTTGTACCGTCACGGGACCGTCATTTTTTATCAGAAAAAATGGCGGAGCGGCAGAAAAAGTA
>VFQY01000041.1 GCA_018883425.1 Candidatus Omnitrophota bacterium | reverse complement strand
CTGCTTGGATTGGTCGCTTGAACGCGGGAGTTTCAGTGTTGTCCTCGGGCCCAACGGCGCCGGCAAGACCACGCTCTTCCGTCTCGCCTTGGGATTGATCAAACCTGACTCGGGCTCCGTTTTTCTCAGCGGACGCGATACGGCGCGCATGAAGGCGCGCGAGATCGCAAGCTGCGCGGCCTTTGTCGAGCAGGAGAACAGCTACGCGTTCTCCTACACAGTCGGTCAGATTGTCTCGATGGGGCGTTTCCCGCTTTCGGGAGCAAGTTTCTGGGATTCGGACAAAGATCAGCAGGCGGTTCAGCAGGCCTTGAAAGCGGTCGGCCTCGAGAGTTTTCAAAATCGTCCGATCCAGTCGCTGAGCGGGGGCGAGAAGAGGCGTGCCGAAATCGCCCGCGCCCTTTGTCAGGAGGCAGAGCTTCTGCTTCTCGACGAACCCGCGGCGTTTCTGGATCTGCGTCAGCAGGCTGAACTCATGAACCTTCTTGTCAAACTCAATCGTGAAAAGGGCCTGACCATTCTTATGGTGTCGCACCAGCCGGGCCTCGCGCGGGGCGCCGCCCGCGAGGCTGTTTACTTTTCGGGAGGAAAGATACGCCGCCAAGGGCTCTCCGAAGAACTTCTTCAGGCGGAGGCACTCGCCGAATTTTTTCAAATCCCCCCCGGCATGGCGGGGTTCTTTTGAGAGAGGGTTTTTTGATGAAAACCGGATGGATTCGTTCGGTCTGTATTCTCATGGCTCTCGGCGTCCTTGCTCCCGCCGCCGAGGCTTCGTCTTTCAAGCGCGCGGTTTCATGGCTCAAGGGAGAAAAAGCTGAAACGGCACCGGCCGAAATGTGGGCGAATCCCCTGACAGTCACGGCCTCGCGTCTGCCTTCATTTGTGACGCCGCCCTCCGAAATGCCTGCGAATGTGACCGTCAAAGAGAAAGGCGATGTCTCTGTCGACTACGCGCGGACATTCCAGGAATCTCTGCAGGATGCCGAGGGGCTCCATCTTTATGACGCCGTCGGCAACGGCGCGGACACGACGCTCGCCTTGCGCGGGTTTTCGGAAGGCAGTGCCGTGACTGTGCTGGTCGACGGCGTGCGCGTCAATGAACTCGACGGCGACGCTCTCGCCTATCCGCTTCTCATGATGGAGGACGTCGAGTCTCTTTCGCTCGAGCGCGGTTCGGCTTCGCCCGTTTACGGCAGCGGGGCCTTCGCGGGTGTTGTGAACATCCGCAGCGGCAGACCGAGCGAAAAACCCTTGCGGCTTTTCGGAGGAACGCAGTGGACCAGTTTCCACGGTCTGCGGGCTTATCAAGGCGCGAGCGGGACGCTCGACGACCGCCTGACCTCGGCGGGCGGCCGCTTCCAGTATTACTTTCGGGGCGGGCGCTCCGTCTCTGATGGATACCGAGAAAACGCAGAGACACGCCTCACAGATTTTGATTTCAAGACCGGTTATCTTCTGCCTGACGGAGACGGCCGTCTGGAGGCCGGCATCAAACACATGGATGACGCTATTTCCAATCCCGGAGAGCTGACGTTCGATCAATTCCAGGAAAGGCCTTGGACGAGCAACAAACCGCTGGACGGAAGAAAATACAAGACGACCCTCATTCAGCTGAACGCCGAAAAAAAGTTTCTGGATGAGAGACTTTTTGTTTCGGCCCTGACGAGCTGGCGTTTGAATCAGCAGAATTTTTACGCGACCACAGCAACGTTTCCGGATTTCACGAGCGGTTCAAATCCCGATACGGATTTCGTGACTCAAAAAACCCGGGCCTCGGACATGATTTGGCAGGCCGGTTACGAAGACCGATGGAAGCGGCTCGGCTTCAGAACGCTTGCCGGCGTTGAGATCCGGGACGGGACCGAATACGCCCGCGAGCAGGATGCCTTCGGCGGGCAGGTTCGGCCCGAGGCCGCTCAGGAGACGGATCGAAGTTCGGTTCCGGAAAGTTTCGGTCTCTTTTGGCAGGAACGGCTTTCCTTTTCGGAAAAAGTTTTCGTTCACTACGGCATGCGCCATGATTTTCACAGCCTCGAGATCCGCGACGCGCTCACGCCTTCCAACGGGCTGGACGAACGCTGGCGGGATTCGAGTCTCTCCACAGGCCTTGTGGTCAAGCCCTTTCAGAGTCAGGAAATTTTCGCCAACTATGCCCAGGGTTTTCGGGTGCCTACGATCAGCGAGCTGGTTCCTTTCTCCTCAGGCGTGAACCGCGATCTCCAGCCTGAGACTATCGGAACGTACGAGGCAGGGACGCGTTGGAATTACCGGGAAAAAGCACGGCTGAAATTCGGTTATTTCCTGAGCGATCTAACGGACGAGATTGTTTTCGACAGTTCATCCGTGACGGCGTCAGCGCCCTTCGGACGCAATATCAATATTGGCAGCAGCCGCCGGGACGGCTTTGAGACTTTCGCCGCCTTCCGGCCTGATCCGGCATGGAATTTTTTTGCCGGACACGCTTGGACTCGGGCGGTCGTCCGAGAAACTGACGGCGGAGGTTCCTTAACCGACGGCCGGGGTTTGGGACAGATCCCGCAGAATCGATTTACGCTCGGGGGCGTGCTTCAGCCTTTTCTGGGCCGAGACGAAACTTTGGCCGGGCTCAAGCTTGGACTCGACGGCGTTTTCACGGGCAAGCAGCATCCGACGGCTTACGAGTCTGCATCGGAAGCATCCCTCGATGCGGTGGGCGGAGCGGCGCACCGCATAAGGCGTTATACGGTGTGGAACTTCCTTTTCTCGTATGCATGGCGGGGCAAGGAAGCTTATTTCAGAATCAATAACCTTTTCGACGAACGGTATTACTCGCGCTCCGTGACAGCGGCGTCTTTCGGAACGGCGATTTATCCGGCGGGAACTTATGCATTCGTTGTGCCGGGAGCGCCGCGCGAATTCGTGCTGGGTTTCAAATGGCTTTTTGAGTAAGGAAAAAACGATGATGAAAAAGAAAACGGATCGGGCGCCGCGCGAGGCGCCGCCTAGGAAAAAGTTTAAGAAGAAAGGCCTCATTCTCCTTTATTACGGAAACGGCAAAGGTAAGACCACGGCCGCGCTCGGAGCGGCTTTGCGTGCCGCGGGCTGGGGATGGAAAACCGCCGTTGTGCAGTTCATCAAGGGCGCCTGGAAAACCGGCGAAAGCGCGGCCGCCGCCGGCCTGCTGAAACAGCACATCACCCTGGCGGTGATGGGGGACGGCTTTACCTGGGATACCCGTCATTACGAGGAGGATTGCCGATCGGCTGAAAAAGCGTGGAAAAAATGCCGGGAAGTTCTCCGTGATCCCGCCTACCAGCTGGTCATCTGGGATGAGATTCTCTACGCGCTGAAATACCGATTTTTAGACGTGAAGGACGTGGTGCGGGAACTCCAGAAGAAGCCGGCAGGAAAACACGTCATTCTGACCGGGAATTATGCACCCGAGGCCCTGAAGGCGGTTGCAGATCTGGTCACAGAAATGCGCTGCCGCAAACACCCTTTCGACAGCGGCATTCTCGCCCAGCCAGGGATCGATTTTTAAAATTTCACGTCTGCGGCCGCTGAACGTCCTTGTTTCGTGTGGTCTTTTCTCATTTCTCTGGCATGATAGGGCGCGCTGTGAGAATCCTTCAGATATTAACCCATGCTTTTCCTGTCTGGATCCTGGCTGGGGCTGTCCTGGCCCTTTTGTCCCCGGAGCTTTTCAGCTGGTTTACGGGGCCCTGGATTCCGCTGGGACTCGGCATCATCATGCTGGGTATGGGTTTGACCCTCAGCCCTGAGGATTTTCGCAGCATGGCGGTCCTTGAGCCGCGCCGCGTGCTTTTGGGTGTCCTGCTCCAGTACACGGTGATGCCTCTTTTGGGCTGGATTTTGGCGTCGATCTTTGAGCTTCCCGCGGCGCTGGCCGCGGGACTGATCCTGGTGGCCTGCTGTCCGGGCGGTACGGCTTCGAATGTGGTAACGTATCTGGCTCGGGCTCATGTGCCGCTGTCTGTGACTATGACCGCGGTCTCAACAATTTTGGCCGTGATCATGACGCCGGTTTTGACGGCACTGCTTGCCGGGGCGCGCGTTCATGTCGATGCCTGGGGACTCTTCTTCGGCACCTTGCAGGTGGTGATTCTACCCATCGCGGCGGGATTGGCCTTGAATCGGTATTTGCCGCGCTTCACGGAGCGCATCCTTCCGGCCGCGCCTTTGACGGCAGTGGTCTTTATAACGCTGATTGTGGCCAGCATTGTTGCCGGAGGACGTCCGTTGATTCTCGAAAGCGGTCTTCGGCTCACGGCAGCGGTTTTTTCCCTCCATGCTCTTGGTTTTTTACTGGGTTATCTGGTAAGTTTTAGTTTAACTCGGGATGAGAAGACGGCCCGAACAATCTCGATCGAGGTGGGCATGCAAAATTCGGGTTTGGGAGCCGTCCTGGCCCGGCAAAGTTTTCCCGACCCGGCATCGGCCATCCCGAGCGCCATTTCGAGTGTTTTCCATTCCCTCATCGGAAGCCTGTTGGCGGCTCTTTGGCGCGGCGCCGCTCAGGCGGGCGGGGGAAGCAGTCCGAAAGACAATGCTTAAGACTTTTACGAAATAGACGATGGACATTCACCAGGCATACATCGCTAAGACTTCCCGCAGGGATCAACCGGAGGCATTATGAGAGGACGCGGTTTCCAATCTTTTTTTTCAGGCACGGCACTTTTGTTTTTTTTAACCGCTCAAACTCTGGGCGCGGGCAGCGCTTTTGCGGCGGAAGCCGTCAGCGGTTTGATTCAGTCCATCACCCCTCTCGGGGACGGCCGTTATGAACTCACGCTTCAGGGCGATGAGCGGCGTTTTCTTGTCGTGATGGATCGAACCATGATCGAAAAACAAACGACGGCGTCTGAGGTCAAGCCGGGTGAGAAAGTGACTCTGCCCGGGGGAGCTCGTCCCCAACCCGGGATTCAAGGCATCAAGGGCATGAAAGACCCCTTTGCCGGTATGTCGCCTCAGATGCGTGAACAGCTGGGTTTGCCGGACATGCCTGAACTTCCCAATATTCCCTCAGTTCCCGAAGTCCCCGCGGTGCCCGACATCCCTAAAATTCCAAGTTTACCCGAAACTGGCGGGGGTGCTGCGGGAATGCCCAATCTTCCCGGCATGCCCGGAATGTCCGGTGCGGCAGGCGGGGCCATGGCTCCGGCTCCCGGCGGTGAAGGCGGCGCCGAAGCGCAGGGCGGCGAAAGCGGAGGAACAAAAGTGGAGCATACCGCGGATGAGCTGCCGCCTCCGGAAGAGATGCTTGGACCCAAGGCTCCGGTGCTGAGTTCCGCTGAGGGAGAATCGCCTGTCGAAGCGATGGCGCAGCCCGTTCAGGCTGCGGCTGTCAAAACCGTATCCGAGGCGCGGGTTACCGAGGCCGGTGTGGAAATCAGTTTTGAAGGAGAAGCCGAACCGACGGTTCTTGCGGCCGACGCCGTTCTGATCAAAAACATCGATGTCAGCGAACTGCAGGAGAGCATGAGCATTACGCTGAATGCAGAAGATGTGAATGGGGAAATGATTGTTCAAACCATCCAGGTCGCTTAAAGGAATTGCCGTCATCCTGGCGGCGCTTGCCCTGACGGCGGTGCCCGTATTTTCGGCTGAAAAAACCCCGAGCGAACCCGACGGCCTTGAGGATGAATCCGGCGATGTGATCCAGGCCATTCAGGGTTATGATCCCGTCGCGTATTTTCGTGAGGGAAGACCTGTCAAGGGCAAGAAAGATTACAGTTACGACCGCGGCGGTGAGCGCTGGTCTTTTGCGTCCGAGGACAACAGGCTTCGATTCATTGAGTATCCCGAAAAATTCCTTCCCCGCTACGGCGGTTACTCGGCGCTTGATGTTGCTGAGGGGAAAAAAATCCAGGCCGATCCGAAAATCTGGTCGGTGAGCGAAGGCCGCCTTTACCTTCACAAAAATTTAGCATCACTGGCGGAATGGGAAAAAAAACAGGAAGAGAATATCGACCGCTCAGACTATCAGTGGCCGCGCATCCGCTGAACATCAGGCGGCGATAGGAAAAAGCGGCCTTTCAAAAAAGGAGCAGACCGGGCGCCCGCCCGGCCATTCACCATGAATGATCGTTATCATGACCGATTCCGCCGCCGACCGGACCGTTCCGGATTTGGCGCACCGTTCCGGCCCTCCCGCCGGACGGACCCCGGAGCGCGCCCTCAAGGTTCCCGTCAAAATGAAAGTGCCAGGAGTTTTCTCTCCAAGGTTTCTGTCGATCCTTCGCCCAGGATTTGTTTGGAAAAGGGCTCTCGTGAATTGACCATGCGGGCGATGGATCTTCTTTGTCCGCTCGGACGAGGCCAGCGGGGGCTGATCGTCGCGCCGCCGACCTGCGGCAAGACGACGCTTTTGAAGCATCTCTGCCAGGCCATCACGCAAGCCGAGCCCTCCATGAAGGTCTATTGTCTTTTGATTGATGAGAGGCCCGAGGAGGTGACGGATTTTAAGCGCACGGTCAAGGCCGATGTCCGCTGGTCTTCGGTAGATCAGCCGTATGAGAATCACGTCCGCGTGGCCGATGAATTGATGAATCAGGTCTATCGCGAGGCCGACGGCGGCGCTGATGTCATGATCCTGCTCGATTCTCTGACGCGCCTTGCGCGTGTTCACAATACGGGAACAAGGGGGCAGGGACGCACGCTTTCCGGCGGCGTAGACGCGCGGGGGCTCGAAGTGCCGAGACGTATTTTTGGCTCAGCCCGGAAGATCGAGAATGGCGGTTCACTCGGTATTCTTGCCACCGTGCTCGTAGAAACGGGGAGCCGGATGGACGATGTGATTTTTCAGGAATTTAAAGGGACAGGCAATATGGAAATTGTTCTTTCACGCGAGATTGCTTCCCGAAGAATCTACCCCGCGGTTCATGTCGGCGACACGGGCACGCGCAAAGAGGAACTGCTGATGACTCCCGAAGAGAAAGAGGGAACGCGCAAACTCAGGGCCGGACTGGCGGGCATGAGTCCTCCGGAAGCCGCAAGAACCTTCGTCGGGCTTCTGGAGAAATTTCCCACGAACGGGGAGCTTTTAAAAGCGCTGAAAGCTCAGGTTTGATACGCGTATGTCCGGGGACAAGGCCGATTCTCTGATTGAAACCGTCCGCGCCTCCGGTCTTCTGGACTGTCCCCGATGCCGTGCGGTTTATCTTGCCCGTTTTTTTGAAACACTCGCCCAGGTGTTTTATCCCGATTCAAGCCGGCGCCGCCGCGCAGTGATATTTTTTGAGACCTCGGCGTCCTGGCCCGACAAAACGCGGATCAGCACGCCCCAGCTCAGGCTTCATCTGGAGGCGATGTTTTCTGCGCAAGAGCGCCAGAAAAGCCGGCTTTACAAGCGCGCCGTTTCAGAGCCCGCTCAAGGTGAGGCTGTTTCCGCAGAAGACCCGTTCTTTTATCAGTGGGAGGAAGAGGCACAGGCCGAAGAGCTCACGGCTCTCGGAATGACGCGCTGGGTTTCTTTGCTGGGGGCTTTCTGTGATCTAGCGGCCGCTCATCCTGAGCGGGCTCATGAGACGGCTTCAGCTCAGAACCGCAAACAGCCCCACTACCAGAGCGGGGAGGGCGTTCTTTATCTGGTTTTTCCGGCGCCTTTTCTTCAGGCGCTTGCAGCCGACTGCCTTTTGAACCTTGCCGTGAGGAAGGATTTTCCCGGGCTGAAGTCACGGGCGGAAGACGAGGTTAGAAAAAATTTCGAAATTCAAACCCCTGAAAGCTTTGGGCACCCCGCCTAGAAAAAAGACCCTGCAACGCCTGCGGAATTAGCTGCCGGTTAGGACCGCAGAGTAGCCCCTCCCCAAAATCCGGGATTCACCGTGGTGTTAGCGCTTTCCGTTCTCCGGAAAAATCCGGAAATTCGGCGATAGTCTTTTTTCGAAAGAACCGCGTTTACATCTGGACGGCGTTCACAGCTTCGGCTTTCAAGGCACCGCTCTCGTCCTGAACGGCTTCCACGACAACCTTGTCGCCTTCCTTCAGATCTTCCTTGTTCACACCCGTGTAAGCCGTAGAGTCATCTACGGAGACCGCGAGCGTTTCCTGCGTCTGCGTCACGGGATTTTCCGACGTGATTTTCAGAGAATCACCGCCCTGCGTTTCACCCTCGATCTTGCCGCTGATGAGATCCGCAGAGGCCGCACCCTGAATCATCAAAAATGCCGCCGCAAAAACCGCCGAAACCCATGGAAACTTCTTCATAACCGCTGCTCCTTTTCTTCCTTACGGAAGGTTGAACTCCCCGCCGGCCGGATTGGCGCGTCTGAGGAGCTGCTGTTATGACGGCGTCTGAACGGGTTTATTCAAAAAGTTACAACCCCTTGCTCGGCTTGGGGTTGGGGCCAAAAACTAGGGGGCTTATCTCCGGTTTCGGCGTTGCTTATCCTCCGGGAAGTTGATAAACTCGAAAAAATCCTCATATCAAAGGCTTCCATGAACGCATTCCAAGAAATCCAAAGACGGCGGACGTTCGCGATCATTTCCCATCCGGACGCCGGAAAAACGACGCTGACAGAAAAGCTCCTTCTTTACGGAGGGGCGCTTCATTTAGCGGGTTCCGTCACGGCCCGTAAACATCAGCGCGAGACCTCGAGCGACTGGATGGAGCTCGAGAAAAAACGAGGGATTTCGATCAGTTCGACGGTGCTGCAGTTTGATTACGGCGGCTACCGGATCAACCTGCTCGATACCCCGGGTCACAAGGATTTTTCGGAGGATACGTACCGCGTACTCATGGCCGTCGATGCGGCGGTGATGGTCATTGATGCGGGCAAGGGTATCGAGGCTCAGACGCGCAAGCTCTTTGAGGTCTGCCGGCGCCGCGGCGTCCCCATCTTTACATTCATGAACAAACTTGACCGCCCCTCGCTTGAGCCGCTCGCGCTGATCGACGAGCTGGAAAGCGTTTTAAACATTCATGCCTACCCGATGAACTGGCCGCTCGGGAACGGTTCAGATTTCAAGGGCGTCTTTGACAGGCGTGCCCGTGAGGTTCATCTCTTCGAACGCACCGTGGGGGGCGCCTACCGCGCTCCCGTTTCAATCCACGGACTGAGCGATGATTTTGTCCGCGAGACGCTGGACAGCCAGGTTTATGGAAAGGTCTGCGAGGAGATTGAAATTCTTGATCATGCTCAGGCAGGTTTTGACGAAGCCTCGGTGCTTGCCGGAGAAACGACCCCCGTTTTTTTCGGAAGTGCCAGTAATAATTTCGGTGTTCAGCTCATGCTCGACGGGTTCACACGCTACTCCGCGCCGCCGGCGCCGCGGCTTTCGGGAGAGACACTCATCCCCGTCGATAAGCCGGAATTCTCAGGTTTTATTTTTAAGATTCAGGCCAATATGGATCCCAAACACCGTGACCGCATCGCGTTTCTGCGCGTCTGTTCCGGTAAATTTTCCCGCGACATGATGGTGTCGCATTCCGGCAGCGACAAGAAGGTCCGCCTGGCTTACTCCCATAAACTTTTCGGCCAAACGCGCGAAATCATCGAGGAGGCTTACCCGGGCGACATCGTGGGGCTGGTCGGCAACGATTCTTTCAGGATCGGGGACACGCTGACCGAAGACCCGGCGGTGTCCTACCACGAGATTCCGCGTTTTCCCCCGGAATGCTTCTCCTTTATCCGCAACCCCAAGCCCGACAAGCACAAGGCTTATCAAAAAGGACTGGATCAGCTCCTCAACGAGGGCATCGTTCAGTCGTTTCGAATCAAGGACGGCCGAGGTCCCGTCCTGGCTGCGGTGGGGCCTCTGCAGTTTGAAGTGGTGCAGTACCGTATTCTCAGTGAATACGGCGCGGACACCGTTCTGGATCCTGCGCCATGGAAAGTCATGAAGTGGCTGGATGAGGAAGCGGATACGGACGCCGTCAGAGCCCAGTTACCCTTCGGAGCGGATCTTGGCGAGGATAGTCAACAGAGGCCTGTCGTCTTTTTTCCCAATCCGTGGTCCGTCGAATTTTTTCAGGAAAAAAATCCTTCCGTCCGTCTTCATGATCTGGCGCCGGGATCTAAAGTTCTTTAGTTTTCCGCTCCGATCCAGCCCGCCGTCCCGGGCAGACAGTTTCTCGCCCGATAAAGGCCCGCTGGCAAAACTCTCCGGCCTCCCGTATAATCCGCCGGTTGCCTCACTCACCCACGAGCCGGAAGTCATGATGAAAAAATTGAAATATTGGATTTGCGGTTTTCTCCTGCCGATCTGCGCGTCGGGTTCTCTCTATTCTGAAGAACTGCCGCCCATGCCCGAAGGTCCGCTTCTCCTGACGAGCGCGGTGCCCGAGATGCTCAACCCCGACTACTGGATCGACCGTCTGCCTGAGCCTGACAAGGTCATCAAAACTCCGGAACAACTCAAAAAATTCAACAAGGAGATACGGGCCTTTCTGCCTGAGCAGCGGGATATTTTCACTATGGAGACGTCCCGCTCGGGAGCGGGAATCGCTGCGGATCTGAAAAATGTTTTCTCCGCTGTCCGCGGCCGCAAGCTTCTTTTTGAAGATGACGCCCCGGTTCCCAAGAGCTTTTTCGACGAACGCGTGAAACCTGTGATGGCGGCTGAAAAAGTGCCTGAGCGAATTCAATACCGCTGGGGAGCGGCCGTCAGAGCAGCCTCGGTGAGGTCTCTGCCTACCGACGTCAAGCTGCTGGAAAAACCCGGCGACATCGAATTTGATATGCTGCAATACACGCAGATCAAACTGTGGACGCCCCTGGCCATTTATCACGCGTCCCCGGACGGAGAGTGGCTTTATATTCAGGCTCCCTATACCCGCGGATGGGTGCGGTCCCGGGACATCGCGGTTTTTTCTTCGCGTGAAGTACTGAAACAATATGTTGAGACGCCCAAGTTTTTGGTGGTGACAGGAGAAAGCGTTCCCCTCTACCGCGATGCCTCCATGACGCGCGCTTCCTTGAGAGCCAGCATGGGAACCCTTCTGCCGCTGGTTTCTGTTTCTGAATCAGCTTACGTGATCGAGGTGCCGGTAAGGCAGGATGGAGGCAAGGCTTCGGCGGTCAAGGCCTACATCACCATCGGCAGTGATGTCACCCGGGGATTTCCCGCGTACACTCAGCGCAATATCATCCGCCAGGCTTTCAAGCTTCTCGGAGCCCGTTACGGCTGGGGCGGGATGTACAACGGACGGGATTGTTCAGGCTTTACCCACGATGTTTTTCTGAGTATGGGCGTGGATATGCCCAGAGACTCCAAGCAGCAGGGCTTTGTCGGAACCCAGCTCGGGCATTTCAAGATTTTTGACGATGCCGAGTATAAAGCGACGATTCTGCGCTCGGCAACTCCGGGCCTCACGCTGCTGAGGATGCCCATGCACCTGATGTTTTACCTCGGCGAGGTGGGCGACAACTTTTACGTGATTCATTCCACTTGGGCTGAACGCTACTCCATGACTTCGGATGACAAGAACCGCATCAATCAAGTCGTGGTGTCAGACCTGAGTCTGAACGGACGCTCCCGCATCGGCTCCTTGTTTGACCGGATTCTTTCGGCCAACGAAGTCAATTGAGTTGATGCGGATCGGGGCGGACTAAGCCGCGGGAAGTTCTCCGATATCCTCGCCCGCGCTGATGAAGATCGAGCAGGTCTGGAAATCTTTGGGAAGCTCGCCGCTCAGGGTCCGCACGGTGTAGCGGACAGCGCCGTCTTTGTAGACAGGTTCCGTCACTTCAATGACGGTGTTGAGAAGGGTTCCGTCGGGATTAAACACTGACAAGGTTGCGTTCGGGGGATCCGCTTCAAAATTTCCAGGACCCTGAAACCATCCGGCGATAAATTGCTCCGTGCTGATGTGACCTGCAACCCGGTACGGACGGTCGCTGAAATACACTGTCGGAGAAACATCGTTCAGGGTGATCTGGATGCCGTCGAAAGATCCCGATTTGGCTGTTTGAACAAACAGGTAGGCTGGGCGCTGCGAACTGTCCAAAATATGGGAACTCGCGGCGTTCAGGATGGACGGGGATAGAATCAGGGCTGACAGGACCAGCCAAATTTTTTTCATGAGAACCTCGCGTTGAGGGGGCGATTGAAACCGGGGCTTCTGAACATCGGTCAATTGTAATCGTTCTTTCGGACGCGGCAAATCTCTTTTTATTCGAAGCTTTTTTGAGCCGATTCTCAAGGGGGAGTATGGAACGGGATTTTGTGTCGGTGGGTCAATACGCGCATGCAATGGAAGCAGAGCTGGATAGAAACTGCCTCGAGGCCGCCGGTATCCGCGCTCTGCTGACCTCGGATTCATCGGACCCCGCCAAGCCCTTCAGCCTGATGGTGGCCCGCGCTGACGCAGCGAGCGCTCAGGCATGCCTGCAGGGTCATCAGGAGGAGCCTCTTCCCGGGACTCCCTCCGGTGAGTCTGAGGATGCCGCGCGGCAGCTCGAAGAGGCCGGCCGTGAGTTCCGTGAGATACGTCTTGCCGAGCTGAGGCATAAGGCTTCAGGCGCGAAGGCCGCTCTTTACCGCGCCGCTTTAGCGGCCGCGGCGTCGCCGGTTCTCTACCTGGCTCTTACCGACAAGACCCTGGCGTGGCGAGCGGCTTTAGCCAGTCTCCTTTGGGCCGGCGTGGAGCTCCTGGTCTGGAAAGACGGAAAAAAAGCCGCAGAAGAGATTCAAAGAAATTTCAAACCCGGACAAGCGTAAAACGGCTGTTCCGGACGCCGCCTCAGCAAGCATCGGCATGCCTGAGCGTTCAGAAAAAAACAGGCAGTTTCGCCGCGCTGCGGATCCTCAAAAGATGCGCACGCCGCTTTTAACCTGCGAGAAAATTGATGCCCGACGATGTCGTTCTGAAAATAGAAAAATTGGCTTATGGGGGAGAAGGCCTGGGGTTTGTCGATGGCAAGGTGTGCTTTGTCGAGGGCGCCTTGCCCGGTGAAACAGTCCGCGCACGCGTTTCTCAGAGTAAACAAAATTACGCGAAAGGACGCCTCCTCGAGGTTTTAGAAAAATCGCATCACCGTGAAGAGCCGCCCTGTCCCTACGTGCAGGACTGCGGAGGCTGTCAGTATCAGCATCTGGCCTACAGCGAAGAGCTGCGCTGGAAGGAAATTCAGGTGCGCGAACATCTCGAGCGTTTTCTCAAATTGCCGGGGTCTCGGGTGTCGCCCATACGCAGCGGCGCTTCGCCTTACGGGTACCGCAACAGCGTGACGCTTCATGAAACGGCGCCCTCACCCAAACCGCAGCAGTTTGGTTTTGTCGGACGCGATAACCGCACGACGCTGTGCGTGGATAACTGTCTGATTACTGACCCGCGTCTGCGCCCGGTTTTTACAGAAAAAAGGCTGCTGCGGAAAGGTGAAGACCGCATCAGTCTGCGCGTCGGCGAAAATGGCATGATTTTTTCCGGAAGAGAGGATCAGCTGTTCTCAATGCGCATCGGTGACGAGTCCATTCTCACCAGTTCGCGGGGTTTCTTTCAAAACAATCTGGAAATCACCCGCCAGATCGGGCAAACTGCCCGGGCCTGGGTGCAGTCCGCTCAGCCTCGTCTTTTCGCGGACCTTTACGCGGGCGCTGGAACTTTCACAATCCTGGCGGCGGAGGGAGTCCCCGAGCTGATGTGTCTGGAAGAAAGTCCGGCAAGTTTCGGGGCCTTGAAAGAGAATTTCAGGATACGGGGTTTAAAAGCTGATTTGATCGAGGGGCTTGCGGAAAAATCCTTTCCCCGTTACCTGAAGCGTAAACCGAGGGAAAATATTTTTGTCTTTGTCGACCCTCCGCGCACAGGCATGTCGGCGGATCTTTCGGAGTTCCTCGCCCAGGAGCCTTCGTTGCGGCATCTCGTTTATCTTTCCTGCCATCTCGGCACGCTGACGCGTGATCTGGGGCGCATCCTCGCCAAAAAACGCCACGAAATTCTCGAGGTGATTCCCTTCGATATGTTCCCGCGGACCAAGCATATTGAGGCTGCGGTCTTTATGCGCCGCTTGTGAGCGGGTTGGCTGCCTGATCGGCGCGTGTTATAATTCCGGCATGAGTCAAGACAGCGAGCTGCACTTCCGTGAGGAAGCTTTCCGTATTTTTCGCGAAGCTTACGATAAGCAGACCCAAGGCGATCTCGAAGATGCCATCGGCCTCTACCAGCAGTCGATCGATATTTACCCGACGGCCGAGGCGTATACCTTCCTAGGCTGGGCTTACAGCTTTCAGAGCCGCTATGACGAGGCCATCGAGGCCTGCCGGCAGGCCATCGAGGTTGATCCCGATTACGGGAACCCTTACAATGACATCGGGGCGTACCTGATCGAAAAAGGCCGGCTTGAAGAGGCTATTCCCTGGCTGGAAAAGGCCGTGCGCGCCAAACGCTACGAGTCACACTGTTATCCTCTTTACAACCTGGGAAGGATCTGGGAGCGTAAGGGGGAATGGCAAAAGGCATTCAGGCACTACGACGAGGCGCTTCAGGACAACCCTGATTATACGCTGGCAAGACGGGCAAAGTCTCGGATGCAGGCTTTGTTTAACTGAGTTTTTTCCAGGATCGGAAAACATCCGGATCTCCCCCTAAAAATTCCCCTCTTTTTCCCCTTGAATCTCAAGGAATCATTTGGAGAAAATGGCCCTGTGCTGTATGATACCGATCTCTTTTTTTAGAAGACATTGAGAGCGTATGCTGAGCGATTATTTTGGGATTCTCGTTTTGTTGGTGATGGCTGCCGGCGTTTCAGGCGTGTTCATCATTCTGTCCGAAAAACTGGGCCCCAAAAAGCCGAATCCGTCCAAAAATATCCCCTACGAATGCGGCAAAATCCCGTTTGAGCTTCCGACCGGAAGGCACGCTGTAAAATTTTATCTGGCCGGTATTCTTTTTGTCATCTTTGATATTGAAATCATTTTCCTTTTTCCCTGGGCCGCCGCCTTTCAGGATCTCGGGGCCGGGGTTTTCTTTTCGGTGATGTTTTTCCTGGCAGTGTTCGAATTGGGTTTTCTGTATGCCTGGAGAAAAGGGGCGCTACAATGGAAATGAAGACAGACAGTTCTCAGGCCTCCCAGGGCGGGTATCTCACGAGCCGGCTGGATGAAATGATCGGCTGGGCCCGTAAATATTCGATCTTTCAATACCCATTTGTGACAGCCTGCTGCGGGATGGAATACATGTCGACCGCCTGTTCTCACTACGATGTGGACCGATTCGGCGCGGGACTGCCGAGGTTTTCTCCCCGTCAGTCCGACGTGCTCTTCGTGGTCGGCACGATTTCGCACAAGATGGCGCCTGTGCTCAAAATGATCTATGACCAAATGGCGGATCCGAAGTGGGTCGTCGCCTTCGGGGTCTGTACGTGCACGGGCGGTTTTTATGATAACTATGCCACGGTTCAGGGGATCGATACTCTGATTCCGGTGGATGTTTATATTCCAGGCTGTCCCCCGCGGCCCGAAAACGTTCTTGACGGGCTGATCAAACTGCAGGAAAAGATTCAGCGTCAGAAACAGGAAGTCTGATTTTAGGTCTTCCCAAAATTTACAACGGACAAAATTAAGGGTTTTTTCATGCCGGGTTTGACGGATTGGCTCAAGGAGCGTTTTCCTTCGGATGTTCTCGAGACGCATGCGGCGCACGGCGACGAAACGGCCGTCGTGACGCGGGCGTCCTTGCCCGTCATCGCTGCTCACGTCAAGCAGGATCCCGCCTTTGACATGAATGTGCTGGTGGATATAACTGCTGTTGACGGTCTCACCATGAAGTGGAATCCCCGATTTGAAGCGGTGTATCACTTTCTGTCCACGGCTCAGCTTCACCGCCTTCGTCTGAAGGTCCGGGTTGAGGAGAAAGACGCCGTGATGCCCACGCTGACGGGGCTCTGGCCCATTGCCAACTGGTTTGAGCGCGAAGTCTGGGACATGTTCGGCATTCGCTTCGAGGGGCACCCTGACCTGCGGCGCATTCTCATGTATGAGGAATTTCAAGGCCACCCGCTTCGCAAAGATTATCCTTACAATAAGCGTCAGCCCCTCATAGGGCCGAGGAATTGACCGTGGAACACCTCACAGAAGCCCGCCAGCCCGAGAAGACGCGCAAGGAGTCCATGCTTCTGAACGTGGGGCCTGCGCATCCGGCGATGCACGGCATCGTGCGCATCGTTGCCGAACTGGACGGCGAGACGGTCGTGAGCTCCGATGTGGAGATTGGTTACCTTCACAGGGCTTTTGAAAAATCCGCGGAGCAGGGCGGCTACCTGCAGGTGATTCCCTACACGGACCGGCTCAATTACGTGTCACCCCTCATCAACAACGTCGGCTACTGTATGGCCGTTGAGAAACTTTTCGATCTGAAGGTGACGGATCGGGCCCAGTACATCCGCGTTATCGTCAGTGAACTTTCACGCGTGACCGACCACCTCACCTGCGTCGGTGCGACCAGTATGGAAATGGGCGCCTTTACCGCATTTCTCTACATGATCAAAGCCCGGGAATGGATCTATCAGCTGATTGAGGAAATTACCGGCGCCCGCCTGACGATCTCGTATTGCCGCATCGGCGGCGTTAAAGGCGATTTACCCGAA
Source organism: Candidatus Omnitrophota bacterium (assembly GCA_018883425.1). Taxonomy (GTDB): domain Bacteria; phylum Omnitrophota; class Omnitrophia; order Omnitrophales; family Aquincolibacteriaceae; genus ZLKRG04. The sequence continues at coordinate 1,863 of VFQY01000041.1, read as the reverse complement.
AATTTTAATCAGCGCTGCCGCGAAATCCTGCGCGAGACGCGCGGGGTTCTCAAGGAATGCGACAGCCTTTTGACGAAGAACCGAATCTTTGTAGACCGCATGAAGGACATCGGGCGCATTTCGAAGGAGCAGGCTCTTGCCTACGGAATCACGGGCCCTTTTCTCCGTTCGACGGGATGCGATTACGATGTGCGCCGGGCGTTTCCCTACCTTGTCTATGACCGCTTTGATTTTGAGATTCCCGTGGGAACGACGGGCGACAACTATGACCGCTACCTTTGCCGCATGGAAGAAGCCGAACAGAGTATGCGTATTGTCGAGCAGGCTTTGGATCAGATTCCCGGGGGACCCGTGCTTCTGGACACCGAGGGCCGGGAGGTCCCTGCCGAGTATCTCATCGACGAATCCAAGATGGGGCGCACGGGAGGTCACTGCGGGGTCGCTGCTCAATTTGATCCCACGCTCGGCGGCAACAACAAAGAGATTTATCCCGAAATTCAGGCCCCGAACAAGCGTGTGGTTTTGCCGGCGAAGGAAGACACCTATGGAAATATCGAAGGTCTGATGAATCATTTTAAAGGGATCATGATGGGGCATGGAATAAGGCCGCCCCGGGGCGAGGCGTATTTTCCTGTCGAAGGGGCCAACGGCGAGCTGGGTTTCTATGCGGTGAGCGACGGAACCGACAGGCCTTGCCGTGTCCGTGTCCGTCCGCCGTGTTTTGTCATTATGGCCGCTCTTCCGGAGATGCTCAACGGCTACACCGTGGCGGATATCATCCCGACCTTTGGGTCCGTCAACATGATTGGGGGAGAACTCGACCGATGAGTCCCGTGGAAACTTTGACCGAGAAGATTTTTACAGCCGAACTCAAGGCGAAAGCTGACGCTTGTGTCGCGCTCTATGAAAGCCGCAGAGCGTCTCTTCTGATGATCCTGAGACTTGTGCAGGACTATCACGGTTATGTCAGTCCTGAGGCGCAGAAAGCCGTGGCTCACTATTTGGGTTTGCCCGAAGTCGACGTTCATGAGGTGGTGAGCTTTTATACGCTTTTTCATACCCGCCCCAGAGCCAAGACGGAATTTCACATCTGCAGGTCTCTGTCCTGCTCGCTGATGGGTTCCGGCGAGATGACCCGATGCGCACGCGAAAAGCTGGGATTGAAGCCGGGGCAAAGCGCGTCGGAGGACGGTCATTTTTCAGTGGATGAGGTCGAATGTCTGGGGGCGTGCGAATTGGCCCCGATGCTGCAGGTCAATGACGGAGAGTTTTATGGTCCTCTTTCGCCCGAGTCGATGACGCAGCTCATCGACGATGCCCGCCAAGGCAAGCTTGAGGCTTACAAGAAAACGCACCGGATGAACGCGGAGTCCCGCTAAATGAAAAAAATTCTCTCCCGTTTTTTTATCCCGGGTAAAACTTTCTGGATCGAAGATTACGAGCGCGAAGGCGGCTATGAGCAGGCGCGCCGTGTCCTCGAGGGGTTTACTCGGGAAGCTGTGATCGACGAAGTTAAAAAATCTAATTTGCGCGGACTGGGCGGCGCGGGTTTCCCGTGCGGGATGAAATGGAGTTTTGTTCCGCAAAACACGGGCAAACCGGTTTATCTTGTCGTCAACGCGGACGAGGGCGAGCCGGGGACTTTCAAAGATAAATACATCCTGCGTCATGCGCCGCACGCGCTTCTGGAAGGCATCATCCTGGCAGCCTATGCCAACAATGTTCACAAGGCCTATGTGTACATCCGCGGCGAATATTCCGGCCCGGCGCAGATTCTTGAACGCGCCATCGAAGAGGCCCGGGAGAAAAACTATCTCGGAAAACAAATTTTCGGGCGCAGCTATGACCTGGAAGTGGTAGTTC
>VFQY01000123.1 GCA_018883425.1 Candidatus Omnitrophota bacterium | reverse complement strand
TTGCTGTTCACCCTTTGCAGTACGTCGTCGAGAAATTCGGTTTGGTTATTTTTAAAATCGACTATGTCGCTTCTCACGGGGGCTCCCTGAGAGTTTTTATGCAGAAGGCGGGGGCATCGCGTCCTGTGGATGCATCGGTCGCCCTGTATCTTGAAAGAGAAAAAGAGGGCGGTTACGGCCGACCTGAGGTATATCAACGGTTCGCGCAGCGCGTGCTCGCGATACGTGAGGACTTCCGCGCGATGATTGCCCGTGAGAAAGCGGCGGGCAAGAAAATCGCTGGCTACGGAGCGCCGGCAAAGGCCTCAACGATTCTGAATTTTTACGGTTTGAAGCCCCTGGATATTTCATATGTCGTGGATGATAACCCTCTCAAACAGGGGTATCTCGTTCCCGGAGTTAAAATTCCCATCAAGCCAAGCAAGGCTCTTGATGAAGAGCCCGTAGACGTCATCGTTATCTTCGCTTGGAATTTCGCCAAAGAGATTCTGAAGAAAATAGGGCACTATCGCTCACGCGGTGCCCGCTTTGTTTTACCTGTTCCCGTGCCGCATTCGGCGCTCGAAAACTCATCCCGAATCGGTGTTTTTGAAATTGTCCCGGCCATTTAACATCTTTCATGAAGGGGCGCTCAATCATGAGAATCTCTGATACAGCATTGAGCAAACTTCACCATTTGTTTTTGGCGGCTCTCTTTGCCATGTTCGCAAGCTTCTCTTTTTCTTCTGCGCTCGTGGAAATCACCTTCGTTTTGGCGCTTACGGCCTTGGCAGTAATTTGCCTTTCGGGGCGCCAGCAGCCGCTCTCGGGCATTCCGCAAATCGTACTCTGGCCCCTGATTTTCTATGCGGCTGCTGTCTTATTTTCTGTAACAGTGTCAGATTTCCCGAAAGAGAGTTTCCGCGGAGTTCTGAAGGTATCGCAGCAGATTCTGATTTTGATTATGGCGGCGCAGGTACCAAAAAACAAAATCACCGGAGGATTTTTTGAGAAGCTCCTGTTGTGCGTATTCGCGCTCGTTATCGCCAATGGGCTTGCTCAATACGCTTTGGGCACGGATCTGTTGCGGGGCTTCAAGTCTGTTGACGCTTCAGCGGGCGTCCGATTAACCTCGTCCTTTAAGTCGTATGGTCTTTTCGCTTCCTTCCTCGTGCTGATTCTTCCAGCAGCTGTAGGTTTCGCCGTCGCCGCCCGAAAGAACCTTCGCTACGCTATTCTTTTAACCATTCTCGCGGCCGAAGGTTTGATTTGTCTTTATCTGACACGCAGCCGCGGCGCCTGGCTTGCTTTCTTTTTGAGTGCATTCGCGTCCTTGGTTCTGCTGAAACAATGGCGCCTCGCGCTGATTCTGACGCTGGCAGCTGCGGCGGGTGCGGCAATGCTGCCCAGAAACGTCCTCATTCACCTCGATGCGAATTTTCAGGAGCAATCCGTGATTGAGCGCCTCGACCTGTGGCAGAGAGCCGTCTATGTGATTGAGGCCGAACCTCTCACAGGCACAGGAATTAACACCTACACGCGCGCTCATCAGCAATACGATAAGTCCGGCAGCTGGCGCGTCCGCGACTACTATGCTCATAACGGCTACCTGCAAATGGCGGCAGAGATAGGCCTGCCCGGCGCAGTCTCTTTCGGGCTCTTCGGATTTGGCTTGCTCGCGCACGGTTTCCTGCGGCTCAAGCAGCTTTCGGACTCCAGACAACGAGCGGCCGCCGCAGGTTTATGGACAGGGGCTGCAGGTTTTTTAATTTTTTCGGCATGGGATACACTGCTCCACAACCCCCAATCCGTCATGAATTTTTACTTCATCTCGGGGATTCTCATTGCCGCACTCAAACCGGACAAAGCTGATTATCAGACTGACGGAGGCGGGGCAACGGGAAAGGCGCCGGTGAAACCCTCAGAATCTTCCGGCCCCGGGAAGCCCAGAGAGCGCGGATGAGAATCCTCGGTATCTCGGCGTACTATCACGATAGCGCGGCATGCCTCGTTGATGACGGCCGGATAATCGCTGCGGCACAAGAGGAGCGGTTTACCCGTAAGAAACACGATGCGCGATTTCCGTCCCAGGCAGCCCGCTTTTGTTTAGATCAGTCAGGTCTTCGCTCATCCGATCTGGATGCCGTGGTCTTTTACGACAAACCCTTCATCAAGTTCGAACGTCTTATTCAGACGTATCTGGCCTACACACCCCTCGGCCTGAGCTCCTTCATGAAAGCCATGCCCGCATGGATCAAACAGAAGCTTTGGACGCGGGACGTTCTGCGTGAGGAGCTAAGCGGTTACAGCGGTAGGATTTTTTTTACAGAGCACCACGAATCCCACGCAGCCTCGGCGTTCTTTCCTTCACCGTTCAGCGAAGCTGCCATTCTCACGATGGATGGCGTCGGGGAGTGGGCAACGGCCAGTTTCGGATGCGGCAGGGGTAACCGCCTTGAGATCGAGGAAGAAATCGTCTTTCCTCACTCGCTGGGTCTGCTTTATTCTGCGTTCACGTATTTCACGGGCTTCCGGGTCAATTCCGGCGAATACAAATTAATGGGACTGGCGCCTTACGGTGACCCCGTATACAAAGACCTGATTCTCAAAGAGCTCGTTGACCTCAAAGAGGACGGTTCGTTCCGTCTCAACATGAAATACTTCAATTACCCAGCCGGTTTAGAAATGACTTCGAAGCGCTTTGATCGGCTCTTCGGACGGCCAAGGCGCAAGCCCGAGGCGCCTATCACTCAGCAGGATATGGACATTGCCCGGTCTATCCAGGAAGTCACCGAAGAAATCGTGCTGAGAATCGCACGGTATGTCCGCAAGAAAACCGGTATGAGAAATCTATGTCTCGCCGGAGGGGTCGCTCTGAATTGCGTTGCCAACGGCCGACTGCTGCGTGAAGGTACTTTTGAGAACATCTGGATCCAGCCCGCTGCAGGCGACTCGGGCGGTGCTCTGGGTGCGGCTCTTTTTGCATGGCACCAAATTCTCAATAATCCCAGAAGTGCCAACGAAATTGACGACAGTCTGAGGGGGTCTTACCTCGGGCCGGAATATTCGGATGCCGAGATCGAACGTTTCCTTCTTGAAAAGAAAATACCGTATGAGCGCATCGCCGGTGCCGATCTCCTGAACCGCACGGCGGATCTAATCGCAGAGGAGAAGGTTGTCGGCTGGTTCCAGGGGCGAATGGAATTCGGACCGCGCGCGCTCGGCAATCGATCGATTTTAGGCGACGCCCGGTCACCGAGGATGCAGGAAATCATGAATCTCAAAATAAAATTCCGTGAAAGTTTCCGGCCTTTCGCGCCGGCCGTGCTCCGTGATCAAGCTGCCGATTATTTTCAGCTCACGCTTCCGAGCCCATATATGCTCATCGTTGCGCCCATCGCGGAAAAAAAGCGGGTTCCGGCGGAAGCTGCCGTGCAGGGGCTCTTCGGTATCGACAAGCTCAAACTCAAACGCTCCGAGATTCCGGCGGTTACGCACGTCGATTGCTCGGCTCGAATCCAAACGGTCGACCACAAGATGAATCCGCTTTTTCACGGGCTTCTGACCGCTATGCACGCTCGTCATGGCTGCCCATTAGTGATCAATACCTCCTTTAATGTCCGCGGCGAACCCATCGTGCTCTCACCCGCAGACGCCTACCGCTGTTTTATGCGTACCGGTATGGATTATCTTGTCCTGGGTTCTTTCCTGATCGATAAAGCTGCGCAGCGAATGAACGAGGGGGACACCGATTGGCAGACGGAGTATCAGCCGGATTAGAAGGAAACGGAATCGTGACAATACGCGAAGACCTTGATAAACTCAAAATAACGCCGAAGACGCTGCGTGAATTTGGCTGGCTTGTCGGGGGAATTTTTTGTGCCCTTGCGGCATGGGGATCGTGGAGGGGAAGCAACCCGGCACTTTTTTTTCTAATTCCGGGCATTCCTCTTTTGACTGCAGCGTTCTTGGTTCCGGGCAGACTCGCATCACCCTATAAGGCCTGGATGCTGCTGGCATTCGTCATGGGGTGGGTCATGACGCGCTTTCTGCTGACTGTTTTGTTCTTTTTTATCGTACTCCCGATCAGCATTACAGCGCGCGTGACCGGAACGAAATTTCTGGATCTCGAAAGTGACCGGGATAAGCTAAGCTACTGGCAGAAAAAAACACGCGTCCAATCGGCGGACCGCTACGAAAAACAATTTTAAGGTGACATCATGTCGAAACTGGGTCTATTCGCGGAATTCTGGGAATTTCTCAAGGTTCGTAAGAAGTGGTGGCTTGCGCCGATTGTCGTGGTCCTTGTCCTTCTGGGCGGTCTGATTGTTCGCACGCAAAGTACCGC
>VFQY01000004.1 GCA_018883425.1 Candidatus Omnitrophota bacterium | reverse complement strand
CAGGTAAACCGTATGATGATTCACTTTCTCAACGAGAATCTTCTTTTCGGAAGGATAGGTTTTCAGGACCTTTCCTTTTTTGCCGCGGTCTTTCCCCGCAATCACAAGAACCGTGTCGCCTTTGCAGATCTTCATATCACACCACCTCAGGCGCGAGAGAGATAATCTTCATAAAAGACCGATCTCTCAATTCGCGGGCCACCGGGCCAAAAATTCGGGTTCCCCGGGGATTTTTATTGTTATCAATCAGCACAACAGCGTTTGATGAAAACTTCACCGAGGATCCGTCTTTGCGGCGGATAGGCCCCCGTGTGCGCACGATGACGGCTTTGACCACCTCGCCCTTCTTCACGCTTCCATTCGGGAGTGCTTCCTTGACAGAGGCCGTAATCACATCACCGACTTCAGCGTTCAGCTTGCCGTGACAGCCGATCACACCGATCATCGACGCCTTCTTTGCGCCGCTGTTATCCGCAATTTCGAGTATGCTTCGTATCTGAATCATTTGGGCAGCACCTTGATCAATGTCCAGCGTTTCGTTTTCGAAAGAGGACGAGTTTGAAGAATGCGGACCTTGTCGCCGGCCTTGGACTCATTTTTTTCATCGTGAACCGCATACCTGATCTTTCTACGGATCACCTTCTTAAATTGAGCATGCTGAGTCAGACGGGTGATTTCGACGATCACAGTCTTATTCATTTTATTCTTTACCACCACACCCTCGCGGTAACGCTTCACCTTCGGGGCTTCGGTGTTCTGAGTCTCTGTAGCGGCGCTCACGTATGCACCCTCACTTTACTTTTTTGTTTTGATTGATAGCTGTCAGATTACGGGCGATTTCTCTGCGCGTTTCCTTGATCAGGTTCTGACGCTCCAGCTTGCCCGTCTTCGCCTGAAAGCGGTACTGCATCAGCTCCTTGCGCAGTTTTTCAACCTTGTCGTGAAGCTCGTCCACACTCTGAGTCTTACTTTCTTTAGCTTTTGCCATGATCAATGACCTGCCCGTTTAACAAACTTCGTCCGAATCGGAATCTTGTGCGCACACAGCCTCATGGCTGATTTCGCAAGAGACTCGGGAACACCGCCCATCTCAAAAATTATCCTTCCAGGCTTGATGACCGCCACATAATACTCAGGCGCACCTTTACCTTTACCCATTCGGGTTTCAGCCGGTTTTTTTGTATAACCCTTGTCCGGGAAAACGCGTAGCCAGATTTTACCGCCCCGCTTCACATGCCGCGTTAGAGCGACACGAGCGGCCTCAATCTGAATCGCGGTGAGCCATCCGCGATCAATTGCTTTAAGGCCGAAGTCCCCGAAAGAAAGAGAGCTTCCCCGAGTGGCAATGCCCTTCAGCCATCCTCGCTGCTGTTTACGAAATTTTACACGCTTCGGCATCATCGGCATAACTTAATTCCCCTCGCCCTGTGAAAATGTCTGACCCGCATCCGGATTGACCGCACCGTCATCCGCAGGGCTTCTATCGCTCTTCCCCCGAGGCTTCTTCGCCTTCGGATTTTCCTGCTGAGGCGCCGAACCTTCGGACTGCTGCTCCTCACTCTTCCACTTTTCTTCCTGCTTGCGTTGGCGCTCCATCCTGAGGCTAGCCTCTTCCTTTTTCACCAGAATGTCGCCCTTGTAGACCCAAACCTTACAGCCGATCTTGCCGTACGTTGTTGAAGCTTCGTGGAATCCGTAGTCGATATTCGCGCGGAAAGTGCTGAGCGGCAGTTTTCCTTCATGGTATTTTTCTTCGCGCGCGATTTCAGCACCGCCCAAACGGCCTTTGCACTGAATTTTCACGCCAAGAGCACCCTTCTGCATCGCAACCTGAATCGCTTTCTTCATGGCGCGGCGGAAACCGATTCGCTTTTCCAGCTGAGACGTGACGTTCTCAGCAATGAGCTGCGCATCAACCTGCGGAGCCTTAACCTCTTTGATGTCCACAAAGAGCTCCTTGGTCGTCAGGCTGGCCAAGTCTTCTTTGACTTTGTCGATTTCTTGGCCCCGGCGTCCAATAATGACCCCCGGCCGGGCTGTAAAGATTCTTACCCGAACCCGTCCGCTGGAACGCTCAATTTCGATATTCGATATACCGGCAAAGCCGAGCTTTTTTTGCACATAGCTGCGCAATTTGAGATCTTCGTGCAGCAGCTGATCCAAACCCTTCCGCGAAAACCACTTCGCTTTCCAGGGTTTGATGTATCCGAGTCTAAGTCCGTAAGGATGTGATTTTTGGCCCAAGGGATTCCTCCTGTAAAGCCTTACTTTGCGCTCGCGGCTGATTTTTTAGATTTCGCCGGAGCTTTCTTTTTGGCCGTCGAAGTTGCAGTCACTTTCTCTTTGCCAGGCTTCTCTTCAGGAGTAGCTTCAGCGAACGAGCGGGCACCTTCTGAAACCGATAACGAAAGATGGGTCGTACGCTTCAGCAAGCGATCCGCACGGCCCATCGAACGGGACATAAATCTTTTGAAAACCGGACCGCCGTCAGCGCGCACATCCGCCACAACCAAGCGCCCCTCATCCATACCCAGAACCTTAGCGTTCGCCACGGCGCTCTTCAGCGCCTTATCCGCGAAACCCGCCGCTTTCTTATTCAGCGTCTTTAATATGGCGGATGCCTTGTGAACCGGCTTATGCCGAATAGCGTCCAGCACCGCACGCACCTTACGGGGTGATATGCGTAAATACTTGAGAACAACCTTAGCGGCTTTCTTTTCTACCGCTTTAACTTCTGCTTCAACTGCCGTCTTAGATTTTGCCATACGAGATTTCCGTCCGATCCTTGCGATTATGTTTTAGAGCCTGCAGCGGCAGCCTTGGCTTTATCCTGAGCCGCACTGTGCTTACGGAAGGTGCGCGTCGGGACAAATTCACCCAACTTGTGACCGATCATATTTTCCGTCACGAAGACACTTGTGAAAGACTTACCGTTATGAACGGAAAGCGTCACACCCACAAAGTCCTCTGTGATTGTAGAACGGCGCGACCACGTCTTGATAGGGCGGCGGTCTTTACTGCGAACCGCCGTTTGCGCCTTCTTTAAGAGTTTTTCGTCTACAAAGATGCCTTTTTTCGCGGAGCGGCTCATTTTCTTCTGTCCTTCACAATAAACTTATTGCTGAATTTACGGAGCTTACGAGTTTTCAAACCCTTCGCCTTCTGACCCCAAGGACTTTGCGGATGATTACCACCCTTCGATTTGCCCTCACCGCCGCCCATCGGGTGGTCCACAGGGTTTTTGGCGATACCGCGGCTGGCAGGCCGACGTCCACGCCAACGCGCTCTCCCGGCCTTACCGAGCATCAAATTCTCATTGTCGATGTTGGAGCACTGTCCAATCGTCGCATAAGCATCCAGGTGAATGAGACGAACTTCACCCGAGGGGAGCTTTACATGCGCGTAATCTTGTTCCTTCGAGAGGATCTGCGCTACCGCACCCGCAGCCCTGACCAACTTAGCGCCCAGACCAGGACGAAGTTCAATATTGTGAACAGGCGTTCCTTCCGGGATTTTTCTGAGCGGTAAGTGGTTCCCGCTTTGAACCTCTGAATCGGGACCGCTCGCCACGTTTTGACCCACCTTGAGACCGTCCGGGCTGACGATATAGCTCTTTTGCCCGTCGGCGTACTGAACCAGCGCTATGCGCGCCGTTCGGTTCGGATCATATTCAATCGAAAGCACGGTAGCCGGTGCATTTAGACGAGACCGGCGAAAATCCACCAAACGGTAGCGGCGTCGATGCCCTTGTCCGCGGCGCCGCGCTGTCATGTGACCATGAGAGTTGCGCCCGCCCTTCTTTCTCAGCGCTTTGGTCAGAGGCTTGTGCGGTGTATCGGACGTTATTTCCGAAAAATTGGCCGCATTACCAAAACGTCTTCCAGGCGATGTCGGCTTGAACTTTACGAGTGCCATTTTTGCTTAACTCCTTTGATTGATTTCTCTTCGGCTTATGCCGTGATATCGATCGTTTCGCCCTTTTTCAGCGTGACAATTGCTTTCTTCCACTGAGCTGTCTTTCCGGGCTGAAAACGAACCCTGCGCCATTTCCCGGCCTGGCAGGATGTGTTCACCTTTATCACGTGGACATTGAAAATCTTCTCAACTGCAGCCTTAATCGATTTCTTGTTTGCCTCAGGATGCACGCGGAAAGCATATTTCGCGAGATTTTCGGCATCCTTCGCAGCCTTTTCCGTAATCATAGGCTCGCGGATAATGTCATAAAGATGGATTTTCATTTTTTACCCCTGCTTTTTCGTATCTTTTGCAAGAAGCCTGTCCTCGAGCACCTTGAGAGCACCCTTTTCAATCACGAGCTTCTCGCGCTGAAGCACATGGTAGGCATTAAGATCAGCCGCTTTGCGGATTTCAACGCGCGATTTAACGTTCTGACTCGCACGCTTGAGAGAAGGCTCAACCTCAGCAACCACACACAACGTTCTTCTGTCGTTCAGAGGAAGCAGCTTCATCATCGCCACAAACTCCTTGGTCTTCGGCTGCGACACCGCGATCTCTTCCATAAGAACGATCTGGCTGGATTTCGCCTTCTGACTCAGAGCCGCAATCAGGGCGCTGCGCCTCATCGAGGCAGGCAGAGCAACGAAGTAGTCGCGGGGATGCGGTCCAAACACCGTACCACCGCCCCGCCACAGCGGAGAGCGGATGGAGGAGGCACGAGCGCGCCCAGTTCCCTTTTGTTTCCAGGGTTTTTTACCGCCGCCGCGTACCTCTTCGCGTGTTTTCGTCGACGCGGTTCCATGCCGAAGGTTCGCCGCATAGGCGTTTTTCACAAGTTCAAGGAGACGAGCATTGACCCGGGCTGCATAAATTTCAGGGTTCAGCTCTAAATCGCCTTTCTGACTGCCATTTTTTGAATAAAGGGGCGCTTTCATTTTTTCCATTCCGTTTCAATTTGAATTAAGAATTTTTCTCCGGAGATTCCGGGCTGGAGGCTTCTTGCGGAGTCGAGGTTTCAGTCTTCGCGGCAGGAACTTTCCAGTTACGATTGACGGGACGCTTAAGGGCTGTCCGAACCACAAGGCATCGGTTTTCCGGTCCAGGTACCGCACCGCGCACAAGAACGATATTGTTCTTAGCATCAACCTGAACAACCTTGACGTTCTGAACAGTAACACGCTCGTTACCCATCCGGCCAGGCATCTTCTTACCTTTAGGCGTCTCTTTTCGGCAGCCCACGCCACCTGCGCGCGACCCCACAGAGCCCGGCTCGCGGCCCATCTTGGTTCCATGACTCATCGTTTGAGCGCCCTTGAAGTGGTGACGCTTCACAACACCCTGAAACCCGCGGCCAACGGATACTGCAGTGATGTCCACCCAATCACCCGCTTCGAAGTTCTCCGCTCCGACTTGCTGACCCAACTGGAGACCTTCCAGATTTTCCGTCCGAATCTCTCGTGTATAGGTATAGTTGGACGTGCCGGCTTTCTTGAAGCGTCCCAGATCAGCTTTCGTAAGCTTTTTCTCCTTCGCGGGAAAATATCCGAGCTGAACAGCTTTGTAGCCGTCCGTGTCAAGAGTTCGAAGAGCTGTCACAAAGCAAGGCCCCATCTCCAGAACCGTGACCGGCACCTGCTTGCCTTCCTCGTCAAAAATTTGCGTCATTCCTAGTTTTTTTCCAATGAGACCTAACATGACTTCGTCACCCGTTCTTTAGAGTTTAATTTCAACGTCTACGCCGGCCGGAAGATCCAGCTTCATCAGCGCATCAACTGTTCTTGAGGTCGGACCTTCAAGGTCAATCAAGCGCTTGTGCGTCCTTACCTCAAACTGATTGCGCGCTTTCTTGTCGATCGTCGGCCCCTTTAAAACAGTCGTTTTCCAAATCTGTGTCGGAAGAGGAACCGGACCCAGCACCATAGCTCCCGTCCTCTTTGCCGTATCAACAATTTCCTGGACAGATTGATCCAAGATACGTTGATCGTACGCTCTTAATTTGATTCGAATTTTTTCTTTAGTCATAGGTCAACCAGATCCTTTTTAGGCAGATTTAACTGGCCTTGATTTTGTCAGCGATCACGCGGGGAACTTCCTGATAACTATGCGGTTCCATCGTGTATGTCGCACGGCCCTGTGAGAGGGACCGAACGGAAGTTGCGTAACCAAACATTTCCGCCAGAGGAACCAGAGCCTTCACCGCCTTAAGATGCCCGCGGTTACCCATCTCCTGAATAATGCAGCGCCTTGAATTGAGATCGCCAATAACGTCACCGGCGTACTCTTCCGGCATCACCACCTCAACGTTCATCATCGGCTCGAGAAGAATCGGCTTCGCTCTCTGGAAAGCCTCCTTGAAACCTAAGATTCCAGCCATCTTGAATGCGATTTCTGAGGAGTCTACTTCGTGGAAACTGCCGTCATAAACCACAGCCTTCACGTCGACCACGGGATAACCCGCGATCACGCCGTTATTTTCAGCCTCTTCCACACCCTTTTGAATCGCAGGTATGTATTCACGGGGCACTGACCCGCCAACCACTTCGTTGACAAATTCATTTCCCTTGCCGCGCTCCATAGGCTCAATGCGCAGATAGCAATGCCCGTACTGACCCCGGCCGCCCGTTTGCTTGATAAACTTTCCTTCACCCTCAGCAGCTGAAGAAATAGTTTCACGATAAGCCACCTGAGGCTTGCCCACGTTCACCAGCACGCCGTAATCGCGCTTCATGATGTCGACCTTGATATCCAAATGAAGTTCGCCCATACCGCCAATCAGGGTCTGAACCGTTTCCTGATCCGTCTTCACACGGAAGGTTGGATCTTCCGCAATGAGCCGTCCAAGAGCATCAGACATCTTGTCGCGGTCAGCCTTGGTCTTCGGTTCGATCGCCATCCAAATCACAGGCTCCGGAACGAACAGCTTTTCAAGCACCACCGGATGATTTTCATCACACAGCGAGTCGCCGGTACGCGTATCCTTCAGCCCCACAGCGGCAACGATATTGCCGGCGCCGGCACTTTCAATTTCTTCTCGTTTGTTGGCATGCATCAGAAGCAAGCGTCCGATTCTTTCCTTGCGCTCAGTTCTCGGGTTATAAACATAGCTGCCGGACGTCAGCACACCGGAGTAGATGCGGATAAAAGTCAAACTGCCTACAAATTTATCGCTGGCAATTTTGAAGGCAAAGCAAGTGAGAGGTTCTTTTTCGTTCGGCTTTCTTTCAATGTCAGAGTCGTCGCCAGGATGCTTTCCCTTGATGCTCTCGATGTCCATCGGCGCCGGAAGATAATCCACGACGGCGTCCAACAACATCTGAACCCCTTTGTTTTTGAGGGCGCTTCCGCAAATTACAGGCGTGATCTTAATCGCAATGGTCGCGCGGCGGATTGCTTTCTTAATGTCGTCGACCGAGATCTCCTTGCCCTCGAGGTACTTATCCATCAGGACATCATCCTGCTCAGAGAGCCGCTCGACCATTTCCTCGCGCATCTTTTTCGCCTCGTCGAGAAATTCGGCAGGCACGTCGACCGTATCAAACTTCGCACCCAGCGACTCATCATGAAATATATGAGCCTTCATCAGGACGAGGTCGATGATACCCTTGAAAGTATCTTCCTTACCGATCGGAATCTGGATGGGAACGGCCACTGCACCGAGCTGGTCTCTCATCTGCTGAATGTTGGGATAAAAACAAGCGCCCGTTCGATCCATTTTATTGATGAAGGCGATCCGCGGCACGCGGTAACGGTCAGCTTGACGCCAAACAGTTTCCGATTGAGGTTCCACACCTTCGACAGCCCCGAAAACAGCCACACAGCCGTCAAGAACGCGCATTGAACGCTCGACTTCGATCGTAAAGTCAACGTGACCCGGAGTATCGATCAAGTTGATACGGCAGTCGCGCCAAAAGCACGTCGTAGCTGCTGAGGTAATCGTTATTCCGCGCTCCTGCTCCTGCTCCATCCAGTCCATGACGGCTGTACCTTCATGAACCTCGCCGATCTTGTACGTACGTCCGGTGTAATAGAGAATTCTCTCGGAAGTCGTGGTCTTACCGGCGTCGATATGAGCGGCGATCCCAATATTACGAATTTTGTCGAGCGGATAACTGATGACCTTTTCGTCTGCCATTTTATTTTTACCACCGATAATGAGCAAAAGCCCTATTGGACTCTGCCATCTTGTGGGTATCCTCTTTCTTCTTGATCGACGTTCCCGTCTTGTTATAACTGTCTAAAATTTCTTCTGCTAACTTGACTTGCATCGGCTTGCCTTTGCGGGCTCTGGCGAAATTTCTTAACCAACGCATGGCGAGGGAACTTCCCCTTTCAGGCGGGACACTCACCGGCACTTGGTAAGTCGCACCCCCAACGCGCCGTGATTTAGTCTCAAGCAAGGGACGGACATTATCCACAGCTTGCTTGAAAACTTCAAGAGGTTCTTTTCCTGTTTTTTTCTTCAGGGTTTCGAAGGCGCCGTAAACGATACCCTCAGCAGTTGACTTCTTGCCTCTTTCCATAACCATATTGATCATCTTAGCAACAATAAGATCTTGATAAACAGGGTCCGGATTGATCTTTCTTTTTGGAGCTCTTCTTCGTCTCATGCGTCTTTTAACCTCTATTTCTTAGGAGTTTCTTTCTTTGGGGTTTTAGCGCCATACTTCGATCGCGAGCGGTTCCGATTGGCAACTCCCTGCGTATCGAGCTTGCCCCGGACAATGTGGTAACGAACACCCGGGAGATCCTTCACGCGGCCGCCCCGGACAAGAACGATGGAGTGTTCCTGAAGATTGTGACCTACACCAGGGATATACGCCGTGACCTCTTCACCGTTGGTCAGACGAATACGCGCAATTTTACGCAGCGCCGAGTTTGGCTTCTTCGGCGTCTGAGTACGCACATTGAGGCAAACGCCTTTGCGGAAGGGAGATCCCTGCAGCGCCGGAGACTTTGTCTTGGCTTTATACTTCTTTCTCCCTTGAGCGATTAACTGATTGATGGTCGGAGCCATTACGCTTTCTCCTCATTAGTTTTACCCGTCTGTTCCTTGGAAGCAGCAACCGCCGCGGGATCATGCAGCAAGTCACCCACATCCTTGGTCATCTCAATATTCTGGTGAATCGAGAAACCCGTTCCGGCAGGAATCAGGTGTCCCATAATCACGTTTTCTTTAAGCCCCTGAAGACTGTCGCGCTTGCCGGCAGATGCAGCCTCCGTCAGCACGCGGGTCGTTTCTTGAAAGCTTGCGGCCGAAATAAAGCTCTCGGTCGTCAAAGACGCCTTGGTAATCCCCAAAAGCATCGGCGTCGCAGTAGCCTGCTGCTTACCCTTCTTTTCCATCAACTCGTTCTCTTCGCGGAAACGAAGGCGGTCGATATGGGAACCCACGATGAACTCCGTGTCACCCGAGTCATCGATTCGCACCTTGCGCAGCATCTGCCGCACAATCACTTCAACGTGCTTATCGTTGACGCGCACGCCCTGAAGCCGGTAAACCTCCTGAACCTCGTTGACAATGTATTCCTGGAGGCTGCGCTCCCCGGAAACACGCAGAATATCCTGCGGCACGACCGGACCGTCGACCAGCTGCTGGCCCGCAAGAACCTTGTCGCCCTTGTACACGTTCAGGTGCTTGCCATGCGGAACGAGATATTCCTTAGTCATCCCGGCGGCGCTTTTGACAATAATTTTTCGCTGACCCTTAACGATTTCTCCGATTTCGACAATGCCGTCAATTTCCGAGATGACCGCAGGGTTTTTAGGTTTACGCGCTTCAAAAAGCTCGGCCACACGCGGCAAACCGCCTGTAATGTCGCGCGTTTTCGCGACTTTTCTGGGGGTCTTAGCAAGCAGGGTACCGGCCGTTATCTCGTCACCTTCGTTCACAACGATATGCGCGCCCGTAGGAATAGGGTAGAAGCCGAGAATCTCTTCATTGGATCCCTTAATTAAAAGCTGCGGGTGAAGCTCTTCTTTGTGTTCGATAATCACTCGTTCGGTCAGGCCTGTGGTGGCATCCATCTCTTCGTTCATGGTGACCCCTGAGACGATGTCCTCAAAGCTGACTCGGCCCGTCACCTCGGTCAAAATCGGGACCGTATAAGGATCCCACTTCACGAAGATCTCGGCCTTCTTAACTTTTTCGCCGTCCTTATGCGCAACGATCGCACCGCTCGGAATCACATAGTGCTCGAGCTCGCGTCCCACAGCATCGTGAATCGTCAGTGAACCGTTACGGTTCAGCACCACGATTTCACCTGTCTTCGTCACGACCGTTTTGAGACCGTGATACTTGAGCTGTCCGTCGTTCTTAGCTCTGAAGTAGGATTGCTCAACCGTTCTCGAAGCCGTGCCGCCGATATGGAAGGTACGCATGGTCAGCTGAGTTCCAGGTTCGCCGATGGACTGAGCGGCGATAATGCCGCAAGCCGTTCCCAGTTCCACAAGCCGGCCGGTAGCCAAGTCTCTTCCGTAGCATTTAGCGCAGATACCGCGCTTAGATTCGCAGGTGAGAACCGACCGTACACGGATTTTTTCGATCCCGACTTCGTCGAGCTTATCCGCAACCTTTTCATCGATAATTTCGCCGGCTTTTACGATTTGCTGATCCGTCACAACGTCCATGATGTTGTCGAGAGCAACGCGGCCGATAATTCGGTCCCGGAGAGGAACAATTTCCTCTTCACCCTCATAGATCGCTTCGACAAAGTTACCGCTCAGTGTTCCGCAGTCAATTTCGTAAACAATGACATCCTGAGCCACGTCAACGAGACGGCGGGTTAGATAGCCGGAGTCGGCTGTTTTAAGAGCCGTGTCCGCCAAACCTTTGCGGGCTCCGTGCGTCGAGATGAAATACTCCAGCACCGTAAGACCTTCGCGGAAATTTGCGGTGATCGGGCTCTCGATAATTTCACCTGACGGCTTGGCCATAAGACCGCGCATACCCGCCAACTGACGAATCTGCTGCTTCGAGCCTCGAGCACCAGAATCAGCCATCATGAAGATCGAGTTAAAGGCATCGAATTCTTCGAACATACGGTCAGAGACACGATCAGTTGTGTGCGTCCAAATATCGATGACCTTGTTATAACGCTCACCCTCGGTAATCAGACCGTTCTTGTATTGTAAATCGATCGCTTTTACGTTCGCGCGGGCTTCATCGAGCATTGAAACCTTGACGGCAGGAACCTTGATATCTTCCAAGCCGATCGAGACCCCGGAATGCGTCGCTTGTTCGAACCCAAGCGCCTTCAGACGATCCAAAAGCTGAATCACTTCGTTGTGACCGAATTCACGGTAACAATCGGCAATGATCTTAGAGAGCTTCGACTTGTTGACAATGTCATTGACGTAGCGGAATCCCTTGGGAAGGACCCGGTTGAACATAATACGTCCCACCGTCGTCTCGACCAAATCACCCTTATCAAGCTTCAGCTTGCACTTCGCATGTTTATGCACTTCACCGTCCTGAAAGGCCAGCAAAGCCTCATCCGCACTGCCGAAGACAAGCCCTTGACCCTTCTGACCATCACGAATCTTCGTGAGGTAATAAATCCCAAGAACGATATCCTGAGACGGCGAAGCGATGGGTTGCCCGTTGGCAGGTGAGAAAATGTTATTCGCCGACAGCATCAGCACGCGGGCTTCCATCTGCGCTTCCATCGAGAGCGGAACGTGGACGGCCATCTGGTCACCGTCGAAGTCGGCATTGAATGCCGCGCAAACAAGCGGGTGAATACGGATCGCCTTACCCTCGATGAGGAGCGGCTCGAAAGCCTGAATGCCCAAGCGGTGGAGCGTCGGGGCACGATTCAAGAGAACAGGGTGCTCATGAATAACTTCTTCGAGAATGTCCCACACCTCAGGCTTGACACGCTCCACCATCTTTTTGGCGGAACGGATGGTGTGCACATGACCGCGCTCTTTAAGCTTACGGATAATAAACGGCTCGAAGAGCTCAAGAGCCATCTTTTTCGGGAGACCGCATTGATAAATCTTCATTTCAGGACCGATGACGATCACTGAGCGGCCCGAGTAGTCCACGCGCTTTCCTAGAAGATTTTGCCGGAAACGGCCCTGTTTTCCCTTAAGCATGTCGCTCAATGATTTAAGCGGACGATTTCCCGTGCCCAGAACCGGCCTTCCGTGACGGCCATTATCAAACAGCGCATCCACAGCTTCCTGCAGCATTCTCTTCTCGTTGCGGATGATGACGTCAGGCGCCTTGAGTTCCAAAAGCTTCTTCAAGCGGTTGTTGCGGTTGATGACACGCCGATAGAGGTCATTCAAATCGCTCGTGGCAAACCGGCCTCCGTCCAAAGCAACCAAGGGTCGAAGATCGGGCGGAATCACAGGTACCGACTCCAAAATCATCCATTCGGGTTTGTTGCCCGATTTGTTGAACGCATCAACGATCTTGAGAATTTTGACGGCGCGAGCGCGAGCCTGCTTAGATTTTGAGGTTTTGAGTTGACGCTGAAACTTCTGCGCGATTTTTTCGAGCTCGAGCTCCTTGAGCAATTCCCGAACAGCCTCGGCTCCCATGCCCGCCGAAAAGCTAGAAGCCCCATATTGCTCTTGAGCCTTGTGGTACTCCTCTTCGGTCAAAAGCTGCCTCTTTTTCAAGGGCGTCTCTTTCGGATCAATGACGATATATTCCTCGTAGTAGAGAACTTTCTCAAGAGCGCGCACGCTCAAGTCGAGCAAGTTTCCAATCCGGGAGGGCATAGTTTTGAAGAACCAAATGTGCGAAACAGGGGTCACAAGCTCAATGTTACCCATGCGCTCACGGCGAACTTTCGACTGGGTCACTTCAACGCCGCAACGGTCGCACACGATCCCCTTATGCTTAATACGCTTATATTTTCCGCAGGCGCACTCATAATCGCGTGTCGGACCAAAAATCCGCTCGCAGAAAAGCCCATCTTTTTCAGGCTTCAACGTTCGGTAATTGATCGTCTCAGGCTTTTTGACCTCACCCCTCGACCAGCCGCGAACGGTTTCTGGAGATGCAATCCGAATTAGTACGGAGTCGAAAGTATTGATGTCGTAGTTCATACTTTGAGTTTCTCCTTAGCCTTGTCTTTACGTTCCGCAGCCTCTTTTAACCGTTTAGCATCGAGAAGCGCGGCGTCTAAACCGGTCTGATTCTTTTCGGGAACGATGTCCAGAGCAAGCGATTGCAGCTCCTTGACCAAAACGTTGAATGATTCAGGGGTTCCAGCATGAAGAGCAGGCTCTCCCTTGACGATTGCCTCATAAACCCGGGTACGCCCGACCACGTCGTCACTCTTGACCGTGAGAAGTTCTTGAAGCGTGAAGGCTGCCCCGTAAGCTTCAAGAGCCCACACTTCCATCTCACCGAAGCGTTGACCGCCGAACTGCGCCTTACCGCCGAGAGGCTGCTGGGTGACCAGCGAGTAGGGACCGATCGAACGGGCATGGATCTTGTCATCCGCAAGGTGAGCAAGCTTCAGCATGTAGATCTGTCCCACCGTCACACGCTCATCAAAAGCTTCGCCGGTCTTGCCGTCATAAAGAACCGTCTTGCCGTCTTCCGGCAGTTTAGCATCACGGAGCATTTTCCTGATTTCGTCCTCGGTACATCCGCTGAAAACCGGAGTCATCACCTTAACGCCCAAAGCCTTTGCAGCCCAGCCAAGATGCGTTTCGAGAATCTGTCCGACGTTCATACGCGAAGGCACACCCAACGGGTTGAGGATGATCTGCACCGGCGATCCATCCGGAAGGTACGGCATATCTTCCTCAGGGAGAATCTTCGCGATCACACCCTTGTTTCCGTGCCGACCCGCCATCTTATCCCCAACCGAAATCTTGCGCTTCGAACAAACGTAAACGACCACCTTCTTAATGACTCCGGGAGGCAATTCATCGCCCTTCTTGATGCGCTCAATTTCACGCGTCCGCTCGCCGATGAGCTCGTCAATTTCATCACCCCAAACTCGGGCAATTTTCTTGACACTTTCTTCCAGTTCCGGCTCATCATCAAGACGGATCGATTCCCAATCACAGCTTTCGAGTTTCTTGAGATCATTTTTGGAGATAACGTGGCCTGACTTGAGGAGCACTTCACCGAGGATGTCGTCGACGAGATCCTCAGACAGACGCTTGCCCATAATCATGCCTGAAATTTTGTTGAGGCGCTCACGCTTGAGAATATCGATCCTCTCCTGAAAGCGGAACTTGATATCCTCGATCTCCTTGTTTTCCTGTTTACGCTCATCGCGGCTCTTAGCTTTCGACTCCTTGCGGGCGAATACCTTGACGTCGACAATGATGCCTTCGACACCCGGAGGCACAACCAACGATGCATCCCGGACGTCACCGGCCTTTTCGCCGAAGATCGCGCGAAGCAGTTTTTCTTCAGGCGACAGCTCTGTTTCTGATTTTGGACTGATCTTACCGACCAGGATGTCCCCGTGCTTGACTTCAGCACCCACACGAATAACACCCTCTTCATCGAGGTCTTTCAGCGCATCTTCCCCAACGTTGGGAATGTCGCGCGTAATTTCTTCGTTACCCAGCTTCGTGTCGCGGGCTTCAATCTCGAACTCCTCGATGTGCAGAGAAGTATAAACGTCTTCTTTACAGAGACGTTCGCTCACAATGATCGCGTCTTCGAAGTTGTACCCGCGCCAGGGCATGAAAGCGACCAGCACATTGAACCCAAGCGCCAACTCGCCGACATCCGTCGCCGTTCCATCCGCAAGAAGATCACCGCGTTTCACCTTATCGCCCGGCTTGACGAGGGGCCTCTGGTTGATGCAGGTTCCAGCGTTGGAGCGCTCAAATTTTTTAAGCTTATAGACAAAGTCATCCACGACAATTTCATGACCGCTGACAGCCTTCACGGTCCCGCGGGACTTCGCGATGATCGTAGCTCCAGAGTCGCGGGCGACCTGCCCTTCCATGCCCGTTCCGACATAGGGAGAATCGGTAATCAGAAGCGGAACAGCCTGCCTCTGCATGTTCGAACCCATCAAGGCACGGTTCGCGTCGTCGTGCTCTAGAAATGGGATCAGCGCGGCAGCGACACTCACAAGCTGGCGCGGCGACACGTCCATGTAATCAATCTCTTCTGGCTTCTTCTTCGGGAAATCTCCCTTGGAACGGCAAGAGATCTGCTCATCCAAGAAATTGCCTTTTTCATCAATGCGGGCATTCGCCTGGGCAATGACGTACTGGTCTTCGATATCCGCGGTTAGGTAATCGATCTTCTCGGTCACACGCCCCTTTTCGACTTTCCGGTACGGGCTCTCCAGGAATCCGATCGGATTGACTCGCGAAAAGGTACTCAACGAAGCGATAAGACCAATGTTCGGACCTTCAGGTGTTTCAATCGGACACACACGGCCGTAGTGGGACGGGTGCACGTCACGGACCTCAAAGCCCGCATGCTCGCGGGACAGACCGCCGGGACCTAGCGCGGACAACCGGCGCTTATGGGTCAGCTCAGCCAAGGGATTCGTCTGGTCCATGAACTGCGAAAGCTGGCTGCGGCCGAAGAAATCTTTGATGGCTGCTGATATCAGTTTCGGGTTGATCAAATTATGCGGCATTGCGGCATCGAGATCGTAGATCGACATGCGCTCCAAACAGGAACGCTTCATACGGACAAGACCCACACGAAATTGATTTTCTAGAAGCTCACCCACCGACCGAACCCGGCGGTTGCCAAGGTGGTCAATGTCGTCTTTGCGCAATTCGCCCGAGCGAAGCTTGAGCAGCATCGAAATAACTCGCATCACATCCTTGGGGCGCAAAGTGGTCTCATCAGTTTCCTGCTCAATCCCAACCTTGCGGTTCAGCATGAAGCGTCCCACCCGGCCCAAATCATAGCGCTGCGGATCAAAGAAGAGTTTATGAATGAGGTCCTTAGCACTTGCCTCCGTGGGCGGATCACCCGGACGCACCCGCCTGTAGATAGCAACCTGGGCTTCCTTCATCGTTCTATAAGGATCGCGCTCGATGGTTTGAACAATGGCCAGGTCATCACTCGACAGCTTCACCAACTTAACCGTCGTAACCTCGTTGGAAGCCAACACCGCAATCAGGTCCTTTGTTAACTTTGAACCCGCCATAGCAATCGGTTCCTTGGATTCCGAGTGCATAACATCGTCTGCGAGAAAATAGCCTTCATACTTCTTTTGAGCAGCCTTGTCGGAGATGTTGGCGGTTTCGATAGCATAAAGTTCCTTGAGGATATCGATCGTGGACGAATACCCCAGAGCACGGAGAAGCGTCGTGGCGAGGATTTTCCTGCGGCGGTCGATGTAAGCGTAAAGGACATCATTGATGTCCGATTCGAATTCGATCCACGCGCCGCGATAGGGAATAATCCGCACGCTGTGAATCTTCTTACCACTCGGATGCAGTCCCTCTTCAAGAGAAACACCCGGAGAGCGGTGCAGCTGGCTGACCACAACCCGCTCTGCACCATTGATCACGAAAGTGCCCGTTTCAGTCATGAGAGGAAGTTCGCCGATATACACTTCCTGCTCTTTGGCAACGCCGTTGCGCACGAGCCGCAAATTCACTTTGAGCGGAGCAGCGTACGTCATTCCGCGCTTGTGACACTCCGGGATCGAATACTTGGGCTTGCCGAGGCTGTAGCCCGTATACTCGAGCCGGCATGTCCCGTCAACACTCTCCACAGGAAAGCATTCCTGGAAAGCGGATTCCAACCCTTGCCGTTTGCGCTTACGCTTCGGGCTTTCGGTCTGCAGAAACTTTTCATACGACTCAACCTGAATCTCAACGAGATTCGGTATATCCATCGTATCGTGAATCTTAGTAAAGTTCTTTCTTTCTGCTACTGGAATCATACGGAGCACGCCTCCAAAGTGACGTTGACAAAAGAGCTTCTAACCTTCCTATCATGACGATGATAAGTGAGGCTGTTACTTCAACTCCACTTTCGCACCCTGCTCTTCAAGGATCTTCTTGATCTTTTCAGCTTCTTCCTTCTTGACGCCTTCCTTCACGAGCTTAGGAGCGCCCTCAACGAGATCCTTCGCTTCTTTCAAGCCAAGGTTCGTGATCGTGCGGATTTCCTTAATGACCTGAATCTTCTTAGCGCCGCCGTCAGTAAGGATGACATCGAAAGAATCTTTCTCTTCAACGGGAGCCGCACCGCCAGCCGCCGCACCGCCAGCCGAAGGAGCCGCAACCGCAACCGCCGCCGCAGCACTCACGCCGAAACGATCTTCAAGAGCCTTCACAAGATCAGCAAGTTCGAGGACCGTAAGTTCTTCAATCGTTTTGAGTACACCCTGTAGCTTTTCAGACACGTTAACACCTTCCTTCTTTTCTTTTTTTTCAGATTTGGATTCTTCTACCGCAAGTTGTTCGGACATGAGTTTAAAGCCTCCTTGAAATTTTCGTTACGCAGCCGCAGGGCCCGCTTCACGCTGTTTCTTAATTTCGTTGACGACTACCACCAACCCGCGAAGGACCTGCGAAAGCGTCATCACAAACCCGGATATCGGTGACTTGACCCGCACCACCACCTGAGTCAACAGCTCATGACGGGAGGGGAGCCTTGAGAGCTGCTGAACAAACACCTGGTCGTACATCTTGTTTTCAAAAACCACGCCCGCAACAGCGAACTTGTTGTTGGCCTTTACGAAATCGACGATGGCCTTGGAAATATTCTGAGGGTCCTTATCACCGAACGTCATCAGCACAGAGCCGGCGAGGTATTTGTCGCAATCTTTGCAGTTGAGTTCTCCAAGAACCTTCTTGGCCAGAGTTCTCTTGACCACCATGGAACGCGATGAAACTTTTTGGAGAGCACGGCGAAAATCTGCGGAATCAGCCACCGTGGCCTTGTTGAAGCTGGTGATGAAAGCATACGGATTTGATCCGAATTCACCTTGGATTTCTTTGAGCATCAATTCTTTAATCGCTGACGGCATAATCGTTCTCCTTAAAGAGCGGCTACTGACAGGGCAATACCAGGACCCTGCGTGGGAGCAACCGAAATCTTTCTCAGGTAGTCTCCTCGGCTGGAAGCCGGCTTTGCATCACGGATGGCCTTAATGGCGGCCTGAATGTTTTCTTTCAGAGCACTTTCGGAAAAGGAAAGCTTCCCGCAGATCACGTGAAGCCCAGCTGTCTTGTCGTTTTTAAACTCGACCCGCCCAGCCTTCAGCTCTCTGACCGCTCGACCCACATCAGGGGTCACAGTTCCAGTCTTAGGCGTCGGCATCAAACCGCGCGGACCAAGAACACGTCCGAGCTTACTCACTTCACGCATCATGTCAGGGTGAGCAACTACGGCATCGAACTCAAACCAGCCCTCTTGAACTTTCTGCACAAGCTCTTCCCCGCCGACAAGATTCGCGCCGGCAGACTGCGCAGCCTTTGCCTCTTCACCCTTGCAGAAGCAAATCACGCGGATATCCTTACCAGAACCATTCGGCAGACTTACGGTACCGCGAACCATCTGATCACTCTGATCCGGCTTGATCCCAAGCTGAATATTCAGAGCCACCGTCTCATCATATTTCGCGTTTTTAATTTTCTTAAGAGACTGCACAGCCTCGTCAAGCGTGTAAAGCTTCTCGCGCTGAACCTCGCTCAATCTTGCTTTATATCGTTTGCTGATTTTCCGAGCCACCTTGAATTCCTCCGTCCTTACTTCTTGTCTACGACTTGAATGCCCATACTCCGGGCCGTGCCTTCGACAATCCTCATGGCAGATTCTATTTTCGTCGTGTTGAGATCGTTCATTTTTGCCTTGGCAATCTCAGCGACCTCGTCGCGTGTGATCTTTCCAATCACGTTGCGCCCAGGCTCCGAGGAGGCCTTCGCGAGACCCGCCACTTTTTTAATCGCATTTGCGACAGGCGGCGACTTGAGAATGAACGTGAAGGATTTGTCCTTGAAAACTGTGATAACGACCGGAAGCACAACCCCGGGACGATCCTTGGTGCGCTCATTGAATTCTTTGCAGAACTGCATGATATTGACACCGTGCTGACCCAGCGCGGGACCAATAGGAGGAGCCGGATTAGCCTGCGCTCCCGTGACCTGTAACTTGATACTGCCCGTGACTTCCTTCGCCATCGCCTGAGATCCTCAGCTTAGTGTTTAGATTTTTTCAACCTGCCAATACTCGAGCTCAACTGGAGTCGAGCGGCCGAAAATATTGACAAGCACTCTTAATTTGCCGCGATTCGGATTGATTTCATCGATCGTGCCGTTAAAATTCGCAAACGAACCCTCTTTCACACGCACACTCTCACCCACCGTGAACTCAACTTTCGGCTTGGGCTTCGACGTTTTTTCCTCCTGCTGACGCACGATCTGATCCACATCGTGCTCGGTCAGAGGAATCGGGTTCTTTCCGGATCCCACAAATCCCGAGATACCCGGTGTATTTCTCACGAGATACCAGCTGTCATCCGTAAGATCCATCTGAATAAGGATGTAACCGGGAAAAAACTTGCGCTCACTGATGCGCTTCTTACCTTCTTTTACTTCAGACACCTTTTCAGTCGGAATGAGGACTTGGTGAATCAGGTGTTTCAAACCCGCAGTCTCCGCGCGAGTCTCAAGACTTGCCTTAACCCGGGCTTCAACTCCCGTCTGCGTGTGCACGACATACCATTTCGGTTCGCTCATAACACCCATCATCCAAGGATCACTCTCATGAAGCTCGACAGGAAGAAATCAATCACCCCGACATAAAGCGCCATGAGGAAAGTTGTAAAAATGACGACGATCGTTGCCTGCACAACTTCGTGACGGCTCGGCCATGTCACTTTGTTGAGCTCTTGCTTTGTTTCCTGAAAAAAAGATCCGACTTTACCGAACATAGCCTATTCTTTCGTTTAGCCGCTGCGCGATGGCAGGCCTGGCAGGATTCGAACCTGCAACATGCGGTTTTGGAGACCGCCGCTCTAGCCAGTTCGAGCTACAGGCCTCCAACAGTCGCGCATCAAACTTAAGACGTCAGAGAATAAAAAAAGCCGCCTTCCGGGTTAAGACCATGTCTTGACCCCGAACCAGCAGAAAACCGAGAATTTCTAAGGGGCACTCGCTGAAAAAATCCCGCAGCCAACCTTCGCTGGCTGCGGGCACTAACCCTGCAAGAAATTATTCGATGATCTCGCTAACGACACCTGCACCCACGGTTTTGCCACCCTCACGGACAGCGAACCGAAGTTCCTTCTCCATCGCAACCGGCGTAATCAAACTCCCCTCAATCGCGACGTTGTCACCCGGCATCACCATCTCGGTGCCGGCAGGAAGCTGAACTACACCCGTCACGTCCGTCGTGCGGAAGTAGAACTGAGGGCGGTAACCATTGAAAAACGGGGTGTGACGGCCGCCTTCTTCCTTGCTCAGTACGTAAATCTGAGCCTTGAATTTCTTATGCGGCTTCACCGAACCCGGCTTGGCAATAACCATTCCCCGCTCAAGCTGTTCTTTTTCAACGCCGCGAAGGAGAAGACCGACGTTATCACCGGCAAACCCCTCATCGAGAAGCTTGCGGAACATTTCGACACCCGTCACTGTTGACTTCAGCGCAGGACCTTCTTTGAGACCGATAATTTCGACGTCTTCACCCACCTTGACTTTACCGCGCTCGATACGGCCGGTTCCGACTGTACCACGGCCGGAAATCGAGAAAACGTCTTCGATCGGCATCAGGAACGGTTTTTCGACATCGCGCTTAGGCTCGGGAATAAATTCGTCCAGCGCCTTCACAAGATCCAGAATAGGCTGAATGGCCTTGGGATCCTTGGGATTCTGAACCGCCGGAAGACCCGAACCGCGGATGACCGGGATCGTATCGCCGGGGAAATCGTATTTCTTGAGAAGCTCGCGAACCTCGAGCTCAACGAGATCGAGAAGCTCGGCATCGTCAACAAGATCGATCTTGTTGAGGAAAACAACGATCGCAGGAACGCCGACCTGACGGGCCAAAAGGATGTGCTCGCGGGTCTGCGGCATAGGACCGTCCACGGCAGAAACCACAAGGATTGCGCCGTCCATCTGCGCAGCGCCCGTGATCATGTTTTTAATGTAGTCAGCGTGGCCCGGGCAGTCAACGTGGGCGTAATGGCGTTTTTCAGATTCATATTCGACGTGGGAAACTGCGATGGTTACGATTTTGGAGTCGTCACGAACGGTACCGCCCTTGGCGATATCCGCATATTCCTTCACCGTGGCCATACCCATTTCTGAAAGCACTTTGGTGAGAGCGCAAGTCAACGTCGTCTTTCCATGGTCGACGTGGCCGATCGTGCCGACGTTCACGTGGGGTTTAGTTCTCTCGAATTTTTCTTTTGCCATGTGACCTTCTCCTCATCCTTGATTTTGTTAAGCGCGCGCCGCGATGAGCACGCACCCATGTCTTAAATTATCAGAACAGCGGAATCATCCTTGATGGAGTTTCAGCTGGAGACGGGGATCGAACCCGTGACCTCGTCCTTACCAAGGACGTGCTCTGCCAACTGAGCTACTCCAGCAAATTGCTGAAGTGTAGTCTTTAAAAAAGGAAAAAAGACAGTTCTTCCTTGCGAGGTAAACGGGGATTATAGTGAACCCTGAAAAACTGTCAACAATTTTTTAAAGCTTTTGGTGCGCCTGAAAGATGCGGGAAGTCTACCCGCCGCTCCAGCAGTTGTCAAACTTGCGATAAGCTTATTTTGTTGCGTATAAATTACTTTTTATATTATTTTTGATTAATTTTTACGATCCTAGGCCTGCGTCGAGCCTCCTGACGGAGCCCTCTTCTTGTTGACCAGCTCCCTGAGACTGACAAGATCGTCATGAAGACTTTCTCCGGCTTTTGACTTTCGGAGGATGTCTTCCAGCTTGCCTTTCACTGCCCTCTCTTTTTCGTAATCGAACCGGAGCTTGTTGACAAGGT
>VFQY01000003.1 GCA_018883425.1 Candidatus Omnitrophota bacterium | reverse complement strand
GAAAAAAAAATCCCTCAAGCGGACAAATTTAGGAAACTCGCCGTCATTGATGCGCATGAAAATTTGACGGAAACGGTAAACGGGTCCCGCGACGCGATGCAGAAAAAGAATCCCGAAGACACCAATCACGATCAGTGTCAAAAAGAGGATGGCACTGACCCGCATGATGAGCTGGTAGCTGACTTCCGCCAGTACATCGTAAGGATTAATTTTCCCAAACTGAAAACCTCCGCCAAGAGCTGCATCCCGAATCGTCTGGTGGATCACAAAGCCGACGGCCAGCGTCGAAACCATCAAAAGCGAGATCATCACAAAAGTAAATTCCCGCTGCATCGGTTTGTGAATAAGAAGATTCCGGACGCGCCTCCGGTAAGGCCTGTTCTCCGGACTTGATTCTGCCGGGTTTCCCTGATCTTGATTGTCCATAGAATTTCTCCCTCTTTGAATAAAATCAAATTCCGTTTTTTAGCCGCGGCACGGCTCCATGAAGAATTTTGGTAAATGAAGCAGCTGCACCTCTTAGAAAAACCTTGATGTCCTCAGCAATCACAATGAAATTGGGAAGAATAAGAAGCGTCAGGATCGTCGAACTTAGAAGGCCGCCGATCACCGTCACCGCCAAAGGCGACCAGAGATCGCTCGACTGGCTCTGACTGATAGCCATCGGAACAAATCCCAGGCCGGTTGAGACCGTCGTCATCATGATGGGCCGAATCCGGTCGGAGCCCGCATCCAGCAGAGCCTCGACAACCGTCCGCCCTCTGGAAATCGCTCCCTGCATGAAATCAACCATCATGATCGCGGAATTCACGACATACCCGGCGAGCAGAATCATCCCGATAAAGACCGGCTGACTGAGAGGTTTATGAGTCAGTTCCAAAGACAGCCAAATACCGACGCTTGCCAGCGGAATTGAAAGCATCACAATTCCGGGAAGCACATAACTTTGGAAAGTACAGGCAAGCACCATGTAGACAAGCGCTATCGTCATCACGAGAGCGATATTCATGTCGGACTTGCCGCCGACGAGCTCTTCGTAAGTTCCGCCGAAACGCCAGTAATAATCGTCCGGCATCTCCACGTCCTTGAGCGCCTCCTGGACCTGTTTGGCGACGGTTTCAAGCGCCATCTTGGCATCCCCTTTCACAAAGACGTAGCGGTACTTGTCCTTGCGGTCGATGGTCTGCGGGCCCGTCGCGGCGTAGAAATTCGCGATCTCCCCGACCGGGATCTGATGCCCCTCACGGTCGCTTGATATGTAAATCAGTTTCAAGTCCTCAATCTTTTGGCGGTAAATGGCCTGAAGGCGGGTGATCGTCTCGATTTCCTCACCTTTTGAAATTTCGCGGAATTTCGTCGGCCGCATACCGCGCACCAGAGCATGAATGGAGTCCGCAATGCTTTTGGTATCGAGGCCGTAGATCGCCGCTCGGCCTTTGTCGACGACCAGAGAGTATTCCGGACGTTTTCTCAGGTCGGTCATCACAATGTTCGTCAGACCCGGCACCTTGCCCATACGGTTTGCAAATTCCCGGGCAAGCTTCTCGAGAACGTCGTTTTCGTAACCAAAAATATTGACGATGAGTTTTTTTTGTTCGGAGGACGAGGCGCCTTCGTCGAGAATCAGGCTGTAGTCATCATGAATTTCCTTAACCGCTTCATTGCCTTTTTCATCGAGAATCTCCATGATCTCGTCCTTGGAGTACTCACGCTTGATCTTTTCCTTGAGCCGGACGAAAATTCTCACATCATCTTTCCTGACCGTCGATGAAAACATTTCCACGTCCGGAATTTTACTGAGCATTTCCTCAACCTTCTTTACGGCATCGTCATTGGCTTCGAGACGAGCTCCGGCCAGCGGGAAAATAATCACAGAAAATTCATTCTCTTCCATGGCGCTGGGCCAGTCGATATCCCGGGTCACGATTTTGTAGCTTGCCACGCAGAAAAGCACGATCGCCAAGGCGGCAACAGGGTAGCGGAATCGGAGATTGAAACGCAGGACCGCCTTGTAGCCTCGCTGCAGCCAGCTTTCGCCTTGTCCCGAAGCCTTTTTAGCAACCCGGATTCTGCCGCGCCCCCAGCTCATTAAAAGAACAG
Organism: Candidatus Omnitrophota bacterium; assembly: GCA_018883425.1. Taxonomy (GTDB): domain Bacteria; phylum Omnitrophota; class Omnitrophia; order Omnitrophales; family Aquincolibacteriaceae; genus ZLKRG04. The sequence continues at coordinate 33,643 of VFQY01000003.1, read as the reverse complement.
GAATCAGCATGAGCGCCACAAAAAAAGAGACAATCAAGGAGACCGTCACCGTGAGAGCGAAGCCCGAATAGGTCATCTGAATTTTTTTGTCCACAAACGTGATCGGCAAAAAAACAATGATCGTTGTGACGAGCGATGACAGGAGAGGCAGCCACACTTCCTCCGAGGCTTCGCGTATGGCCGTGCCGTCCGAGTAGCCTTTTTCTTTTTTGACGAAGGTGTTCTCCATCACGACCACGGCGCTGTCGACCATAATCCCGATGGCGAGAGCCAAACCGCTCAGCGTCATGATGTTGAGACTGAATCCCATCCCCGCCATTGCGATGAATGTGATGATCACCGAACAAGGTATTGCCACAGAAACTATGAGCGCCAAAATCCATTGTCGCAAAGCCACATAAATCATCACGACAGTCAGAAAGATACCCAGAAACATCGAATCCCTGACTTCGGTGATCGCCTGAATAATCGTTTTTGCTTTGTCCGAGACCAGCACGATGTCGAGCGCCTCATCGTGAGTCTCTTCAAACTCCTCAATAACTCGGCTTACCGATTTCACGACGGGTATGGTGTTGGAAAGACTCGTCTTTTTAACGTAGACCGTCACGTTCTGGTCCAGGTTAAGACGTGCGGCGTCCTCTGCTTCCATGTAGGCATCCTTGACCGTGGCGACTTCCTTGAGCGGAATGATCGAGCCCTGGCGGGTAGCCTGAATCCCCAGCTCTCCGATCTCCTCCACCTTTTCGAAAGCTCCCATACTGCGCACGGCAAATTCATACTTGCCTTTGTCGACCGTGCCGGAAAGCAGGTTCACGTTGCTTTGGCCTAGAATATCCATCACCTTTTCGACGGAAATGTTGTAGGCCACAAGCTTATCGCGGTCGAGCTCCACAAGAATCTTTCTTTCCCGCCCCCCGTAGACCTCGATGCTCGCAACGCCGTCCACACGGCTGAGGATGGGCTTGAGATCCGTTTCAACGATTTCCCGGATTTCTTCCGGCGACAGGGTATCGGAAGTTAAAGCAAAAATTAAAACGGCGGACTGCGCATCGTCGTAATTAGCGATGACAGGCTTTTCGATTTCTTTGGGGAGCAGCGGCTTCACCCGCGAGAACTTCTCGCGTATCTCAAGGGCTGCGAAATTCATATTCGTGCCGGGCTCGAACTCAAGCGTCACTCGGGATTCAGCCTCACGCGAACTCGAATAAAGATTTTTGAGGTGTGAGACGGTCGCGACCGCCTCCTCGATGGGCTTGGTGATGGCCTTCTCAACTTCAGGGGGAGGAAGACCGCCGCGGGCCCGAACGATGATGCTGATGATGCCCTGATTCTGTCCTTGATAAAGCTCGACAGGCAGCCGCGTGAGGGAGATGACTCCCAGCAGCAGGAGAATCACGTAAACCATCGTGGTCAGTACGGGACGGCGTATGGAAAAGCTCGGGAGCCCCAAGGTCAGTCCTCCCGGGGAGATTTTTCAGCGTAGGGATTCTCGTCCACGCCGGCGTCATCTTCATCTTCGAAGGCTGCCCCGAACAGCTTCTCAGTCAAGCGCGTCAGAAAAATGTAGAACATGGGAATCACCACAAGGGTGAAAAACGTCGAGGAAAGCGTTCCGCCGAGCATGGCAACGGCCATCGGTGAGCGAAGCTCCGCCCCCTCACCCAGGCCGAGCGCCAGCGGCGTCAGACCGATCGCGCTGGTGAGAGCGCTCATAAGAATCGGCCGGGTTCGAACCCGGGCGGCTTCGAGGGCAGCTTTTTCGACGTCCAAGCCCTCTTCCCGAGCCTGATTGATATATTCAATCAGCACGATACCGTTTGCTACAGCCGTTCCCACCAGAAAGATCATGCCCAGAAGCGAGATGACGTTCAGCGAGGTTCCCGAAACAAGCAGAGCAATCGCAACGCCAAATAGGGCTAGCGGCACGGTCAGCATGATGATGAAGGGCTGAACAAACGATTCGAACTGAGACGCCATGATCATGTACGTAAGCGTCACCGCAAGGATGAAAGCAAAGGTGACCTTCGAGAAATTCTCCTTCACTTCCTTAGCTTTTCCCGAGAGAACTACACGGAAATCTGCAGGGATAACAAGACTTTTGAGGAGCTCCTGAACTCCATCGAGAACGTCCTTACTTTTGACGTCCTTATCAATGTCGGCTGAAACGAGAATGGTTCGCTCCTGATCACTGCGTTTGATTTCGCTCGGCCCCATGCCTTTGGTGATCACAGCAACCTCCTTGAGCGGGATCAGCGCGTTGAGGACTTTCGAATACAACAGCATGCTGTTGAGGTTTTCGATATTGTTCCTGTCCTTCTCGTTTAAACGCACCCGAATGTCGTATTCCTTTCCCGCTTCCCGGTACTGCGTCGCCACCACGCCGTCGATCGCGGCTTTGGTAATCAGGGAAATATCCAGCGCAGAAATGCCGTAAAGGGCCGCGCGCTTCTTATCAATTTCGAGCTTGGTTTCAGGGGAAGACTCACCCATATCGTCCTGCGGATTCATCACGCCCGGGATTTGCTTCAGCTGTTTCTTGAGATCCTCAACGAGTTTGGACATTTCCTTGAAATCATACCCTTTGACCTCGATCAGGATCGGCTTTGCACCCCCTTCAGCGAAAGCAAACTCACTTTCCTGAAGCACAAAGTCGGCCTGCCCTCCTTCAAGATCAACCGCTTCGATTTTTTCGCGCAGCTCAGAAACGACTCTGCCCGTATGACCTTTCTTGCCTTTTTCCAGCGTGATGAGAATCAACGCCTGAGAGGGACGAAGCGACTCGACCTTGATCTCGCCGCGCGAGCTTTTCTCTGAGCCGATCGTAATCGCAACATTCTTGACCTCTTTGAAGCCGGAGAGCACCCCTTCAATCCTTCGGCAGACGCGGTCCGTGACTTCCAAACGGGTTCCGATGTGCATATTGATCTTCATCAGAAACTGACCCTGATCCACCTTAGGAAGGACTTCCTTTTCAAGCGTCGAAAAAATCAGAATGGCGGAACTGCAAATCAGGAAAACCGTTATAAGCACGCTTCCGGAAAATCCAATTTTTCGGGCTACGGAGACGGCCGGACCGACGAGCTGACTTTCGAAAAATTTTGTCCAGTGAAGGGGTTTGTAATCTTCCTTTTTAATTTTCAGGTAGGTCGAAAGCATGGGGACCACCGTAATCGGGACAATCGTGGACCAGACCTGAGAAAAGATGATGGCCCAGGAAAGATCTTTAAAAATCTGGCCCGGAATCCCGGGTACGAAGGCTATGAGCGGAAAGAAGACGGCAATCGTCGTCAGGTTCGAGGTCACAACAGGCCAGAGAACTTCCTCAGTGGCTTCGACGGCTGCATCCTGAGGAGATTTTTCGGGATTTTCCTGACGGTACCTGAAAATGTTTTCCAGCACGGCGATGCTCGTATCCGAAATCATACCGATGGCAAGCACCAGTCCGCCGATGGACATCGTATTCAGCGTGATCCCCGAGACACCCATCAGAAAAAACGTTCCCAGCATGGAAATGGGGATAGAGGACAGCACAAGAAGCGGCGGTCCCACGGCCCGCAGGAAAAGAAACAGAACGATGAAGACGAGCACGCCGCCCGTTTTGGCTTCCTCGACAAGATTCTCCAGCGAGCGGCGGATAAAGATGGAGTGATCGTAAATCACTTCGAAGGACATGTTGCGCGTCTCGACATCGGCACGCAAAGTTTCCAGACCCTTCATCACCCGGTCAACGACTTGAATGGTGTTGGCATTCGCCTGTTTCTGGATCGCAAGCGTAATATTCTCACTGCCGTTGTAACGCGCGATACTGGTTCTCTCAGCGGTCCCGTCAAGGACTTCGGCGATGTCCCGGACCAGGACAAGACGTTTCTCAGCCACCGACTGATCGCTTTCTCCCCTCAAAGTATCCAGCGTCTGACGCGGCCCCTGATCGCCTTTCTCAAGAAAACTTGTGTCAGGACGGTTCGTCTGCTTCACGACGTCAACCCCCGCAACCGAAAATCCGATCTCTTTCACGCTGCGGAATTCCCCCACGGTCCGGATCAGGTATTCATACAAGCCTTTCTTGATGCTGCCGGCCGGATAGGTGACGTTCGCGTTCTCAATGGACTCAATGACCTCGAGCAGTGAAAGATGGCTGGCCTCGAGTCTGGCCTGATCAATATTCACAAGGATCTCACGGTCCGCCCCGCCCGAAACCGTGACGGAAGCAACGCCGTCGAGCTTTTCGATGTTGTCCTTCAGCATTTTCGTGGTCAGATATTTGAGCTGTACAGGCGGAATGTTCGCGCCGCGCACCGAGAGCATGAGCACAGGCCTCGCGAGAGGATCGAACTTCAAAACCACCGGATCTTCTGATTCTTTGGGCAGCCTTTCCTTCACGAGATCGATTTTTTCACGCACAGCCAGAGCCGCAAAATCAATGTCCTGCCCCCAGTTAAAGGAAATGAGAACTGTACTGCGGCCTTCTCGGGAAATCGATTCAACGCGTTTGAGACCCGTGACAGAACCAATCGACTCTTCGATGGGTTTCGTGATAAGTGTTTCGATTTCCTCGGGAGCCGCATTCGCGTACTCCGTCACGACTGTAATCTGAGGAAAAACAATCGGGGGAAAAAGTTCCTGGGGAAGTCTGATGAAGGAGATGATGCCGAGAAGCGCAACGCCTGCCGTGACCATCACGACGGTCACTTTTTTTCGTACTGAAAACGAGGCGATGCTCATGCCTAGGTTTCTGCTTCCTGCGTCTCTAAAAGCTTGATCTTGGACCCGTCCTCAAGCTTCTCAAGACCCGAAACGGCCACAAGCTCGCCTTCCGAAATGCCGGCATCCACCTGAGAATAGTCGGGCCGGGTGTAGCCGATGGTCAGCGCCCGTTTTTCTGCGACTCCTTCCTCCGTGTGGACAACAAAAACAAATTGATCGCCCTCACCGCCCTGCAAAGAGTCTGTGGGAACGACCAGCGTGTTCTTCTTGCTGTAAAGGAGAATACGTATTCTGGAAAACATGCCGGGCAGCAAAAGGCGCTCCGTATTTTCGATGCGGACTTTAGCTGTAGCAGTGCGGCTGGTGCCGCCGACCACGGGCGCGACATTTTCGATCACACCTTCGAAAGTTTTGTCGGGGTAGGCATCGATGAAAACGCGCGCCTTTTGTCCGAGAGCTATCTTGTTGACATCACGCTCCACGATTCCGAACTCCGCGTAAACATACTCCGTCATAATGTGGGTCCCCAACAGCGTGTTCTGGGTCACCGTCTCGCCCTCCTCCACCTTGAGTTCTCCGATCATCCCCGCGCTGGGCGCATAGAGGTTCGACTTTTCGAGCATCGCCTCATTCGCCTTGACCTCAAGCCGAGCGGCTTCAGTTTCAAACTTTGCGCCGTCGAGTTCGAGTTTCACTTTATCCAGCGTCTGCTTGGGAATCGCTCCCATGGCAAAAAGTTTTTCATGCTCGTTGACCTTGTCGGTCATAATCTGGACCTGGGTTTCTGATTTGTTCATCTCGGCTTGAGCGCGCTTCAAGCGGAGCAGAATGTCATCCTGGCGAAGCGATATCAGAAGAGCTCCCTCTTCATAGCGTTCGCCCTCCCGGTAATTGACCGAACTGATGACGCCAGGGACCTCGAAACTAAGTTTGAACTCCATAGCGCCCTTGATCGTGCCGAGCACGTTGAGCGAATCCTCATAGTTGAAGCGGGAAACTTTGAACGCCTTCACCGGGACAATTTTATCCTTGGCCGCAGAAGCCTCGCCGAGCTTCGACTCAAGCGTCGGCTTGATTTCACGCTCTTTTTTTACAAATAGCCCCTGAGCCAGATAAACGGCAACCGCCGCCGCCAGCACACCCAGCACGGCGATTTTCTTCACGCCGCCGCGTCTCTTCTGAGGTTTTTCAATCACGATCGCTGAGGCCGAAGACGCGGATTCTTCTTGAGCAGGCTTCGTCTTGCCGGGAAGAGCGGGCTTGATCTTGGGAAGTTTAAAATCTTTCAGCCGTCCGGCAAACCGCAAGGGAATTCGGATCAGTTTAACAAGAAGCCCCGTCAATTTCTGCACAGGGTTCTTGCGAGGAGAAGGCGGGGGCACGAAAAATGGGCCGTTCGAATCATTGTCCGGCATAAGACTCCTCGATCGGCATGTAGTCCTGGATTCCCACAGCCCGGTTCAAACTGGCTTTCGCCGTGAAATAATCATTCAGGGCCTTATGCAATTCGGCGCGCTCAGAAAGTGCGTCGATCTCGGCCTGCATGTATTCAGAAATCTGGATCTCATTTTGTTCCAGCCTATGCTGGGAGAGCTGCGCGAGCCGCTGGCGGTAGTTCAGTCTCTGAAGCGACGACTTCACCTGAATCGAAGCCTTCTGGTAATCGTAGTACGCTTGTTTGACATCCTGAATGACCTGTTTTTCGGCATTTTCCAGCTCCACAATTTGATCAAGTTTTTCAGCCTCTGCTTCTTTCGCGTCCGCAAGGGCGTCGAGACCGTCGAAAAGCCCGACACTGAATTTATTGCGCGTCGTCTGGCTTCCTGACGAGGACTGGAATTGGGTCACGGAGGGCGCGTTCTCGTCGTTTTCGAAGTCGTACTTAATCGTGTTTCCGCCGGCGTTCCAGCTGAATTCCAGCATGGCCCGGAATTCATTCCTCTTTTTCGGGCGCAGGGCATCGTCGTCAAAAGCCTCACCGAGTGCCCCCATGTCCATCACGATATCCGCACGGGGAAGAAGTTCACCCAGCCTGATTCTTTCCTTGAGCTGGGCCGAGGCAAGCTTGGCGGCTTCGACCTGCAGCTCGGCCCGATGACCATACGCCTTATCCACAAGGCCCTGCAGTTCAGGCGCTCCCGGAATAACTCCGGCCGCTTCGGAAGACGCGGGCGCGTTCGGGTCCGAGTTTGAAGGGTCAGCGCTCGCGGAAGCCGCCTCAGAGGAGGACTTATTCACCAGAGAATTGACATCATAAATACCGGCCGTCTGGATACTGTCCTCCGGGTCTATGTCCAGGTAGCTTTGCAAATCAAGCTTGGCCAGCTCGAGTTCCTGCTTCGCTGTTTCATAATCATATTTCATCTGACTGAAGAGGGACTGAACGTTGAGGTGCTCGATTTCCGAAATGAGCTCTTCGCGGAACTTCTGTTCCGAGATCGAGGCAAAGCGCTCCATGCGGCTGATCGCATCAAGACGGTCTTCCGCAACCTGCTTCGTGCGGCTGTATTCAAAGAATGCTTTAGAAACGTCGCGCACGACATCTTGAAGGATTTTGTCATACTCCTTTTCGGCGGCCCGAAGCTCGGCACGTTCCTGCAGAAGCGTATTCCAGAGGATGCCGCCGCGGAAAATCGGCTGACGCAGTTCAAAGCTGTATTGACGGCTGTTGAATTTTTGATCGTTCTGAAGGCCTTCGCGGTCTTCATAGTTATAAGTCACTTCGGGGAAAAGCTGGCGGACTGCTGTCAAAATGCGGCGGCGCGCGAGAGAAATTCTTTCCTGGGCTGCCTGGGCCGGTGTGTGGGCCTGGATAGCACGGGCCACCAGATCCTGCAGCTTCTTTTCACCGCCTTGCGTGAACTGTATTTTTTCCTGCACCTTCTTGGGGTGGATGGATTTCCTGACAAACCCCCTGTCGAGATAGGGCATCACACGCATTCTTTCCTGCCGGAGGGCTCGAACTCTTTGGCGGATAGCTTCGCGCGTCAGCTGATCCTGAGAAATTTCAACACCGGGCCGGGTTACTTCCTGGTGCTTGAGTGTGATTCCTGCGGATGGGTCAGCGGGTGCTGCGGCAGGGCTGGGAACACCAGGATCATCCGCCCGCACAAACGGAGAAAATGAAAGGATGATCGCGGCGAAGAAGAGAGCCGATTTGCTAGTTTTCATCCAAATACTTTTCAATCAAGGGGTTATAGGAATTTATTACGGTTTTTGGTACCTTCCTAACTATCGACACTCCCGGGAGGCGACTTAACTTGCCTGGAAACTTAGCCCGTCCGGCTCATTTCAGAAACGACGGCGCGGTCAGGAGAAGCACCGCGGTTTCTCGCTGCGAGCGATTCTGAAGGCTGTGTCGGAGGCTGCCTCTCAGAAAAATATTGTCACCTTCCTTCATCGAAGTGACGCCGCGCCCTCGAATCTCAACATCCATCCCGCCGACCAGGACCGACAGATACACAGGAAAGGGCGTATTCAGCATAGAGTCGGGTATCTTCACTTTAGGACTTAAGATAAGTTTACCGCAGAAAAAATCATGTATCAACGGCGTCAAAGAGACTATTTTGAGGCCTTGCCGGGGAAAATCGAGGTGAAAGGCTCCCTGCGGACCGCCCGCAAAAAAATCAGGCTCAGCACCCCCTTCGGCGGCACTCAAAATTTCCGTCATGCTCAGCCCTAATCCCTGCGCCAGCGCTTGGAGGGTTTTCAGAGTGGGGTTACGGATCCTGCCTTTCTCCAGCGCATTGAGAGTCCGAGGATCGAGCTCCCCGGAACGGCGGCATACCTCCGCTGCCGAAATTTTCTTTGCTTCGCGCAAACGCCGCACAGTGCCGGCGATATCGGGAAGCCTGTCGGCATGGCGCTCCCGGACCTGCCGCCGCACCTCGTCGGATAAGGTTTTGTAAATTCCCGCCCGCTTAGTCAAGCGACTCTCCCGGGGATGGAGCCCCTTCGGATCCGGAGGACAAAACCGCCGTCCGCGCAAAACCTCCGCGGGGCTCTAAAACGATCTCCCCAAGATTGAAGCGCTCGAAGTCCTCCTCGTTTCTAAAAAACCACTGAATTTTACCCTCACTTCGGTCTTTGTCGATGTCATGAACTGCCAGGGAAAGTTTCAGCACGCGTCCCTCTTCGGGTTCAAAATCCAGAAGCGGCCACCGAATACCTCCTTCGATGACGTAGCCGTTTTCATGCGTAAATCCCCGGGCCGCGATCATGCCGCGCCCGGACTCCTGACCGGGCTGAAACCAGCTCCAAATCTGAACGTCGTCGGTTCCAGGCTCCGGACGGAACCCGATCTGAAAATCCCGGGAATCCTTCCACTTCAGCCCATCCCCGTCCGGATCAATGTAGAGTTCAACGATGTCATCCAGGGCGATCTGAGGCCCTTTTCTTTTTGCAATCACGCTATCATCGGTCACGATCACAGAGAAATAGAGCGCCTCGGGGCTCCAAGCAAAGCGCGCACTGGCCCGGAGATCCTTGTCATCATCCTGAAAATGCCCAACCTCCCTGTTTTTTTTATCAAGAACCAGGGGAATCGAGCCCGGCCAGTCCTTCAGGTAGCCATCCAAACGCAAACCTTGGGGAAGATGGGCCGCCTTGAAACGAGGCGGATCGGGCCAGGGCAGCTCAAACGTCCCCTCCCGAAAACCTGCTTTTTCCATGGCTGAAGACAGCTCACGGTTCTTTTTCATCGTTTCCCAGATCAAGCCGCTCCGGTAGTTTTCGATCATCAGCAGAAGGGCGCCCTGATCAATCGCAAGGACATCCTCGGCAAACCATCCCCGGTCCAAGTTGAAGGCGTCGGAGAATCCATAGGTTCCCCAGAGCGGCGCTCCGATTTTTTCGTAAAAATGACGCAGGCAGGCCATGGATTCCTTCGGGGTAAAAACGATTGAGGCGCCGCAGGCGGTCGGCGCCAGCGTGCCGTCATGAGCGGCCCAGCCGGGAGGAGCTCCATAAGCACGATAACCGAACGGGCCGTCGGAGGCTGTCAGTCCCCAGGAATTCGGACCATAGGTGGAAAATTTTGAGGCCTGGCGGATGCAGAATTCGCGGTTGGCCAGCGTTGCGCGGACAGAGTTCAGAAAATAGTCGGCATGACCGTCGTTCTTATTCCTGAAATCGATCCAGATGTGGGAATACTGGTGGGTGAATAGCGGCGGCATCTGAATCAGCCGATGCCCGGCATAACTGCCCGCGGGACGGGCAATCTCGCCCCAGACGGAGGGCGGAAGCGGATGGGACTGAGATCCGATCGCTAAAAGATAAAGAATCATCGACTCATCGTAGTGGTCCCAGCGCCTTTTATTGAAACCCTCTTCGGGTGTCCACGCCAGCGAGAGAGTCTTGCCGCCGTTGCGCATCCAGGGCCACTGAACACGCCGATAAATTTCCTCGGCCATGGAGCGGATTTCCGGATCCTCAAAATATTCTGCCGCGAACAAAGCGCCGGCAAGAAAAAGGGCAGTATCGATGGGCGAGAGCTCCGATTTTCCGGAGCGTTTGCCTGTTTTGGGGTCCATGAAATGGTAGAAAAACCCCTTCTCCTGCTGAGCTTGATGCAGAAAAAAATCCAGCGTCCGCCCAACGCTGGACGCGGCGCTTTCGCGGTCAATCCAGCCGCGGTGAACCCCGACGCCGAGAGCCGTCAGACCAAAACCTGTTCCGGCAATGCTGGCAAAGGCCGTCCCCGCAGAACGCTTGAAATTTGGGGCCCGGTCGCTGACAAGTCCCGACACGGGATGTTTTTCGGCGGTAAAATAATCGAAGGCTTTGCGGGAGATCAGGTCCAGCAGGGCTTCGTCCGAAAGACCCAGGCGGTCATTGGCCGAGAGCGGCTGAAGCTGGACAAACAGTAGACTAAAAAAAAGAACGGCACTTAAGGTGCCCCGAAGTTTTCCTGAGCGGCGCTCCTGCTCACCCCCAGCCGCCTGAACGCGCGCTGACCGCGATCCCGCTAAAAACACTCTTCCACCCGCCTTTCGAGTTCGCTCAGGGAAAGGGGTTTGGTGAGATAAAGCCTGCATCCGAGACGTTCGGCTTTTTCGATCATCGACTTTTCTTTGACGCCGGTCATCATGATCACGCGCTGATCCGGACGAGTTTCCTTGATGACACGGAGAGCCTCCAAGCCGAGCATCCGAGGCATCATCATATCGCACAAAACCAGGTCGAAACTCCCGGCTTTGAAAATTGCGCACCCCTCAAGACCATCCGCGGCCGTCACAACATCAAATCCGCGGTCTTCGAAAAAATCTTTGAGGAAATCGCGCACTTCCATTTCATCATCAAGAATAAGGATTCTGCCGCGGCCCAAGGTTGTGCTCCTGTCTGGCTGGAATCATAGCACGGGAACGCGCGCCGCCCAAGACTCCCCTTTCCGCCTTCAAAAGTTTTTCGTGTGGCATACTTAAATCGGACCGGCTTATGACAAAACGCATCGGACTTTTCCTGGCCATCTTGATCCTCGTGATCCCTCCTGCCGGGGGGCGGGCTCAAGACCCGGCTCCGGAGGGTTCAGACGCCTTGAGGGCAGGCGCTGCCCGGACCGTCATCCGTCCGCCCGCCGGCACTCCGCTTTCCGGCTACGGAAAATACCGGAAGAAAAAAACTTCGGGGACTCATGATGCTCTGCACGCAAGAGCCCTGAGCCTGCGGCGCGGCGGCGAGACCTTTGTCGTCCTGTCGCTGGATCTTTGCCTCGTCGACCGTCAGCTCACTGAGGCGATTCATCAAAAGATTTCAGCCGAATATCCCCTCGAGCGCTCTCACCTTATGATCACCGCCACGCACACGCACACCGGCACAGGAGCCCTCAGCGGGCGTTTCTGGCAGAGATTCATCATGGGTCCGTTGAATCGGGAGGTTTTCGACCATGTGACCCGGCAAGGCGCCCGGGCCGCGCTCGAATCCCTTCAAGCCCTGCGCCCCGCCGAGGCGTTCTACGGCGGAATTAAAATCCCGGATTTGATCGAAAACCGGATGAAGGCAGAATTGATTTTTGATCCCTCGATTCAAATTCTGCGTTTTGTTTCCAAGGACGAAAAGCAGCCTCTCGGCGAACTGTTTTTCATGGCGGCGCACCCCACCCTCTTCCCGGCCGGCGAGGGACTTTTCTCAGCTGATTACCCGGGCGTTCTTGCCGATGCCTTCGAAAAGGAGTTCCCGGGAGCCGTCCGGGTTTTCATCAACGGCGCCGCCGGTGATCTGCGCCCCCATGCCGGCCCGGAAGAAGACCGGAAGATCCGCATGAGGGCCTATGGAAACGCGGTTGCGGCAAGGGTCCGCTCGATTGTCTTTTCTCCGGCAGATCTGTCAGGCCCTTGGTCCGCACTCTGGATACGGCCGCAATTACCGCCCGTAAAAGCCCGGGCGGGAGGCATCACTTTTCCCTCTTTTTTAGGCGGAAGGGTTTTTCCCCGCCACGCCCCCTTTCAAGCCTTGCGCTTCGGACCCTTTGTGATTTTTGCCTTCCCCGGTGAACTGGCCGCCGAAATAGGTCATGAAATCAAGCGTCGGGCGGGCGAATCCGGACTGACCCCGCTTTTGGCAGGCTATGCCAATGACTACATCGGCTATGTGGTGAGCCGCCGCCATTACGGACAAACGCAGGAGTACGAACCCCGCGTGAGTTTTTATGGGCGCGCTATGGAGACCTTCATTCACCGCATGTCGGAAACCATGATCGACGCTCTCCTCCGTGACGACGAACGCCGGCTGCGCGACCGCGGGGCTTCGCTGAATTTCAACGGCGCGCTTCCCGTTCTGCATCTGAGAGGCAGCCCCTACCACAGGGGACGCGAAGAAGGCCGCTTGATGAAAAAAGAAATCCGGTCCGGCCTGGAGAACATCCACGCTTACTTTCGGGAAGAACTGAAAGTGCCGCTGATCAATCGGCTTGTCATTCGCGTCCTGGGAAACCGTGCCTGGAGAAAAATGTCGCCTTACGTGCGTTACGACGAGTACCGCGAAATCGAAGGCATCGCCGATGGGGCCGGAGTTCCCTTGAAGACCCTGCTGAGAATTCATGCCATGCCCGAGCTTTTTCCCTCGCTCTGTTCGAACGGCGCTTACTGGGGCGAGGCCACGCAAACAGGGCGCATGATCGCAATCCGCACCCTGGACTGGAACCGCAAGATGAACGTTCAGTCGCTGGCTGCCGTCAAAATTATTGAAAACCGTTCAGGACCCGATGTCGTGAACATAGGTTACAGCGGTTTTGCGGGCGTCCTCACCGGGATGAACAGCGCAGGCCTCACGGTGGGGCAAATCGGAGCTGATTCAGCCGACGAGACCCTGGCGGGAACACCGATGCCGTTTCTCATCAAGCGGATTCTCGAAGAATCTTCCTCGATCGAGGAAGCCGCGGCCGTCTTGCGCAGAAGCGACCGGACAAGGGGCTACAACTACGTCGTCGCCAGCGCGGCCGAGGCAAAGGCCATGGCCGCCGAAACCACGCGCTCGCTGACAGCTTTTTTCCGGGATGATGATCCGGCAGAACAAACGGTCCCTTATGCCCTGCCGATCAAACATGCGGTCTTTCGGGGCGACCCGGCCCTGGATCCTAAAATCCGGGATCTTCAGAGAGCTTCAAAAGGAAATCCCGAAAAACCAGGCTTAGAATACCCCGCAGGGAGCGCCTACGAAATCCGTTATCTCAAGCAGGGCCGTCTTGTCGAGCAGTATTACGGCAGCATCACGCCCCAGACCGCGCAGGAAATCGCCCGGGAAATCGCGCCGAACTCCAATATCCAAAGCGTCATTTTTGCCTACCCTGAATTCTGGGTGGCCAACGCGCAAGGTTCTCTTCGCGCCGTCGACAGCCCCTACAGCGCCTTTGATCTCAAGACGCTCACAGAAAAAAATTCCGGATCAGGCCGCGGGGGAAACTGAAAGTTTCTCGGAGCGGAAAGCCCTTTTGAACGCGCCGTAAGACTGCGTTTGCAGGACCGGCAGCAGCAGAATCCCCCCGTAATGTCCGAAGGGAAGAATCTTCAGCTTGGGCCGGCCCATGGCTTTCCAAAGTTTCCACGAACGGCGGGCTCCGACCACGCGGTCAAAAGCCGCGAGGTAAAACTCCACCCGCCCGCCTGGCACATAAGGCGCCAGATAAATCGGATCCGTGCGGATATGCTCTTGCAATTGCGCCTGAATTTTTTCATGACTCCATCCGAATTCTTCGTGCGCCTTGCGGACAAGTTTGGAAACACCCTTGTCCGGACAATGCATGATGACCTCCGGAAGAGGGGCGCCGGGCATCGCAATCACATGGTAGCGGATTCGCGGCTCCACGGCGGCAAGAACCGAGTGAAGAATTGCGCCGTAGCTGATGCCGAAAGCGCCGAGCCTCGTGAGGTCAGCCTCGGGGCGGGTTTCAAGCCAGTCGATGACTTGGCGCAGCCGGACCACCGAAGTGCGCAGATACCGCTCGGTTCCTGAAAGGTCCTGGGCCCCGTCGGTCAGGTAAGGCCGCTTGCGGTGTACAATTACCGCGATCCAGCCGCGGCCGGCGTAATAGCGGGCAAAATGATCCACCACCATGTTCCCGCCGAGAATCGGCGAAATCAAGATAACCGGTTTTTTTTCATCCGGCTTCATCTTGACCGGACTGAAAACATCGATCCTGTTGGTGAAATTCAACCGCATGTCGGAAGCGGTCTTGCGGTCGTGAGTTTCCATGTCACGGACCCGCTTTTTTTGCGCCTCCAGATCGGGGGGCAAAAGATCCGGGGGTAAAGAAAGATCGAGTTCGTATTGGCGTCGCACACAGCCGCCTTGGATTTCCTCAGAAATGAGCGCCGCTGCGGGTTCAGCCCGCGGATAATCGTAATAACCCTGGTAGCTTGCGGGCAAAGCCGGCGGCTTCTCAAGACCGGCCCAAGGTTTTAGGGGATAGGGTCGCCACACCGAACAGCCCTGCTGCAGCAGAAGGGTGACGGCAAGAACAGCGCACGCACGGCTTCCGGAATGACGCAGCCTATTCAAGGTAACCTCCCCCGGCCTTGTAAATCGGATTCGACAGAATCCAGAGTCCTCCGCGGCGGTCAACCTCAACGCGGTAAGCGCCGGGTTTCTCAGCTTGATGCTCGAGCGCGGTTCCCTCCGCCTCAGCCGCCGCAAGACCTTCATGCATCACCCGAATACGGGCAGAGCGGGGCACACGGACTTCCAGCATGAACGGCCCCGACTCCGGCGGGAGGGTATCTCCGGCACGATACAAAGACTCTCCGGCACGGGCTGAGAAGTCGAAACCTGCCCCGCTCCCCCGAGCTTCGAAAGCCATATAACCTCGGCCCTCCCCGAGCGCGCGCTCAAGAGCGCCGGGCGTCCGCTCCCGGACGGGAACGTAGTGGGTCACCGACCGGAAAGCCAAAAGAAGCTCCGGATGAACACCGCCCGGCCACTGAAAATGGGCGTGCGCATCCGCCGAGGCAAATCCGGCTGCGCGGCCCTCTTTGAGCCGGGAATCCCAAAGAGCGAGGCCCGCATCGGGCCTTGTCTGCACCGACCGCAGGAAACCCTGAGCGCCGAGAAAGAGAAAGCGCGCCGGAAGCAAAAGGCGGGATGTCTCATGCAGAGCATGCCCAAAACTGTAGACCTCAAGCCCCGCGACGTTCCGCGGAAAACTTCCCCGCCACCTCCCCTTGCGGCCGGCCGGATGAGCCGGCACACTCCAGCCTCCCAGCCTCTGCGCCCAGTCGGCAAGCGCTGAGGGACTGAGGTCCTTGGGAGCCTCCGGCAATTCTCCGAGCATGAGTAAATGGCCCGACGCAGTTGAAACCTCTTCACCCCGGAGAATCAGGGGATCTGCGCGGTCCCGGCACAAACATCCGCGAGCCTCTGCTTTGCGGGTGTTATGATCCGTCACCACGATAAAATCGGCACCGGCCCGACGGCCGGTTTTTATGATCTGGCTGAGACGCGCCCGGGAATCGTGCGATCTTGACGAGTGCACATGGAAAACGCCCCGCAGGAATCCTTGATGATCGGGCCCGGACTGACGATGAGCGCCCGCGGGCAAGAAAGCACAGCCCGAGGTGAGCATCAGCAAGGACATGGGAAGAAGTCTTCTTAAAAAGACCGTTCGATCAGGCATGGCCCAACCCCCGCTATCAAGTATGCCTGATGCGGTGACGAAAGGAGCGGCGGAGTCAGGAAAAAAACGAAACTTTACGGGTAAGTTCGATGAGCTCGGGCAAGGTGCTTCGAACGGATCCTTTTTCGATAACTGCCGGTTTTCCGGCCCTGCGCATCTCTGCGAGTTCTTCGCCGAAAACGGAATCAAAAAAAACAATCGTCGGCACATCCAGGCCGCGCGCTCTCATCCCGCAGTAAAATTCGCGCCCGTCCATGCCCGGCATTTTAATGTCGAGAATCAGGACATCAGGCACTTCGCTCAACAAACGGCTGAATCCCTCGCGCGCGTCCTGAAAATGAATCGTTTCAAAAACGGGATGCACGCGGCGTTCAAAAAAATCGCAGATCATGCGTCCAATCTCGGGGTCATCATCCACAATCAGAACTCTCAGCTTAGGCGCAAAGGGCAGGCTTCGCATTAGTTCCCGCTGAAAATCGAAAATGCCGGAAGGATCGCTAAAAAGGCCGTCGAAGCGGGCTCTGAGCGGTGAAGGCCGGCCTCCGGTCCCGAACATCAGAGGCGGCTGCGAAGCATTCCGCGCGATCTCCAAGGACGACACAAAGGGGCGGGTCAGCAGGGACGGGTCGCAAAAGACGATCTCGGGCCGATTTTTCTCGAACCAGATCTTGGCCGAAGAGCCTTCGTGGAAATTAAAAACTGCTGACTGCGTTTCTTCGAAATATTCACTCAAAAAGTCAATCCAGGGATCGTGCCGGGTGTGCAGCAAAAGAATTTTGCGCTTGGCCATACCGGCCCTCCCTCAGCTTAAAGTCAGGGCTTCTCGGCTTGAGTTGTTTGAGTGTGCGGAACGCGCAGCCCTAGCCCATTGCGCGGCTGCGTTCCGCGAGGCCCCATGGACGGGCCTCTGCGGTTACGCCGCAGAGTAGATGGTTTGTTCGGCGATGGCTCGGGCCCACAAAAGTTGGATTAGACCGAGGTCCAAATCGGCCATAAGGCTGTCGGCTGAAATCACCTTACGGACAGCAAGTATCTGCCCAAGCTCACGGATGAGCTCCGCTCGAAGCTGTCCCGACGCCAGTTTCATAGACTGGGCAAGCCTGACTGAACGCAGGGCTTCACCTGCGGCAAGGTTATCGTGCACAAGCCACCCGCTGTGGCTGAGGGTCTGCACCAGCAGATCACGCTCAGCGCTCGAAATCGTAACGCGGCTCTGCAAGAATTCCGCCAAGGTACCCGCATCCGTCTTAGCTTTGGCCTGGTTATAAACCGCCGCGGCCGCCTCACGGATTTTGACAGAGAGATTTTGGGCCGTTACCGCGCTGACCTTGTAGCGTCCCCTCATCAGGGCAAACGCGGGATCCTCATTAAAAGCGGCCTGTATCCGCTCAGCATCCCCGCTTGAGACTCCCAGCAGCATTTCGTGAATATGACCCTCAGGATTACTGGCAAGCGCCAGACTAGCCGCAAGCAAATGTTCCTCAACAGACGCGGGAACACTTTTGAGAATGGAGATCTCAAGACCCGCCTGAGCGCTGGCCGCCTGCCCCCGGATCAAGTTTATCAATGCCTGCCGTGCGGTGGTTGACGCCTCCGAGCGGCCAGGAAATAGACTCTTTGTCAAAACCCTTTGAATCGCTTCGCGGACAGCGGTTTCCAAGGCTGAGGGAATCACTACAAAAATCCCCTGAGTCAAATGCACCGCAACCCATCGGCGGTCCCCATAATTTAGGGCTAAGAAAGGGGCTGCCAGGTCGAGATCGCTCAGCCGCCCTAAATCCGCTCGGCGAAGTTCCGATCGAGGAAGCGATGGGTCAAAGGAGCGGATCTGATCCACAACGAAATTGGTGATGAGGTTCGCGAAAGCGTCCGGGGGGTCGGTTTGAATATCCCTGAGCTGGCTAAGAGCACTCTTAATATCAATTTCACCCTGATACGTGGTTAGCCCCCGCCTAAGCCAACCTTCGAAATGCTGCTTAAGTTGGAAAAGATTTTGACCTGCCAGAGCCTGTCTGATCTTTTGACCCGCATATTGAGCGACCTTGTAAACATTGTCGAGACGCTCCCTTTCAGCCCCCGCCGGTGCAATGCCAAGATCCTGAAGGGCTGCCAAGGCACGAACACGCGGAAAATCGGGCCATGCGGTCTTGAGCGTTTCGACGAGTTCGCGCTCAAGATTATTGCCGGACAATTTAGCGTCGACAAACATCCCGAGAACGCCGCCATCAAAAGCAATTTTAACGACCTTGACGCCCCCCTCGGTCGCGATGAAAAAACCCTCCTGCATCGCCCGAGCGTCATCCTGCTTATATTGTGCTATCGGGGCCTCAGGGGGATTGATTTCTGCATAATTTTTTCCCACAACATCTTCTTCGTTTTTTCCAAACTTCTCTAAAAATTTCGGATTAGCATAGGTCACCGTCTCACGGTCGCCGTCATAAAGCGTCAACCAGACAGCATGCTGCCGGTCGTCCAAAAATTTTTTTATATCTTGCAACCGAACCTTAGACTTCTCCGAAGTCTCGGTTCGAAGTTCGGACCGAGAGGGGGATTTAGGTTCTATCGGTTGAACGTCCACCTTCCCACGGAAGACCCTTCCGCTGGAAACGCTGCTTCCCTGCGGATAACCGTCTATCGTTAGTATGGCGCCCTCCAAACCCCAGTCTAAACTCGTCTTGGCAATTGATGCTTCGCCCGTTGCTCCGTTAAATGCGAGACCGTTGACATCGCTGACGTAGACAATCCCCAGGCGCCGGGCAATCAAACCGGCATGACTGCTGAGTCCCACCTTATTATTGATAATGCCGGCAATACCGCGCCCGCCCAGGTCATTATGGATTTCCAGCAGCGCTCCGGCAACGTCATCGTTCACATAGTCTGTTACGAGGATAATCCCAAGGTCCTGCTCGCCTCTGTCATCCATATTCTTACGCATCTTGGAGACCGTCTCCTTAAGTGTTGCAGCATCCATACCACGCCCATTGATGACTCGGCCTGCAACGGCTCCAGGCGCCACGGGGATACCCGAAACAGAGACTGGCGGATATTCAGGCATCACTATCTTCTTTCCATTGCCCTTGGCCCCCACCATGGGCCTCGACTGCAGTAAATAGACCTGACCATCCTCCACTGTAATTTCTATATCCTGAGGGCCTTTTTCTCGATCTAAACGCTCTACGATCTTGCGGATCTTTTCAAAAAGCTCCGGATTCTGCACTTCAAGGCTGGCGTCACCGCCGTCGTCCTTAGAAATCGCCATATAATGTCCCGTCATGCCGCCCACCAGTTCAGGACCCTGCGCATTGTATTTCCAAACGCCGCTCAATCGCCCGTCACTTGTAATCACCACGGCTGTTCCTGAATTGCGGGATTTATTACCGTAAACCATCTGCTGCAAAATGACCGCTGTGCCCCATCGGTCAGAAATACCAAACTGTTTGCGATAGTTTTGGGCATGCACGCTATCCCACGAGTTATAAATATCGATGACGGCCCCGAGCACCTGCCCAAAGGGATCCGAGAGAGCAAATTGCGGCTCTCTACTACGCACAATTACTTCGAACTTCCGGATAACCTCCCGAATCTCTTGGTTATTGAGCATCTCAATCGTAACGTCATTAGCCTCTACTCTGAGCCGGCCTGCGGCCTCGGATTTAACTTCATCCACAGCCTCTGAAAAAGTACGCGCATCCAGAGAGAGATGGGAAATACCGTAGGCACTCAAATAACTTCGATAATTATCTAAATCAAAACGCTCGGCATTTTCTCCGAGCCGCCGGGGATCTATCGGAAGGTTGAGAAGGGTATCCATCATGCCCGGCATGGAGAAAGCGGATCCGCTCCTTGCGGACAGAGATAGCGGAGGTGCGTTTGTGTTGAACTCATACTGTTTTCGAAATCTCTGGATCTCGGCTTTCTCCGGTTCTTCCAAAGACGCCATCGAAAAAGGAAACACACGCCCAGTCTGCATCTCAAGATCCAGGATAGCTTTTAAAACCCACATGCGAAATTCACTATCCTTAACGTCCAGCTGAACCTCAGCCGGCAAACGGCTGGACAGCACAATGAAGGCTGGAACCGGGTAGCCTTCCCTGAGGTAATCCATAAGCCCCATACCTTTTCCCCCCAAATCCCGCAGTGTTCCTGTCTGGGGACCCTTACTTCCCGGACTTGTTAAAAGAGACGTTTCATCTTTCGAGATGGGCAGGCTAGGCACGAGGCGCCAATCCGCATTTCCCGATTCGGGCATCTCCGCCAGCGATGCGCTCAGTTCCTCCATGTAACGCCGTAACGTTGAGACGCTGCGTTCTTCCGCCGTCATGTCAGCCAGAAGAGTCTCCTGAACTCGGGCTGCCCACCCGGCATCGGGTAAGGACGCATCACTGTCGCGGTTGAAACGGGGCGCGACCCCTGCGCGACCCAGAGACAGAGCGACGGGCCCTGGATAATCCGCATAGTTGCTGTTGATGAAATCATAAATGCGCAGAGTTTCTTCCTGCATCTTCGCGATGACATTCTGCACCTGCCGGGCATCCAAGGCTTCGCTCTCCAGAACCTGCAGATTCTTCTTAAATTCATCGGTTTTTATGCCCTGAAGTCCGGCCTGTTCGATCAGCAACCGCATCCCGATCAGAAGCTCGCGAATCGCTTCTGAAAAATTTTTCCCTGATTTCCGGAGATCAGCCGCCTTCTTCAGCTGACGATCGTGGAGTCTTTCCGAGTAAAGCCGTATTGCTCGAATTTTTTGGAAAAGATTAAACTTTTTCTCATCGTACCAGCCATAAAATCCGACGTTTAAAAATCCCCACTCGCCATCGTCGACAATGTGCCTCTTAAAATCAATCGTATAAACGCCCTCCTCCCAGGATTCTTCTATCTCAAGCAAGCTTCTCATAGCCTCAGCTTCCATCTGCGAAAGCTCCCGAAGAACTCGCGCATGATCCCCATGTTCCTCGGAGAAGGCCCTCATTTCAGCCGATATCATATTTTGGGGCCCAGAGCTGTTGGCACCATAGCGCGCTCTCAGGGCAGCGTAGGTTTCGATCAACTGTTTTGCGGCAAGAAAAGCTTTTTCAGATTTCTCTTCTCGTGAAAATCCTTCCCATGTCGGGGGGTGATCGAGAAGGTATGCAACGTTATCCGTTCCGCTTCCCCCCTGATTTTTAATTTCCCGGTCTATGAAATGAGCCGCTTGAGCGACATCCCCAGATTCCCTGAGAGCCCGAAAAACGTCCTCGTGAGCCTCCGGCCTAACAAGCGTTCCAAGCCGTCGTTCAATCTCTGAATCGGGAATTGGAGTTTCGGATCTGCCCGCATGCAAATCAACCATGAGCTGAAGCATCTCACCCATCAAAGACAAATCCGACGTTGAGGGATCTCTGTGAAATTCAAGTCTAAGATAATGAAAAACAGTATCCCTGCGGCCGAAGAGTTCATCAACCTTCAAAATCGGTTCGCGGATACTTCCTCCGCCAGAAGCCACACCGAGATGATTTGCGTGCGGAATAGACTCCGCCAGCCTAAAAATCAGCGGATAGACTTCCGCAATGCGGGCGTGCAGCAGTTTCGAAATGAGGTTTTCGGCGTTCCCGTTCTCAGATGAATCAGGAGGATCCAATCGCAGCATAACGGTAATAAAAGCTATGAGACTTCTTGACTGAACAGGATTCTCGAGAATGAGACCGAAAACCTCCGAACCTCCGTCTCTCGTGAGAACACTCCCTTCAAGTAACACCTGAAGCAGCTTCCTCGTATGGGCCGCTGATTGTCCGGCTTGCGAGGAGCGAATCGCGATCTTCATGGGCGATTCAGGGGTATCTTCAGTCGAAAGATCAAGGAGAAACTGCAATATTTCCGGCCTTTGCGAGAAACTCGCCTTGCTCGCCCAATGTGATACAGCATCAAACCCCCAGTCCTTCGTTAACTTTGCAAATTCTGTCGCGCCAACCGATTGCTTGAATGCTTCGATTTCTTGTAACCTGGAATCCCTCAGCTTAGACGCATTTTCAGTTCCGGCGGGCAAGAATAGAGTTGATCCTAGGAATTGAAGATGCGTGGGCCATTTTCCATCCAGCAAAGCTGTGATGCGGGACCTCAAAGCTTCGTCCGGAACAAACACCTCCCGAGCAGCGTTCGATATTTCTGGGGGCGGCGAGGCAGTATATTCTTTAAATAAACCCGCCAACAGATCCGCAAGATAATTTCGAGCCCTCTCATCACTCTGCTCCATAATCCCCCGCACCAACTCCGGTTCCGAAACAGCTCTCAACGCTTTGAGGGCAGCTTTTGCCTCGCGCTGAACGACTACTTCCTGATAGGGTTGGGCATATTTCACCAGATCGACAACCGCTTTCTGTCCTATCCATGTCATCACGGGGATAGCGGATAAAACGACATGGTAAGTCTGGTCTATGTTCAGAATGGCTTGAATTTTTTCGAGGGCGAGCGCTTTAAGCGAATCAGCCTCCTCAGATGGGCCGATGCCTGTCTTTACGAAGCTCTTGATCAACTCTAAGAAATATCCGTGACGTCTATCGTAAGGGACAAGAGCCGAATCCTCAGGCCGATACCCTTTGATAAAACTGGGCTCAGCCATTCCGCCCCCTAAAAGAGCCCTTAGCAGACTTTCCGGCGAGCTCAGATTTTTGGTGACAAACCAACCTCGGATTGCCTCGAGGTTGGAGTCTGTAAGGGCTGCGCTGCTCTCCATCAACCCAACCCATTCTTTCAATGCCGCAAGAGTTTTTTGCTGATTATGCTGGAGCACATCAAATTCTATTGCCAGTTTATCCCGGAGAAATGTTTTAAGCTCTGACGGAAAATCAAGAGAACCCCCAGAGGGTTCGCCATCCGATCGAAGTTCGGATCGGGGTTGCGCCCGAGCGGCAATCCATTCAATTTCAACTACGGCTTTGGAATAGCCCACCTCGTTATCGTAACCCAAAACGATCGTGACGGAAAAGCCGCTTGGAGTCGCCTCAACCCTAGTGTGTTCGGGAAGAAACAGGGCTGTCTCGCTGACGCCGGCAACTTGAGCCGTCGACGCTACACCTGGTCTGTAGGCGAGAATCCCCTGAAGCTCAGGAGAAAGGGCCCGCTTCTGAAAAGCTTGATTGATTGATTCAACTGTCGGCGCAGGAGATCCGCTGTTGGGCGCAAGAGGAACATATGCCGTCACAATAAGCAGCGATCCCGCGTGATTTGCATCGCGATGGGAAGTGCCGCTGAGTCTCCCTCTAAATTCAGGAGCGACCTGAGTAACAACCTTGTTCGCACCCGTGTCCTCGGGCATCGCGGAAATGCTTGGATCATTAGCCGTCCGAAGAGACTTACCCGCCGAAGGGGCCCCAAACAGATTACCTTGACTCGGCGTTATAGCATGATGTGTGACAAAACGGAAATTTTGAGGTGCCGAACCCATTCGGCTGAGGATGTCGTTAAACTCTATGAGCGGCCTGGCGAGCGCATTTGTCGTGCAAGAAGCCCCGGAACAGAAAATAACCTCGCCGGGATCTCCATCCAGAATAATTTGCACAAGTTTATCCTCATTCACTCCGCGGACAACTGTCACGTCTACGGGTCCTTTAGCGGGAGCCGTGATGATGATTCGCTTGAGATTTGCTCCCCTCAGAAAAGCCTCATAATAGGGGTCATCCTTGTCCAATGCGAACCCCCCTGCATTAAAAATCACCTCGACCTTGTCAAGGTCATGGCCCAGGCGTTCACGCATGCGTTCTGTAAAAGCCTCCTGAGTTTCTCCCGGCCCCTTCGAGAGGCTGTAATAGGGAATTGCCAACGGCTGTTTCGTCTTAGGATGCTGCAGGTAACTTCCATTTTCTAAGTCCTTCAAAAGAACTTTACCTTCGAGGTCTCCGACTCCCTTTTCCAGCGTATAGGTCCGGCCGTCGCGTGCCACATCCATCGGCCCTTGTGCGACATCTTCCCTAAACTGCTGGATAAGTGTATCAATATCCTGAACACCTATCCAGAATTCGGGGACATAATTAGAATCCCCTGTCAAAAGCTGATGCAATTGTTTGCCTATTCTTCCGCGGACTCCGATAATTCCAAAACCAATCTCTCGGCCGACCGGCATAAACCGGGGATTTTCCTCAACTTTGTTGGGTGCTATCGTGCCGGCGGGCCAAACCCCGAGGCTAACCTTGCTTTCAAACTCTTTTCTTGCGTTGTCCGTAAGGGAACTTGCATCTGCCAAAAGCATTGACCGAAGCAAAGTCTTCATCGCCGCCGCGTAGCCGCGATCATTGACATGAACATAGATCTCTAAATTTCCGCCCTCGAGCACCGCTGTGGCCTGACTATCAAAGACAACGGCATGCGGGTCACGAATCCCCGTTAAAGAGTTCAGAAACTCCTCGCCTGCATAGCGAAGGTACGGTGCTTTTTTGGATTGAGCTGCCTTTTCGAAAGCGCCATTCACTTCTTTTTTGAGTTCTTCGACTAACGGCTTCAGCTCATCTCCTGTCAGGGTTTTTAGCGAAGCAAATCGGGATCCTGGCTTCGGAGTCAAAATCATGCGGAGATTACCCGCACCTTTCGGTACATCGTATTCCAAAGAGGTTACTTGTGGCCCTTGCGCTACTGGCACCAGCTCAGGAAAAAGAGTTTTCAGAGCAGTCCCAAAATCACCGCTTTGATTTAACTTAATATGCCCGGCATCCCCACTCTTGGGACGGGATACAACGACAGAGGAATACGCTTCAAATTCATCTGGAAAATACTCGCGGATGACGTCCAGGACCTGGGCCGCAGCAAAAGTCATCGGTGAGGCCAGAGGCACTTCTTTCTTTGACGGCTGAGTCCAAGACTCATCGTTGAGCCCGGGAAAGGATAACGATTTGAGGACACCGCCGTCACCGCCGACAGAAAAGACTTTTTTGACTTTTGTGCCACGGGTCAACGCCTTCAGACGATTACTCCTTAGCTGAGGAGTCTCCCGGGTGAAATCGGAATCACTAAAATCAATCACGTAATCGATTTCCCCGCCGAGGTCGGCGGCCCTGACTGGCGTCTTGTGAATTCGAATGCGGTGCCCGTTTAGAGTAAAAACCGTGATCGGCCCTTCAGAGCTTTCATCCAGCTGATCCACCCGAAAAGGTCCATGCGCGTCGTTCCCGCGCAAAAAAGCGGCGAATTTCGCCGCACTTTCGACGCCGTAAATATCCGTTACTGAAAAATTCGGATCGCCCACCAAATCTCTCAAGAAATAATCAAGAACACGATTAGGCAATGTATTCACGACATGTTTTTCAGACAGATCAAAATTCGAGGTAATCACAGTTGTCCTTCTGCCCTTTTCACCCACACGGTAAGCACCGAGATTCAAAGCAATTTTCGCCGGCTTGGCGGCCAAAAGAGGATTTTTTTTAGCGTCGTATGCCAGGGATGACGGTTGCGCCGGCCGGATTTTCTGCGACAACGGATCCACATAGCTGAGGTCACCACTATTAAGCTCAGAGCGAAGTTTTTTTATTTCCTCCTCTAATTGCCTAATAACCCTCGTAATATAATCCTCACGTTCAATGCCGGGATTTTCAGCAATAAACTTTTGATCGCCGTTGCTTTGGATTTCAATTGTCCGCGGACTATCTTTGAGAGGCTGCACAATAGGTTCTTGAAGACCCGCAGGCGCCGGCTCTCTAAAACCTTGTTCAAAACCGCGCAGATAAAACCCGTTAGCGCCAGCGACAAATCCCCCTCCCCAGTACCCGTAGCGAGGCGCCCAGGAGCGGTCACTAAAACCAAGAATCCCTTTTGAGATAGCCCCATCAATCCACTTGTGCTGGTCTTCTGCGGGAAGCTGCGATAATTCGGTTTCAAACTGACGGATAGGAACATGGCCCGTAACAAGAAAATAGAAGCCATTAATCCTTGCAAATTCTTCAAGCGATCCGGCTTTTTTCAAAGACGCAATAATGTCCGCCGGTTTCGACCGTGTTGTTTCATCGCCGTACCAGGAGGTGATCAGCTGATAGGCTTCCCCCTTCGCCTCTGCACTTTCAGGGTCGCGCACATTGGCAGCCACGCGCTCAAGACCTTCCCAGACAGAGGGAATACTCTGCTCTGGAATTCCAGCGCCACTGTATACCCGACCTTGGAACTCTAACGTGAACCGCCCTTTATCATCCGTTGGCAGAAAAGCATGCAGAGTGTGGTTTTGATAAACGTTTACGCTGTAAAGATTAAAGGACTGCTCAATGAAATCAGCAATTCCGGCAAGCGTCGGATCGTTCAGATAATTTGAAGCCGTCACTCTCTGCTGATCAGTTAAAGAAGCCACATGCCCCGCTTCAACGTCCTCGAGATTCACCCTCAACACCACGGCAGCTTTCATTTCGTTGAGTTCATCTAAAACACGCGTTCCCCATTCATTATGGAAAACCCAATCCAACCCGTAATACTCAGCCGTTCGGTAATTGCCATAGTTGATGGAGTCAATAACGGGCCACCACCAATTGCCGGCTTCAATCTGCTCCTTAAATTCTTTTTCCAATTCCCGCACAATGGTTGAAATAAGCTCTTTGGCTTCACCCCAAACCTCTTCTTCGGGCAAATCTTCTGAATAGCTTTTCTGAAACTCAACGAGCAGTTCTTTCCACCATTGAAGGGAGACCATCCCCACCGCCCTCGTTCCGGTGCCAATGTCCACAAGGTAAAATCCCCGCAGCTTGTCCCAAAGCTTGTGCTGGCCCGGAGTCAGCCCCCCTTTTACCCGGGGGTACAAACTTTTCACTTTTTCATCAAATTTCTTCCAATGCTGTTTCTGCCTTCCCTTCTGAAAAGTTACAAAGCGGTTCGCTTTTTCAGCCCACCAATTTTTATTTCCAGAAACCTCAGGGTGAGCATCTACCAAGCTCTTGATTTCTTCATTTACATAGTTGTAACCGGTATAATAGGGAAGGTGATGCCCCTTGACGCTCAGAAAAAAATAAAAATCATGATTACCCGCCACATACATCGCAAGCCCAGCTTTAACCAACTCTTCGGTCCGCCAGGAGACCAGAATACCGTTAGGGCCTCGGTCCATAAGGTCCCCGTTGTTTTCTAAAAAGAAACGCTGATCCAAATCTTTAAGACTTACTCCATACTGATTCAGCTGTTCTTCAATGGAAACATAATTGTCCTTGAGGTTTCCCGTGTCGCCTCTCGCAGAATCGAATACGCGGAGAGTCAACCCCTCAGGGATTTTTTTCCTTTTTTCCTCAGGCAAAGCCGCCCGGATACGGTCCAGCAGATAAGCATCGTGTTTTCCGATCTCCCCATGCAAATCCGAGATCGTATTAATCTCCGGAAGCCGCCCTGACCCCGGAGCCTCAAGCTCCTCTCGCAAATCTTCAATGACACGCTCATAAAGATCTATTTTCTCAGCGGACGTTAAGCCTTTGACCGTGATCGGAATCTCATTCTCTCTCAACTCCGAACGGCTTCCCCAAAAAGCAGGGTCTTGGCTAAATTTTCTGGCCGCCGGCTGCACAGGCGCCCCGGTTTCTAAAGAAACACCCGCCGCCGAAGTTTGTCCTGCGGCAACAACAACGAGCCCTTCCTGAAGCGCTATCGTGTACCCCGTATCCTTAAGCGCTCCTGTTTCATTCTCCCAGTTCAAAAACGCTCTATAAATTGCATATTCCTGAACACCCGCTTTACGCAGGGCCGGAAGAGCGACCTCCTGAATCGCACGGACTATAAGCGCTGCCTGATCAGCAGATTGATTAAGAGGATTCAGTTCGCGGTAGATTTTCGGCAGCTGCAAAAGCATCATTTTGACAAGGGCCGCCGCCGAGGGCGAAGCCATCGTCTCCGAAACATGCTTTCCCAGCATGACCTTCTCATAAAGGGTTTCATCGCCGGGCTGTGTCATTTTAGGAGCTACGACGGCATGCGGAATGCCCCGTTCACGAAGAATCTCCGTGATTCCGCGGCTGTGAAATCCTCCGCTGATTAAAACAGCTGCCTTCGAGCCTGCCTTTTCGAGGGTTTTATCCACAAGCACTTGATCGCGCCGGCGGGCAAGCTCATAAAAACGGGCAGATTGATCGAGCAATTCGGCGGAGAAAACGGGTAGCACCGATTGAGATCGGTTTCCGGAGAGGCTCAAAATTCTTTCTCGGAAAGCCCCGGGTTGAAACTGATCGCGGCGCGCGGAGAAACGGTCGAATTCTTCGCGGCCAGCCGTCAAGCCGAGCATTTTTTCCAGAACCCGGAAATCACGGCTGAGGCTTAAAACATTTTTTTGTTCAGGGGTGACCGCCATGGCATCTTCCAGACGGTTTTCGATCCGCTCGATCTCGGAAAAAAGCAGACCCGCATCAAGCTCTTCGCGCAGTATCAAAAGACCCGCTCGGCGCCGGAACTCCGGGTAAAGCAAAAGCTCAAGACCTGCGCGCTTACAATCGCGGTAGAGCTGTTCCATCAGACTGCGCACGGATTTCAACTCAGGGAACCGGCCGCTGCTGAATCCCTTGAGTTCGGCATCCGTCTTGAAAAGCCTGCGCGTCTGCTCAATAACAAACCCGGCTTTTTCTTTTTCCGCCCCCTGGAGTTCCGAAGCTTTCTTCTCGAGAGCCGCAAGCACTGTTCCGAGTTCCTTCAGCGAAACTTCTGGGCGCATCTCCTGATCCATTTTCTGCAGGGCCATAAGCCGGACAAACGAAGGCCAGTCAAATTGAAGCTGGGGATCAGAAAAATTCAGGGCGAGGTATTTCAGGCTGTAACGCGCTAAAAGTTCGAAATAGGCGAAGGAAGACTCTTCATGTTTGTGCCATTGCGAGGATCGGATGACGTACTCATGAATCTCCCTCGGCAGTGCGGCAATTTCTATTTTTTCAATTTGGCGAGCATAGGCATCCAGGGCCGCACGGAGTTCCTGCTTGTGCTGTTTGACTTGGGTAAAGATGCCGTAGCTCTCTTGGTAGAGGTCGGGATCCTCAACCCCGATCACAGGAAAACGGCCTTTCGTCTTCAGGGCAAACCGCTCTGCCCCCGTAAGCTCCCCCTTATTGATAAGATAGTCCGCAACAGCGAGATTGACCTCATCACGATCTGAAACCATAAGGATGTTGGGCTGAAGAAGTCCCTCTGCCCCCTCAACAAAAACATTCGCGATCAGACCCCGAGCTCGGAGATCTTCGAGAATTCCATCGATATGGTATTGCGCTTCAGGATGCGCGTGCGCATCCTGAATGTGGATGACGAAGGGAGCCTCCTGCGGCGCTCCGGGTGCGGCATAAACCGACTCGACACGGCCAAGCGCTTCAGGAATTTGCAGACGGTCCCAAGCAGCTTTGAGCGCGGGCGCGGCAGAAACAATCGGCGTTTCGGCCTTCAAGGACTGCGCATAGCCGGCAGGCAGTACGGAATTCACGAGAAAAACAAAGGCAGCGATCGCGGCAGGTATACGCCGAGAGGCCAGACGGGACTTGCGCAAAACGATAGACTTCATGAGCAGTTTCCTTCGTCTCTGAAATTGGAAAATGATCACCCCTAATAAAGGGTAAATGATCTTGATCGAATCTCAAGGGTGCCCGGTGATCTACCCTAGAGCGTCTCTATAGTAAAGCATCCCCTTGGGTACCCGTCAAATAGGACTTTCTAAAAACTAAGCATAAGTCTTGTTTGATAGAAATTGATAGACGGGTCTTTCTTTTGATTTTGAAAGGATTTCCGATCCTGCGCAGTTTCAGCTCGCGGAATCATCGTGCATCCAGCGATTGACGGGGTCCTTATGAAATGAGCTCGAGGTCACTCGAGCGGCCTTTGGAACCGGGCGGGGAATCAGGAGAGGGTTCAAGAATTTCTGCCGGAATTCTCCCCAGAATCAGGCAGGAAGACGCCCTTCCATGGCCCGGGCAAGCGTTGCCTGGTCGACAAATTCGATGTTACTGCCGACAGGAACGCCCCGGGCGATCCGCGTAATTTTAACTTTGAAAGGTTTGAGGGCGCGCGACAAGTAGAGCGCCGTTGTTTCGCCTTCGGTATTCGGGTTGGTAGCAAGGATCACTTCGCGGATTTGGCCCGTCTTAACGCGCTCCACAAGGTCGCGAATCTGAATTTCACCGGGACCGATTCCGTCGAGTGCCGAGAGCGCACCCAAAAGAACGTGATAAACGCCCGTGTAATGCTGGGTTTTTTCAATCGCCACCACGTCTTTCGGGTCTTCGACAACGCAGACAAGACCTTTATCACGGCCGGGATCCGAACAAACATTGCAGGTTTTGGCGTTCGCGAAATTGTGACAAATTTCGCAGAAGTAAACATGGTCCTTGGCCGCCGTAATCAGGGAGCAAAGCCGGATGACCTCTTCGCGCTTGGCCTTGAGCAGATAGAAAACGATCCGTTCGGCAGACCGCCTTCCAATCCCGGGAAGTCTGACGAGGGCTTCGATAAGCTCCCCCATCCATTCAGCGTAGCCCTTCATGAAAGCTCCTTAACGCTGAAGCCGCATCGGCACCAGCGCGTGGTCGCGGGAACTTGATGCCCCCAGGTTTTCTAGTCTTTCCGGACGATTTTAGCACTGTCAAAAATATCGAGTGCTTTCATGATGATTTCCGGCAGGTCCCCGCCTCCCGCGCTTTCGGCCGAGCCCGGGGCGGGTCCGGTTTCAGGAAGAGCCTGACGCGATCGGACCGCGGGCGGTCCCTCCGTCACGACGAATTCGATGCCCACCTTGCGGCCGAGAAAAAACTCGGCGGCTTCTTCCACCAGCTTGCGGTTCGGACCTTTGTCGAGAGTCTCTTTGTGGAATTGAAATTCAGCCGCGAGACCCAGCGTCAGCATGTCCCCGGATGTTTCGACGGGCTGCGCCTCCGAAAGGAACATCCCGATAGACATGCGTTTACCTTTCACATAATCCAGCATTTTTGGCCACACGGCCTCGACTTGATTCAGGCTGAGCGCTCCTGAATTTCCCGGTGTTCCAGGATTCACCGATGCAGGCAGAGAAGTTTCCGCGGTCTCTACCATGGATCTCCGGACCCGCTCCGGGTCGGCGGGCCGCGCTTCAGCGGGAGGCTTCGGAGAATTCGAGCTCTGCACCGGCGGCGGCAGAGGCGGCGCTGAGCGCACGGGCGCGGGCGGTGACGGGGGCACCCGAACAGCGGGGGCCTGAACACCCGAAGGCGCTGAAGGCCGCGGAAGAGACGTCTCAAGAGCTTTCAAACCGTCCAGATGAAGCAGCTTTAAAAGGACCGTTTCGACGAGAAGTTTGTGCGGTGCAAGGTTCCTGCGCAGCTGCGCCTGAAGATTGCCCAGAAGACTCAGGGCCAGCAGAAGTTCCCCGCGGCTGAAGAGATTTTTGCGGTCCTTGAGTTTTAGAACAGCACCCTCAGACATTTCGATGAACTCCTCGGCTTTCTCCGCGCACTGCAGCAAAAGAAGATGACGAAAAATCTCCAGCAGTTCTTTGGAAAAAAGAGCAAGATCCTTGCCCCCGTCATACAGCTGCGCGACGAGAGTAAAAAGTCCCTTCGCATCCTTGGATGCCAGCAGATCGACTGCGCTGAAATAATGCTCCTCGGAAGCGAGCCCTAGAAGAAAGAGAGCATCTTCTTCCTTGATTTTTCCGTCAGAAAAACTGGCCAGTTGATCGAGCAGACTTTCCGCGTCGCGAAGACCTCCGTCGCTATTTTTGGCGATCCAGAAAAGCGCGTTTTTTTCAGCCTGAATTTTTTCAGCCTGAACGATCTCTTCGAGTTTTTTGACAATTTCCGGGGTCGGGATCCGTCTGAAATTAAACCGCTGACACCGCGACAGAATCGTGATCGGGATTTTGTGGGACTCCGTCGTTGCGAAAATGAACTTCACATGGGGCGGCGGTTCTTCCAGGGTTTTGAGCAGCGCGTTGAAAGCCTCGACCGTAACCATGTGAACTTCATCGATAATGAAGATCTTGAAATTGCCATGGGCAGGTTTGAATTTTACCGTCTCCCGCAAGCTTCTGATATCCTCGATCCCGCGATTGGATGCCCCGTCGATTTCCATAACATCCAACGAGCTCGACCGTGCGATCTCGGTGCAGCTGACGCATTTTCCGCAGGGATCTTCTGTGGGGCCCTGGGCGCAATTCAGAGCCTTGGCCAGAATTCTTGCAACCGAGGTTTTACCCACACCCCTTGGTCCAAAAAAAAGAAAACTTTGCGGGATCCTTTTCTGACGAATGGCGTTTTTAAGCGTCGTTGCCACGATCTCTTGACCCACAACCTCATCAAAGTTCTGGGGTCGGAATTTTCTGGCATAAATGACGTAATCCATGAATTTTTTCCTTAGCGGGGCATGCAGGTGAAGAAACGGCTTTGAGTCATTCGTATGATGCGGAATACCCGCCCTTTAATCAAGTGATTCCTTATCCTTTTGAGAGGCCTAGAGTTAGAACGGCCATACCGGTCCAGACTTCGCCGCCCGAATCAAGATATTGTTTTTTTGATTCTTTTTGATCTTCGTCACTTGTAATCGCTATAAGAAGAGTTATATTTGGAAAAGATATTTCTGTGGTTAAAGAACCCCGATCAAACTTTAGCGGCCTCAAAGGTGAACTCATGACACGATCGTCGATTACAAATACTTTCGTTCTAGCGCTCCTCGCCGGATGCTTTGGGCTTTCGAGTACTGCCGGTGCACAACTTTATCCGGTAGAAACTTCCGAGAATCGTAACGCGAACAGCGTGCCCGCCGGGGCTGAAAACAAAGATGAGGCATCGGAAAAATTCAGCCGATCGGGGCCCCGTGAATCCCCGGCTAAGCGCTACGATCAGGAGGAATCTCCGCTGAAAGCTGCCGAGCTCTCACGAGAAGCGGATGCATACCCTAAAGAGAGGGACGCCTCAGCATCCCCGGAAAAAGCCCTCATAGGGGCGATCGAACAGGGCCTCAGCAGAGCCCTGAAATCGCCTGTGCAGGTTGCGCTCGTGAAACCCGCGGTTCGAAAAGAAATGACCTTGGAGCAAATGAAACGCGGGGGTGTCACTGCGGCAACACCCGTGCAATTTACCTACACAACCCTGGCGGGGGAGCAAGGGACGGGAGAGACGAATCCCGCCATGACGCCTGCGGGCGAAATACGCATCGCCGGTGTGAAGCTTCATAGTGGACCGTCTAATACGTCCGACCGCGAGACTCTCAGCAATCGGCAAGAGGCCGCAAGAGCTCCGGGAGAAAAACCGGGCAACGCCGAAAGGATCCTTACCCAAACTGACGTTTCCGCCCCGGCACCCGCTCCTTCCGCCGCGAAGATTGAAAGGGCCCGGGAAACTGCTCCAACAAAGCCTGAAAATCTCTGGAAGAAGGGCGCAGCCCAGTCAACGGCCGGTCCTTCCGCCGCGAAAAGGCAGGAGAGACAGCAGGAAGGCCTTTGGGCTGTTCCGGCTGAGTTGGAGCTTCCGGAAGATTCTGAGTCCTCGAACGCAGCCGCCGCGTTGAAGATTGAAGGCTTCCAGCTCGAACCGACCGAGCGGGAAATTGTTGACGCGGTAATTCGCGGCGATCGAAATTTGCAAGCGTTTCAGGAATCGGTACAACAGAGCGCTGAACCGCGTTTCCGTCTTAACGCACGCACGCTGAAAGACCTGGAAAGCGCTTTGACCTCCGCTGTCCGTGATGCCAGGGTCATTCTGCAGGAAAAACAACAAGCCGCGCCCCTGGCTGCACTTGAGGCTCACTATCAAGCCTCCCGGCAGGCCGTTCGTGCTTATCAATCTAGTTACCGCGCGGGAACGATCACTCAGAGTTTTCCCGAACTCTTCAGTCCGGGCAGTAAGCCTGCCGTTTGAGCGATCGATGGGGAAGGATCTCTGACCTCATTCGCCCGGGGGAGGATTGTCCTGT
>VFQY01000002.1 GCA_018883425.1 Candidatus Omnitrophota bacterium | reverse complement strand
GCTGGTCTTCCCAACCGAAAAGCGTCAGCTCGTCACCGGCCTCAAGAATCGTGTCCGGATCAGGTGACGGAGTCTCGCGGCCAAGACGATTCAGGCCCAAAATTTGAACCCCCGTGCGGCGGCCCAAGTGAACTTCACGAATCCTGCATCCGCACGCCGGACATCCTGCCGCCAATTTTACTCTCTGGGTTCTGGGTCTTCCAGCCCGCATCGGAGCCGACGGCTCCTTGATTTTCTGTTGCAGAAATGTGACGGCAGCAGCCAGCTGGTCTGACTGCCCCATGAGCAGCAGAACATCTCCCGGTAAAAGACGGGTGTCAGGGGGCGGATTAGGGATCGATTCCGGGTCCCGGTAAATCGAAACAACGCTGGCCCCGGTTTTCGAGCGTAATTCCAGATCACGCAAGGTCCGGTTGATCCCGCATTCTTTATAAGGAAGCATGAAATCTTCCGTGTGCACCTCGCCCGGGTAATCCTCCTGGATAAGTCTCACCAGATCCTTTTGCGCGGCATTCACCTCTTCGCGGCGCAGATCCGGATCGAAAATGCCGGCAATCACCTTTTCGATTTTCTCATGGACTTTGCGGATCGAACCCCACATAAAAAACCCCGACAAAGCGATGAGACCGATCAAGGCGCTGGCCCAGGGAAGAGCGGGCGTAAACATCGCTGCCAGAACCAAGAAAAAAAAGCCGGCCGTGCATAGCATGAAAAACCGCAGCATCCTGCGGATTAAACGCGGGATCTCGTGCGTTTTTTCGGAAGGCCGGAGCCGTCTTGAGACCACCCGCCAAAGAGCGCCGTCGAGAACTGCCGCGGCACCGATCAGCATGGGCAGCATGAGAACACCGGCGGCGATCCAATAGAAAGAATCGGAAACAAAACTCCACCGCTGACGAGCCTGCGAGAGCGCAAAGAAAATAAGCACGGCTCCGGCGGCATAACCTGCAAGCTTCATCCACTCTGGGGCGCCGAACGCTTTTTCCTCAACCGGGTTCTCGCGCGCATGCATCTTCACGCGGGCGACCCAGGCCGTGTAGAGACCTAAAAAAGTCGAGAGCGGCTTAGGCGTGACACGCTGAAGTGTCTCGATGATGGTCAGGGTATTTTTCATCAGAAAAGGCGTAGAAAGTGTCGTCACCGCCGACACAGAAACGGCAACGGGATAGAGAAAATCGCTGGTGACCCCTGTGTTCTGTCCCAGACTCGCGATGATGAAAGAAAATTCACCAATCTGAGCCAGGCCCAAACCCACGCGAAGAGAAATTTCAGAATTATACCCGGTAAGAAAGGTCGCCAGAGAGCAGCTGATCACCTTACCCAGGATCGTCACTGCCGTAATGACAAGAATCGGTCCGCCGAGCTCAATCAGAACGGAAGGTTTAATCATCATCCCGACGGACACGAAGAAAATGGCTGTAAACATATCGCGCAAGGATTCCATCTGATGGACAACGGCCTTCGCCTGCCGAGTCTCGGCGATAATGGCCCCCATAAGAAAAGCTCCGAGAGCTACGGAAAAACCCATCTTGGCTGC
The DNA here is from genome assembly GCA_018883425.1 of Candidatus Omnitrophota bacterium. GTDB lineage: Bacteria > Omnitrophota > Omnitrophia > Omnitrophales > Aquincolibacteriaceae > ZLKRG04. The sequence goes on along the minus strand of VFQY01000002.1, from coordinate 3,416 downwards.
CCCCAGGGATCCGGCAAAGCAGAGCCCGAGAACGGAAACCGTCATCATCTCGGGGCTTTTGAAACGGTCCACGTGACGTAAATACCTCGGCACAATCAGAAACCCCGCCAAAAGAATCGCCGCAATAAACGCGCCGACCTTCATCATCGCAATTCCGATCGCCGCCATCTCCAGCGAACCCGTCACTGCGATACCGGACAAAACAGCGATGATGACGATGGCGAGAAGATCTTCAACAATCAGAATTCCCAGGATAATTTGGGCAAACGTCTCGCCCACCTTTTTCGTCTCGAGAAGGATCTTCGCGATAATGGTCGTGCTGGATACGCAGAGAATGGCGCCAAGAAAAAGGCTGTCCATAAATTTCCAGCCGAAGGCTCGGCCGAGCCCGAAACCGATACCGAGCATCAGCAGAATTTCAAGCGTCGCCGCGATGACCGACACCGTGCCGACCTTCTTAAGTTTGGTGAGACTAAACTCCAAGCCGATCGTGAAGAGAAGAAAGATCACTCCCATTTCCGACATGGTTTTAATGTTGTGCAGGTCCTGAACAAGCGGAAAAGGCGGTGTGTGCGGACCGATCAGGATGCCCGCAAGAATGTAGCCTAAGACAACGGGCAGACGGAAATGCCTGCACACGATCATGATGCAGGCGCTGATCGTCATGACGATAGCAAGGTCCTGGAGAAAAAAAAGATCGTGCATAATTTTATTTTAATCCCGGGAACGCCAGCTGGAAACCTTTTTATGCGGCTGAAATCAAGAACGGCCCGCGGAAGGAAAAAAAGCTGCGGTCAGGACACACTCCGGAAACGCATCCAGGCCGTGCGTTTCTCAATGTTCTTCTCTGTGCGGGGCTTTTAAAAATAATAAACGCCAGAGGGAGCCCTGACTTTCTCTGAATTCTTATTGTTGTCAGGACACTCCGGAAACGCATCCAGGCCGTGCGTTTCTCAATGTTCTTCTCTGTGCGGGGCTTTTGAAAATAATAAACGCCAGAGGGAGCCCTGACTTTCTCTGAATTCTTATTGTTGTCAGGACACTCCGGAAACGCATCCAGGCCGTGCGTTTCTCAATGTTCTTCTCTGTGCGGGGCTTTTAAAAATAATAAACGGAGAGGGAGAGATTTGAACTCTCAAGGGGCTTGCGCCCCGCCGGTTTTCGAGACCGGTGCAATACCGGATTATGCGACCTCTCCGTTTATAAGACGACTCGGCAGAAAAACTTGGGGCCGGAGACCAGACGCTGACCACGATGCGGACAAAGGCTTCAGCGTTCCGTTGGAGACGGAGAATTCTTTGTACCTAAAAGCGCAGGGATTCTAAAGGCAATGTTGAAAAGCGTCAACTCTCACGCGCTTAGTAATTTTTTCCATGCCGCGCTTCGCGGCCCTTGTTGTACGAGGCCTTCCAGTCCATCTGTTTTTCGAGATCAATTCCCAGACCCCCGCAAAGATCAAAGAGGCGTATGGCGGTATCCGCAAGTTCATCTTCGAAAGTATCCTTCGTGAGCAGCCCGCGGCGATTCATCCGGTGCGCTTCGACGGCCTCGCCCAGCTCGGAGACGATCAGCATCAGCATCTCGCCGACATTCCGAGGCTTATCCCAAAAACCTTTTTCCCGCGCCGTGCCATGACATTGCTGAATCCACTCGCTGACAGTTTGTCCCATATCTCTTCCTTATTTGAGCCGCTCAAAGGCTTCTTTGAGCTCGTTAAGAAGCAAAGCGAAATGTTCTCTTTCCTTGGGCGGACTTATGAAAAGTCCGGCAAGACTGTTCCGCCCCCAAACCGCCTGAGCGATCTCGGCGCGCCAAGCCTCAGTGCCGTCTCCCGCTGCAAGCCTCCGCATTTCCTTGAACCAGAAATAGTTGAGCGGGCGTAAAAAGACCGCCGTCTCTTCTAATTTTTCCCTCATTTTTTCTGAAGCATTTTCAAGAGGCATAGGCCGATCAGGGAAGGAGTACGATTTTACCAAGGGCAGGCGCATGGATGACATCTTCATGGGCCCGGGGAGCTTCGCGGAGCGCCAGCGTTCGCGCGACGACGGGTCTCAAAGTTCCCTGCTCAAATCCCGCGTTCAAGGCCGCATGAATTTCCGACGTCTCCCGCGGCGTCGCGGCAAAAATTAGAATCCCCGTGACGGTCGTTTCTCTCGACATAAGATCGCGCGGCATGATTTCGATTTTTCCCCGCGACCCAATCACCACGACCCTGCCTCGATGAGCCAGAATCGAGAGATCCGCACTGAGATTGACATTGGCGAGCATTTCCAAAACAGCATCCGTTCCCCGCCCCTCGGTCAGCTCCATCACGCGCTCAAGATAGCCCGGAGCACGGTGATCAAGAACGTGATGAGCGCCTTCGCGCTTCACCAGCCTGCGGCCCTCCTCGGTCCCCGCCGTACCGATAACCGACGCACCCAGCGCCCGGGCCAGCTGCACAGCCGCAAGCCCCACACCGCCGCTGGCTCCATGGACAAGGACTGTCTCGCCCGGCCTCAGGCAGGCCTTGCTGAAAAGTGCCTGATATGCCGTAGCGTAAGGAATCCCCACAGCAGCTCCTTGTTCGAAGGAGAGGTTTTCCGCCAGGGGATAAATTTGGGACTCAAGACAAAGCGCGCGTTCGGCATACGTTCCGGTGAGAGAACCGGCTATGTAGACCCGGCTTCCGGGCTGAAACCTCTCCGCACCGAGACCCGAGGCCTCGACAACGCCGGCACCATCAAAGCCGGGGGTATAGGGAAAACCATCCTTACGCGGATAAAGCCCCTCTCTGACATACGTATCCACGGGATTGACACCCGCGGCATGAATTTTGACAAGCACCTCGCCCGGCCCCGGAACGGGATCAGGAACGTCCTGAAGTTTTAAAACCTCGGGTCCGCCGGCTTGATCGACACGAATGGCCTTCATCGATGAATCTCCTTTTTTTGCGGGCTGCCCTTCGGCCCGGCCTGCTCTTCCAAAATGGCGCAGCCGACCAAATCCCCCCACACATTGACGACCGTTCGGCACATGTCGAGCGGGCGGTCGAAAGCAAGGAGGAAGCCGATGCCTTCGAGAGGAAGGTTGACGGCCGTCAGCACAATCGCAAGCGTGATGAGTCCTGCGCTCGGTATAGCCGCCGCACCGATTGCGGCAAGGGCTGCTGTGAAGAAGACAACCACCTGAGCCGAGAGACTTAGCTCGATTCCCATCGCCTGGGCGATAAAAAGGCAGGCAACGGCTTCATAGATGGCGGTCCCGTCCATGTTGACGGTCGCCCCCACCGGCAGGACGAAACCTGCCACCTCTTTTGAAATACCTTCTTTTTTTTCGATGCATTCAAAACTGACCGGCAGCGTGGCAGACGATGAAGACGTTGACAGCGCAGTCAGCAGCGCGGGCTGCATGTTTTTGAAAAATCGCCCGAGGGG
>VFQY01000122.1 GCA_018883425.1 Candidatus Omnitrophota bacterium | reverse complement strand
GATCTCATCCGATCAGGAATCTCTTTCCAAGGGGGGCGTCGTCTTTCATGCCTATCTCCAGCAAAAGTTCAATCTGGCATCGCCCGCTTTTGAGTTGGGCGATCTGGATTTTCAGATGGAAAAAGCGGGAATGGATTCCGGAGAGCAAAAAAAAGTCCGCCGGATCGTCGAGAAGTTCCGCGAAGCGCGCTACAGCGGAACAGCCCTGAGCGCTTCAGAAGTCCGGGATCTGCTTCATGAGTCCGCCGCATGGATTGAGAGACGAAAAATTGTGGACGGCCAGGCCGGTACAAAAATAGTTTAACGGTTCGTATAAGGAGGAAGGCATGGAAAACATATCGATCAAAGAAATCAACGCGAAGGTCAAAGATTCGAGCGCGATCATTCAGGATCTTCTACGGGAAATCGGGAAGGTTATCGTCGGTCAGCAATACCTGGTGGACCGGCAAATGATCGCGATCCTGGCTGATGGACATATTTTGATCGAGGGGCTTCCCGGGCTTGCCAAGACGATGTCCGTCAGAACCCTTGCGCAAGCGGTGAGATGTCATTTTCAGCGCATTCAGTTCACTCCGGACCTTCTTCCTGCCGACGTGGTGGGCACTCTGGTCTACAGTCCCAAAGACGGAAACTTCAGCGTCAAACACGGTCCAATCTTCGCCAACATCGTACTCGCAGACGAAATCAACCGCGCGCCTTCGAAGGTGCAAAGCGCCCTGCTCGAGGCCATGCAGGAACGGCAGGTCACCATCGGCGAGAAAACCTACATGCTCCCCAAGCCTTTCTTAGTGCTGGCAACGCAGAACCCGATCGAACAGGAAGGTACGTATCCGCTCCCCGAAGCCCAGGTCGACCGATTCATGTTGAAGCTGGTGGTGACGTACCCAACCAAGAAAGAAGAGAAGGAAATCCTCGAGAGGATGTCCTCAGGAAGGGAAATCGAAGTGCTTCCGGTGATGGATCCTCAGAAAATTCTGGAACTCAGGCAAATTGTGAATCAGATTTACATTGATGAAAAAGTGAAGGATTACATCCTGGACCTTGTGTTTGCCACAAGGGCTCCGCAGGAATATCGGCTCGAGAATCTTAAGCCCTTGATCTCTGTCGGCGCTTCTCCGCGTGCGAGCATCATGCTGACGCGGGCGGCCAAAGCCCATGCCTTCATCCGCGGGAGAGGTTACGTTACGCCCGACGACGTCAAGCAGATCGGGATGGATGTGCTGCGGCACCGCGTGATTGTCACGTACGAGGCTGAGGCTGAAGAGATGACCTCTGAGCACATTGTGAAGGCCATTTTTGATCAGGTTGAGGTTCCATGATCCCTAAAGAAGTGATGAAAAAAGTCCGGCTCATTGAAATCCGGACCACGCGGCTTGTCAATGACCTTTTCGGCGGGGAATATGAATCGGTCTTTAAGGGGCAGGGTATTGAATTCGCGGACGTGCGGGAGTATGTGCCTGGAGATGATATCCGATCGATCGACTGGAACGTGACCGCACGAAGCCAAAAGACATTCATCAAGAAATACGCCGAGGAGCGCGAGCTGACCGTGCTATTTCTCGTGGATATGTCCGGCTCCCAATATTTTGGTACGGGTAAACGCTTGAAGTCCGAGGTCGCTGCCGAGATCACTGCGCTGCTGGCGTTTTCGGCCGTCCAAAATCATGACAAGACCGGCCTCCTGATTGCGACGGACCGTGTTGAAAAATTTGTTCCAGTAAAAAAAGGCAAGACACACGTTCTGCGCGTGGTAAGAGAAATACTCTATTACAAGCCGCAGAGCCGGAAGACGCGGCTCAGCGAATCGATCGAGTATCTGCACAAAACGCTCTCCCGAACAGCAGTCATCTTCATCATTTCTGACTTTATGGATTCCTCCTTCGAAAAGCCTCTGAAGATTTTGGCTCAGCGGCACGATGTGATCGCGATTCATCTCAAGGACCGACGAGAGAGTATCATGCCGGATATGGGGCTTGTTGAATTCGTGGATGCGGAGTCCGGACAGGCGTATCTCGTGGACACGGGAAGCGCGGCGTTGCGGCGGGAGTTCGAAGCAGAGGCCAGAGAGCGCCAAGAGAAATTAGTGAAGCTTTTCAAACAGCTCCGTATCGACCGCATCGAGATCAGTGTGGAAGGGTCTTATGTTGAACCGCTGATTAAATTCTTCAAAATCCGGGAAAGACGCCTGTGAAAAAAAAGATTCGCGTAGGAAGCCTTGTTCTCCTGTCGGCGCTGGCGGCTTCTCTGCATGCGGGTGATGAAAGTCCCATCTCTGTGAAAGCCGAAGTTGACCGCGCTGTGATCACGATCGGGGATCCCGTCACTTACAGCATCATGATCCGAAGCGACCCCGGGATTCAGGTCCTTTCATCGATTCCGTATCCTCCTAAGGACATCTTTCAGATCAAAAAAATTGAGGAAGTGAAAACAGAAGATGCGGGCATGAACATCACGGGCCGTAAATTCACGCTCACCGCTTTTCAGCTTGGGGAATACATTCTGGATCCGGTGGCCGTTGAATACCGCATGAAGGGCGGGGACGAGAAAGGTTCGAAGGCAGAGGAAATAAAAAAAATCGAGACGAACCGCATCTTCATTACAGTCAAAAGCGTGGGCGACGGAAAACCTGCGACGGACATCCGCGGTATCAAATCCGTACTGACGATCCCCCTCAAGATCGCCGGCATTGCGGCGGCGGTTGCCGCAATTCTGCTCGCGATTGCGGGTCCCGTTTTCGCCCGATGGTGGAACAGCCGAAAAATGAAGCCCGCGGTTCCCAAGCTTATTCTCAGTCCAGAGCAGGAAGCCATGGAAAAACTCAATCGGCTTTTTGACTCTGAACTGTTGCGGCAAGGCAAGATCAAAGAGTATTACTTCAGCCTGTCTGAAATCCTGCGCATCTTTCTGGAGAGCCGTTACAAAATATCGGCCGTTGAATCCACCACCGCGGAGATCGTGCGGCTGTTTAAAGATGTTTCTGCGTCAGCCGAGCTAAAAAACAAGATTAGGGACGTTCTGGAAGCCGCGGATTTAGCCAAATTTGCCAAGTGGAAACCGGAACCCGCGGACGTGCTGCATATCAATAAGCAGTCAGTCGAAATTATCGAGGCTTCGAAACCTAAGGAATCAGGCGATGGAATTTAAACATCCCGCTCTCTTCCTTCTGATCGCGGTGATTCCTTTGCTCTTCTGGCTTGCAGGGCGTAAAGCGTCATCGCGCATACCTTTCGCGGCAACGGGCGTTTTCCAGAGACCCCGCATTTCAACCCGTCTGATTCTCTACAGACTTAGCCCGTGGATCAGAGCGCTGACGCTCTGTCTATTTATCGCCGCACTTGCGAGACCGCAAAAAATTGCGGCGGAGAGGGAATATCAGACCAGCGGGGTGGACATCATCATTTCGATGGATATTTCCGGATCGATGCTTGCAGAGGATTTCAAGCCTGAAAACCGCCTCGCGGTCGCCAAGCAGGAAGCGATCAACTTTATTAGGGGCCGAGAAAATGACAGGGTAGGGCTCGTCGTGTTCGCGCGTAAAGCCTTCACGCAATGTCCGTTGACGCTGGACTATGACATTCTCATTGAATTGACTCAGCAGCTCCGGATCGGCATGATCCCCGACGGAACGGCGGTGGGTATGGGGTTGGCCACAGCCGTGAACCGTCTGCGCGACAGTGAGGCTAAAAGCAAGGTGGCGATTCTGATCACCGACGGCGAGAACAACGCCGGCAACATTGATCCGATTACGGCTGCCGAGCTGGCCAAAACTTTCGGCGTGCGTGTTCACACCATCGCCGTAGGCAAAGGCGGGCTGGTTCCGTTCCCGGTCAATGATCCTCTCTTCGGTAAGCGTTATGTCCAGGCGAATGTCGAAATCGACGAAATCACGCTCAAGAGGATCTCTGACATCACGGGCGGTCTTTTCTTCAGGGCCCGGGATCCTGCGGCGCTTCGGCAAATCTACGAAAAAATCGGAGAGCTTGAAAAAACCGAGGTGAAGGTTAAGGAGTACCGGAGTTTTGAAGAGTATTTTCATCTTTTCCTGATTCCGGCCCTATTGCTCCTGTTCTTGGAATTCCTGCTTTTCCGCACTGTTGCGATGAAGGTGCCGTGATGCAATTTTTTCGTGCAGAGTATTTAGCTTATCTTTGGGCGATTCCTGCGGTTCTTCTGGTGCATTTCTTTTCGATGAGGCTCTGGGAATCCAGAATGAAAAGGTTCGCGGAACGCTCCATGCTTGAAGGTAAACTTATTCCCCGATATAAAAAATCGCATTGGATGAGCCGCGCTTTGTTGATCGCGCTCGTTTTCCTTTTCTCGATACTCGCACTTGCTCGGCCGCAGTGGGGTGAGGAGAAG
>VFQY01000040.1 GCA_018883425.1 Candidatus Omnitrophota bacterium | reverse complement strand
GGATAAATCACAGCCTGATTCGTCCTCTCGAGACTCTGCGCGACTTCTGGCACGAAGCCCTCGTCAAAGGCGATGCATTCAATCCTGGATTCATCTTCAACCTTGCGCTCAATCAGTTTTTTGAACTGCTGCAGTTCGCGCTGCGTTTGCTTCATGAAAATAATCCGGGAATGCTTGAGCTTTCTTGCCAAGCTCTGGACTTTCAGGATCGTCACTTGCCCGCAATCAATCCAAACGGAGGGAACATGCTCGCCGGGCGCCATCACGACGAGGTCCGGTTTGTAGTGCATGCCGATATCGACCTCCACTTTCAGCTCGGGCTCAAAAAAAAGCATGTAGGCGAGAACTTTTAAGACGACATGCTCACGCTTTTCTCCCTCCGCCTTAACGAAGATCATTTTCTTGCGTATTTTTCCAAGCTGAAGCTCGAAGCTGAATTTTTCGATCATGCCGTATCCTTTGCCGGCGTCAGCATAAGGTCGAAACCTCGGAGCTACAAGTTTTTTTGAGAAAAAGAAAAGGGCCTCTCCCCGGAAGGGAGAGGCCCTCGTTCCTCAAGCCTTCACACCGTGATCAGCCGATAGCGTCGTTCCCTGTCTCGCCCGTGCGGATGCGTATGCATTCGCCCAGCTCCAAAACAAAGATCTTACCATCCCCGATCTTACCCGTTCGTGCGCCCCGAATAATCGCGTCGACCGTCGACTTCACATACTCGTTATTGACGGCGATTTCGATGCGCACTTTCTTGAGCAAATTCACTTCCACATCAGCTCCGCGGTAGCTTTCATGATAGCCCTTCTGCTGACCGCAGCCCAAAGCGTTTGTGACGGACATCTTAAAAACTTCACTTTCATAGAGCGCCTGCTTGACGGGTGTCAGCGCCTCAGGCTGGATATACGCAACAATAAGTTTCATAAAATCTAGTCTCCTCTTTTGAGTGTCCGCGTTACTGCGTCACGAATGTCTGGAACCCTGCGTAGGCTTCCATGCCGTGTTCGCCCACATCGAGACCTCGAAGTTCTTCCTGATCGCTCACGCGGATTCCCAGCGTTATCTTGAGCACGAAGAAAATGATGTAAGAACCGATAAAGGCCGTGATGCCGCATGCCAGCACACCGATCAGCTGAGCCGTGAACGTGTGCGCCGGGTTCATGCTGAAAATCCCCACAGCTAAAGTGCCCCAAACCCCGTTGACCAAGTGTACGGAAAGAGCTCCGACCGGATCATCGATCCGGAGACGGTCAAAGAGGAGAACTCCGAGGACTGCCAGAACGCCCGCCACGCCGCCGATGATCACCGAAGACATGATCGACACGGAATCGCAGCCTGCCGTAATTCCGACAAGTCCGCCCAGACAGCCGTTCAGGACCATCGAAAGATCGGGCTTCTTCTGAATAGCCCATGAAGTCAGCGTTGCCGTCAATATACCGGCGACAGCCGCAAGATTCGTGGTGACGAGAACGTAGGAAACCAGGGCGGGATCCGCTGAAAGAACCGAACCGCCGTTGAATCCGAACCAACCCAGCCAAAGAATAAAAACGCCGATCGTTGCCAGCGGCATGCTGTGTCCCATGATCGGACGAATTTTTCCGTTCACGTATTTACCGGCGCGCGGACCCAGAAGGAGAATACCGGCGAGTGCTGCCCAGCCCCCGACAGAGTGGACCAGGGTCGACCCTGCAAAGTCATAAAAACCAAGTCCGTCGAGCCAGCCCTTACCCCATTTCCATGATCCGATGACGGGATAAACAAGGGCCGTGAAAACGGCCGTGAAAATCAGGAAGCTGCTCAGCTTGATACGCTCGGCGACAGCCCCAGAGACGATGGTGGCCGCAGTCGCGCAAAACATCGCCTGGAAGAGAAAATCCGTCCAGTAGGTGTAGCCGACATTGTACGCACTCGTGACGCCGGCATCGTTGGTAGCCAGACCAAATCCTGCGAACCCGAAAATTTTTCCGATACTGAAGGTGCCCGGATACATCAGGTTGAATCCCATGATGGCGTAGGTCAAAATGCCGATTGCCGGCACCAGCGTATTCTTGAAAAGGATATTCGCCGTGTTTTTGGAACGGGTCAAACCGGATTCGACAGTGGCGAATCCAAGGTTCATCCAGAAAACCAGCGCGGCAGCTACCATCATCCATACGTTGTTGACCGCAAACATTTCTTTGGAAACGCCGTCATCCGCCAGTGCGCCGGGAACCAGCAACCCGAACATCGGCAGAAGCAACAAAGCGTATGAAAACCACTTCGTCCATCTGTTCATTGATTTTTCCTCCATGGCTACAATCTTGAAAGGGACAGTCCCTGAATGTTCTAGGCTTTGCAATTGATATGCCATTTCAGCCGCGCAGAGTCCCCGAAGAATTTCTACTCTCGAATCCTCGAAGAGATTGCGGTCAAATTCTCTCTGTCCCCGCCGAGCATGTTTCCCCTCGCACCTTCAAAAACCGTGGGATTAAACAACAAAATTGTTCCGCTTGGAGGCCTTCGATTCTAAAACCGCCATGAAACAGCGGGCGGCGGAAAGAAACTGAAGCCTCGGTTTGGCCATGCGTCCCGGGATGACCGAAGAGACTCACCTCCTGCTTCTCGGAAATGAAGCCCGGTCAAAGCCGCCCCTGATCAATACCTATCCGCGGTTTCAGGCAAGCTGCGGCATGCTGAGCGCGGCAGCACATGAGTCTCGTCCCAGCCAAGAGGAAAGCGCAAATCTCCATTCTTTCAAACGCCTGGCTCATAAAACGGTGCCTCGACAGCTGAGCCGTCAAGATCGTTTCCCGGGCAATCGCCCGTTAGGCACCGATCTTGCTGGTGATCTTCTGCCAAAGCAGCCGCTGCAGGGGTTTGGGCCGATTATCTTCTCTTTACCCATGGGCGTGTTTTCGCTAATATATTTCTAATTTTTTCGTTTAATCCTCCTTTCAAAGAAGGCCGGCATCCATGGATCTCTTGAAAAAGATCGGGTTTTCTCTCGACAACACAGGCGTGAAAGCGCGCGATGAACGGGTCATTCAGTACATCAATCTCAAGCTCACTGCGCTCGGATATCCCGCCTACGGCCGTCAAACCGATGAAGATTTAATCGAGATTGCAAAACCGCTGCTTCACAATCACCGCGAAAAAAACCGCCTTCTTTCCAATTATTTTTCGGCCGCCGACAAACGCATCCAGGATTTTCTAGACGACTATTTGAAAGATGTGCAGGAAAAAACTCCGGCCCGGCTGCCTGCAAATTCGCTGATTCTGGACCGTCACGGCTTGGCGCGAACCATGTCGCTCCCGCCGGATCAGGACAGTTTTACTTCCGACATCGTGAGCTCTTACAGGGTCAAACAGGGCGTGCTTCACAATCCCCGAAGCGACCGGCGAACAACGCAGGGAGTGTTTCATGTGGCAGAAGGCGGCTTTCCGATTCCCGAAGACAAGAAGGCGGTTCCAAAACTGACGTTCCGCCGCCTCTTGACTGCAGCGCTCAATCCCCCTGCAAAACTCATGCGGCTGCCCTTCACGTCCACACAGGAAAAGCAGGCCGAACTTTTCGTATCCTTGCTGATGCGCCCGATCGTCTGTCCGGAAATTCCGGGTTTCATGCCCCAGAAATCCATGGAAGTGCGTTTCTTCGCGCCCGGCAACCTCGTTAGCAATCTCGATTTCGTGGAGTCCATTTTCGGAAACGCAGGCGACCCTTTCCTTCCGGAAAATGACGCAGGACTTGACTCTGAGCACTGGACCGGGCACACAGGCTGCGTCATCCTCGCGCCGCACCTTGTTTTTTTGAAAAAGAAGGACCTCGGACTGCCCTCCTGGGATGCGGCCACCGAGCGGCAGCGCCGGGATGGGATGTGCTGGAAGCAGGAGGATGAACTCTACAACGACGGCGGCGCCTTCAAAGTAACCTGCCGTGACGGACGAGGCGTCATTGTGACCGTAATCGCGGATAACTATTTCGGATACTGCAAGAAGGAGGTCAAGACTCAGATCAGCTACGCTGCGAATCTTTACGGACTCTGTGAAGAGGAGCATGCCGGCGGCGCGATAGCGTTTCCGAGCTATGATCTTGGCGAAGAATTTTCGCTCGACGAATCTCTGACCAAAAACGATCTCAGCTTTGATGAGGCCGCCCGTCTTTACGGCGGTTTCATGGATGTTTTGCCTGAGGGATACGCCCTTGATAAAAATTATGCAGACATTGTTTACGTTCCCAGTGACGCAAAATTCGATCTGCCGGAAAAGAAAATCAGCTGGGTTCGATCAGGGCGGACAGAGAGCATAAGGCTTCTGACTTCCAACACCTACGTTCTTCCCTCAGGCTACCGGATTCATGCGCGCAAGCAAACCGGCAGCCACAGTTGGATTTTGATCGGGACAGTGGCCGAGGGGACTCTATGCCATAAACCCTGCACCGTCTCGGGAGGCGGTAAATCGGAGATCTCGAAATCCATCGTCGACGCGATGATTCAGGGGCCAGTCTTCACAGCGAATCTGCATCAAGATATGGATACTGTCGCAGAGATTTTGGCCCGGGATTACTCGGGCCGTTTCCGCGTGCGGCCGGAACTCGACCGACCTAGCCGGCCGATTCTCAGCCCGAAACGCTCCTTGGGCTCCGTCATCAAACTCTTTACGCCGTCCCCGGAATTTACCGATGAATACAACACTTGGCTCACGTCCCTTCCGCCTCACATCAAGGACATGGTTTTCGTGGTGAAGCGCTATTACAACCCCGATTGGGGAAACGGCTGGCGCGAACATTTCAGCGTCGACATGATCAACGGTCATCCGGGCCATGAACTCAAATACGCCGGCCGCAAACTGGTTGCGAATTACCTTCGGGTCGGGCGGGAAAAAGACGGATCCTGGCGCATCTATAAAGTGAGGCAGGACTTCAGCCCGGCTCAGAAAATCCAGGCCGAAGATGACATCACCGCCTCGGCGGTGGTTTCAGCTTCACAGCTCAGGGGCCTGAATCCTGAGTACAAAAACCCCAGCGTCAAGATCGTAATCAACTCCGAGTACCGTCTTTTCCAAAGACCGGACGACGCGATTCACCGGGGTTATGACAAACAAGCCGAGCTCGATCTTTGCACGGCCCCTGTGTTTCTCTCCAATTATGAGCCTTTAACACGTTACGATGCTCAGGAACTGCTGCTCGACGCGATGAGTTTTGATCTCTACACGGAGCCTGTCAAAAAGCTCGTGCAGGAATTCGTATCGGATCCGGCGGGAGACTATTTCGTGGTTCCCTCTCAGCCGCGTCTTGTGGACGGAAAACCTTCGAAAAATCCCCGCTATCTTCAGAACCGCCCCGACTTGATGAACCCCAGGCAGAAATATCTGGCCGAGATCGGCACGCGGCTCGTGCGGAAAATTCCTTCTCAACATCCTGTGATTTTCCCCGTCAATGAGGTTCTTCCCGGACGGCGCAACAACCCGCAGGACCTCAAGAACGGGATCCCTCCACTGGCCGTTTACAGCCCGATTCATTATCAGGAACTCCCTGAGCTTTTCATGGATTTCATCTGCAGCGTCACGGGGAAATCTCCCTCGACGACAGGTTTTGGGTCGGAAGGTGCTTTAACGAAGGGACCCTTTAACGCATTGTGGCCGATTGTGGATTTGAATAACGCCTTAGTTTCCTACATTGTCACGGACTATCATGGATTCACGACTGCCGCCGGCCATATCGGGCCGAATATCCGGGTGGACCATGACATCAGTCTGCTCATCCCTGAGATCTGGTCCCGCATGACGGTCGAGGAACGCAATCCGGCCTTTCTCATCCAAAACGGCTATCTCGAAAAAATCAGCAACTTCACTTACGAGGGTGAGGAGATCGAAGCCAGCATCCTCGGCTACCGAATCACGACGCGCTTTGCCCATGCCTTTCTCGGCCGGATTTTCAACAATCCTAATGCCGTTTTCAGCCCCGAGATGCTGGCGCCCGAGAAGCAGGACCTGAGGATGTTCGCCGATGGCATACGCAATATCGTTGCCACTCAAAAGCGTGTTGCTGAGAACTATTTTAAAGACGGCAGTGTCGAAGCCGCATGCCCTCCGCTCAAGGCCTTGCTTCACATTATGGTTCACGGACATTTCGAGGGTAAGGATCTGAATTCACCTGAAATACGTTCGATGTTTAGCCGGGACTCCGTTCTCTCAAGCGAGTGGTACCGTGAGCGTCTCGAGACCCGCAAGAACCGTGAGATTCATCTCTGGGAGAGGCATTTGAAATACCTGAAAGATTATCTCAAGAAAGAAAGTCACGCGGAGGCCATCGAGCAGCTTCGTCTTCAAGACCGCATGAAGGCGGCGAAGCAGGAGCTCGAGCGGGTGTCGTCAGCGGCCTATGTCGAAGCTTTGAACGGGAGTATCGGAGCCGATCCTTTTTACGGCCAGCTGGTCCCCTTTCCTTCGAGCCGGGAACTTGCGGGAAGCGGATCTTCTGCACCTCGCTGAAGCGCAGAGGCTCTAGAGCAGGGCGTCCTGGAAAAGAACGGCAAACCCCAAAAACGATAAGAATCCCACAATATCCGTCACAGTCGTGAGCACGATATTGGAGGATTGCGCCGGGTCGAATCCCAAACGCTTCATCGTCATCGGAATCGCGGCGCCCGCAAGACCTGCCGCAAAAAGATTGGCCGTCATAGCCAGCGCCACCACGGCTCCCAGCATCGGATTTCCCTGCCACATCCAGGCAGCGCCGGCCGTCAGCACACCGATCAGCACGCCGTTGATCAGTCCCACCGTTCCTTCTTTGACAAGGAGCTTCCAATTTTCCCCGGGGCGGATTTCGCGCATCACAATCGCCCGCATCACAACGGCAAGAGACTGTGCTCCGGCATTACCGCCTTGGCCCGCGACAATCGGCAAATAAACGGCGAGCACGGTAATCTTGGCAATGATCCCTTCAAAACAGGCAACGACCGCGCCCGCGCCGAAAGCCGTGACTAGGTTGATAGCAAGCCACGGCATGCGCTTCTTCAGGGAAAATCCCACGGAGGAAAATGCCCGTTCATCACCGCCTGCGCCGAACATCTTCTGCAGATCCTCCGTGGCTTCTTCCTGAATCCCCTTGATGAGTTTCTCGGCCTTAACAAGCCCCAGAAGCCTTCCCTCGGGATCGACAACCGGCGCTGCAAAAAATTTTCTGCGCCCAAGTTCGTCGGCCACCTGTTCGCGGTCCATGAAGCAGTTCACCGAAAAAACCTCCCGCCTCATAACGGCCGAGAGCGGCACTTGGGGCGATGCCAGCATGAGATCGCGCATGTTGATCACGCCGACGAGCCTGTTGGTGTTGTCCACAACATACGCGTACGAAGCAGGGTACTGCTTTTGAGCCAATAAACGAATTTTATGCACGGCATCCTGCACTTGAATGTCCTCATGAAACGACAGCATCGCGGTACTCATCATCCTTCCCGCACTGTCCTCGGGATAAGCCAAATACTCCTGCACACTCTTTTTAAGTTTCGCCGGAAGATTCTGCACAAACTTTTCGCGGGCCTGCGGCGTCAGGTGCATGAGAATTGCCGCTCCCTGCTGAGGTTCGAGTCTTTCAAGAATAGGCGGGAGTTGTTCGGCGGGCAGTTCTTGTAAAAAAGCCGACGCCGCAGTCAGTTCTAAATGGGGAAAGATCCTGCTGGATAAATCGGGGGGAAGCTCCTTGAGCACCGCCAAAGCATCCTCTTCGGCAAGGCTTTCCAGGCTGTGAGCCGCCGCGACGGGGTCCGAATCCACATAACGGCGGATGAGCGCTAAAAGACTCTGAGAAGTTTCCATGAATTGCCTTCTCCGGGTTCAGGAGGGTTAGGAGCGGATCTGCGCACGGGCAGCGCGGCGGCGGGCCTCGCCCGCAGCGTAACGCCTTTTCTCGTCCTCTGTTTCAGGGATGAGCCTAGGCACCTCCACGGCTTTACCCTGAGCATCCACGGCAACCATCGTGAAATAACAGGAGTTGGTATGCCGTTTCGTGCCGCTCTTGAGATCTTCGGCCGTAATGTGAATGCCGACTTCCATCGAACTTCGGCCCACATAATTGACTGACGCCCGGAAAGTTACGACCTCCCCGATGTGGATGGGCTCATGAAAGTCCACCTTGTCCACCGAAACTGTGACGCATCCCGGACCGGCATGGCGGGCCGCACACACATAGGCCACACTGTCGGCAATCGATAGGATAGTTCCCCCGTAGACCGTTCCCCCGGGATTGGCATGGTGGGGCATCATCAATTGACTCATTTCGGTCCTGGAATCGGCAACTTTCTTGGCATCCATCGGCTCGTGCCCCTCATTTGACATCAAATTTGAATTGATTATACTACGGGTGCTTTTAACCGTTGTGAAGCTTTTGGTCAATCTCAATCGTGAGAAAAAAGAAAAACACGCGCTAAAAACGTGTTTTTCACGCAGCCTGCGGCTTCACTTGTAAGAATAAAGGAAAGAACTATGGCTCAAGGTGTCGTGAAGTGGTTTAACAATCAAAAAGGTTACGGATTCATCACCCCGGACGGCGGCAGCAAGGACGTGTTTGTTCACCATTCCGCGATTCAGGGAGAAGGATTTAAGACTCTTAATGAAGGGGAATCGGTTCAGTTTGATATCGTCCCCGGGCCGAAAGGCGAGCAGGCTGCGAACGTCGTTCGAGGTAAATAGTCCCCCCCCCGGAAAGTCTCTAAATTTAAAACCCCCGTCCGTCAAGGGCGGGGTTTTTTTTGAGTCTGCTGTTGCAATTTGAATTTTGATGCGTTACCATTTGGGTATCTTATTCGAGGAAAAACCGTGTTCAATCTTCTGCGTACGAATTTTTATAAACGCGTAAAACCCATGATGACGATCATGGCGACGGCATGGATTATGCCGTCAGCCCATCGTCATGAGACCTTGGGTTTAAGGGGGTTGGCGCCGGTTCTGTAAGGCAGTTCTTATAAAATCTGGTCCAAGCAAACTTAAGCCCATGGCTCAAAGCCATGGGTTTTTTTTTTTAATTCAATTCAACCCAGAGGTGAAACATGAAACAGACAATCGGTTTTCCAAAACCCCGCCGCTACATCAGAATTCAGCGTCACCCCGTCAAGCTGACGGCTCTTCTCTACTTGAAGGAGGCTTTGATCGCTGAAAACTATGAAATCTGCCGGGATTTTATCGGGATCGCCCGGGAATTCGGGGCTAGCGCAGCGGAAGTTCAAGCAATTCTGGAGGATTCGCGGAGGGTTCCTTCGGGCTAGGCGTCAGCCGCTCGTCTGCCCTTCGCCAGGCAAGGTCCAAGGCTTCGAGGACCTTGCCTGGCGCTGTGAAGGACGGCTGATGTCCGGCCCCGGGCGCAAGGAGGATCTCCGCCGACGGCAGTAAACGCGCCAGACTCTCGGCATGCCTCTGCATGGGAGCAATGGCATCATTATCAGCGGCCAGATAAATCACAGGCAGCGTCATCTTCGCAAAGCCTTCTCTTAACTTATCAAGACCTGATGGAAGAAGGCGGATATCTTCGGCATTGGCGCTGAAGTGCCTGGGCCTTCGGGCCAAGGCCCCGGCGGCCTCCAGGTAGCCTTCCGGCAGGACTACCCCGGCAGAAAAAACCCTCCGTGCAATCTGATCCTGAAAGTAATGGCCCAGCGGCTGGACCAGTGTGTTCTCATAAACCTTTCCGATGACAGGCCAAGCAGGTGCCCTATGAATCCAGCGAGGCGGCCCCTCGTACGGCGTAACGTAACCCGCCAAAAGAACCAGAGCAGCCGCATCCTCGGGATAAGCCTGAGCGTAGGCCAAGGCGACTCCGGCGCCCAAAGAGTGTCCGGCGATGACGGGCTTTTGGATTCCTAAGGACCGCAGAACCTCGCGGAGCACGCGGGCATGGTCAAAAAGATCCATGGGCTTGCCGGAACGTTCACTGTAGCCGTGCCCGGCGCGATCAATTGCCGTCACGTCATAGAGACTGACCGCTCGATCGAAAATTGAAAAAGTGAAATCATTCACCGACCCGAAACTGCCGTGAATCAATACCACGGGCCGTCCGCTTCCCTTGCGAACATAGTGCATTTTCAAACCGTCGGCTTGGATAAATTTCCCCTGCGCAGGATAAAGACGCTCGGCTTCCGCTGTTTTATAGTCGGAAAAAACACGCAAGGCACAAAGCAAAAACAGAATAAGACCGATCAGGGTGATCACACTTTTCAGGAAAAACCGCATGACGTCATCGGATTCCCGAAAGAAGACTGTCGATTTTTTCTGTGACCTGGGGATCCAGCGGATCGGTCCTGGAACCGAATCGTGCGGCAACCTTTCCGTCAGGGCCGATTAAAAACTTCGTGAAGTTCCATGCGATTCCGCCTTCAAAGCCGGGCGCGCCTGTCAGGTATTGATAGAGCGGGTGCGCGTCCTTACCCTTAACCTTGATCTTGGAGAAGAGATCAAAGCGGACTTTGAAACGCAGATCACAAAATTCGCGGATCTGTTCATTGCTTCCGGGCTCCTGCCAGCCGAAATCGTTGGAGGGAAATCCGAGAACCGTAAAACCCCGGTCCTTGTACTTTTCATAAAGCGATTGAAGCGATGCGTATTGCGGAGTAAATCCGCATTTTGAAGCCGTATTCACGATGAGCACGACCTGATTGCGGTAACGCGACAAATCAACGGGCTTTCCATCGATCGAATCCGCGCTGAAACCGTAAATATCTGCAGCATCCGCGGCAGAGCCCCCTTCTTGGAAGGGGGCCATTACGGCAACGGCAGCGACAATGGCAGGCAGAGGAAATGCTTTGAGAATTCTCATGTCATACTCCTTTTTAAACGTTGCGCCTGAGGGCTAATGCCGTGACGTCGTCACGCAGATTTCCGGATTGAAATTCTTCCAGCCGGAAAAGAATCCTTCCGCAAATAGCTTGAGGCGATGAACCTGCGTTTTCCTTCAAAAAATCTTCGAACCTTGCATAGCCCCAGAATTCGTCCTGATCACTGCGGCCCTCCGGAACGCCGTCCGTGTAGAGGACAAGGGTTTCTCCCGTCCCGAGTTTTTCGAGACCTTCTCCGTAAGGCTTATCCGCGGAAGCGCCGAGCACCGTTCCCGTAGCCTCGCCGAAGGCCCGCACGGCTCCCTGAGGTGAGAGCACATACGGGCGGGGGTGCCCGGCGTTGGCGTAGCGGATCTCGCCGCTGCGGACATGGTAATAGGCCAAGAACATGCTGACAAAAAGTCCCTGATCGTTATCACGCGAAAGAATGCGGTCCACCTTGCCGAGTGCTTCCGCGGGGCTGAGACGGTCTTCTCCGGTGTCGCGGACCAGCGTTCGGGCGATCGCCATCAGCATCGCCGCGGGAACTCCCTTGCCGGCCACATCGGCAATCACGAGCGCCAGCTCTTCTTCGGAAACAAAAAAGAAATCGCAGAAATCGCCGGCTACATGCCTTGCCGGCGCGTTCACGGCATGCAGATCAAATTCCGTCCTGCCTGGAAACGGCGGATACTTGCGGGGCAAGAGCGACGCCTGGATTTCGCGCGCCACACGCAGCTCGCTCTCAACCGCTTCACGCATGGCGGTTTCCTGAGTCAGCGCCTTCACATAGGAGCGCAGAGAAAAAACCATGCGGTGAAAGTTGTCGGCAAGCTGACCGATTTCGTCGCTGGGATATTTTTCATGCGAGGAGAATTCGAGGTCCCCCGCGGCGACCCGACGGAATTCCAGCGAAAGTTTGCGGATCGGCCGAGTAATTTCGGAGGAACCGATGACCAGAATCGTCAGGATGACGCCCAGGCTCAAAAACATGACGGCTGAAAACTGGGTCAGGCGTTTCCACACAGGAGACATCACCCGCGATTCAGGAACGGCCGCTGTAAAAACCCAGCCGGTGGAGGCAATCGGCGCGTAAAGGAAAAGGCTGTCCTCCTGGTAGGGGTATTGACGCACGCGCGCGGCTCCCTTGTCCCCGGAAAGCATCTGCCGCGCGAACTCGGCCAGTTCAGGCCGATTTTCTTCTTCGGCAATCTTGAAGATATTTTTCTTCATGATGAAGTCGGGGTTGGGATGCGATATGAAACGTCCGTCGCGCGTCAGAATCGCAAAAAAAAGATCGCCGAATTCGCGCGCCTTGGGTGTCCACGTCTGCAATTCCTCGAGATGCACTTCAACGGCAGCAACCCCGAGAAAGAGCCCCTTTCGGGTCATCGGCACGGAATGCGTCGCCATGATCACTCCCCCGGCGCCCTCGTCATCGTAAGGCCCGATCCAGACAGCCTCACCTCCCGCTTTGACATCCTTGTACCAGGGCCGCTGGAGATAGTCGTAGGCTTCGAGGCCGACGTTCATACGCCGCAGCGTCATATCGGGTCCCATCGCCTCGCGGCCGCGCCAAACCGCAGGAGCCAGGAGTTTCTGTGCCGGATCAATCGAGAAAGGCTCAAAGGCCAGGCTCGCTCCGTACATCAGAGGATTTTGACGCACATTAGCTTCGAGAATAGCAAAGAGTTCTTCCTGAGAGAGACCGGGATGCTCGGGAACAAAGGCTGCCATGGAGCGGGCCGTCTGAGCCACGACATTCATATTGCCGTTGATGCCCTCGGCATAATGAGCCGCAACTTCCGCCAGGTACCGCTCCATCTGCTTGGTGGCCGCCCGCTTTAATTCATGGTAGCCGATCTTCAATACAGCAAGATAAATTCCCAGCAGAGGAATGGCGATAGAAAGAATCAGTTTCCAGCGGATCGACACGCTCATTTTCGAAGTCAACGATTCAAAGCGTTTTGGTGCTGAGCTCATCGGACCGTCTGAATCCTTGGTTGAATGGTCTGAATAAAATTCACAACGGAGGCCGCCTGGTTCAAGAGACCGGCTTCTCTTCCTTAGCCTCGAACCGCATGGCCCCGGAATTCATGCAGTACCTTTTCCCGGTCGGGGGCGGTCCGTCGTCAAACACGTGCCCGAGATGACCGCGGCATCGGGCGCATAAAACTTCGACTCTTTTGTGGAAGAGCGAGAAATCTTCTTCAAAAACAACGTTCTGGGGCGCAATCGGCTCCCAAAAACTTGGCCACCCCGTGCCTGAATCGAATTTTGCGCTGGAGCGGAAAAGGGCGGTCTCGCACGCCGCGCAGGAATAAAGCCCTGCCTGCTTGTTTTTCTCAAAGGCATTTCCAAAGGGCCTCTCTGTGCCTTTACTGCGTAAGATGTAGCAGCGGTCGGGAGGCAGGCGTTTTTTCCACTCGGCTTCATCCAGGATGATCCGCTCAAGTTTTTCAAGTTTCCCTGAGACAGGATCAAAAATCTCGATCTTTTCTGATGGTTTTTTTTCTCCGGCAAACATGTGATTCTCTCCCCTGTCCATCGACAGCGCAAGGACCGCCAAACATCCCGCGGCAGCGATTCCTAAAATACGTTTCAAGCATTCCTCTCGGGAACTTTGCTGTTAAAACCATGCGGTGAGGGGGGATAAACTAGCCGGACCCTCCCGCGGCGGCAAGTCTAACAAACTTCCCCGGCCGCCTCCAACGCTAAATAAGGGGGAGGGGGCGGGCTTTTCCTTCCCGAGTCTTCACGGTTACCACTTTTTGAAAACGAAAAAAACCGCGGCCGCCATCAAGCCGAAAGCAACCAGGTAATTCCATTTTAACTCTTCCTTGAGATAACAAACCGAGAAGACGCAGAAGACTGAGAGCGTGATCACTTCCTGAATCGTTTTCAGCTGTGCTGTCGTGAATTGATAGGACCCGATGCGGTTCGCTGGAACCTGGAAACAATACTCGGCAAAAGCGATAAGCCAGCTGACTAGAATGACCTTCCAAAGGGCTTCGTGCCGGAACTTCAGATGCCCATACCAGGCAAACGTCATAAAAATGTTGGAGATGATAAGAAGTCCGATTGCTGTCAACGAAGTCCGCCTCCGCGGCTAAAAGAGCAGCGTCATCAATCCCATCAGAATGAAGAGTACGGCCGCTGATTTCTGCAGAAGTCCGGGCTTGAGACGGTGCCCCAGCCACTGCCCCAGAAAAATAGCCGCCGCCGTCACGGCTAAAAGAGCCGAAAAAGTTCCGAGCGCGGCCTGCCAAAGCTCGAAACGGGAAGCAAAAAGGGCCGCGGCAATCTGCGTTTTGTCACCCCACTCCGCCAAAAAGATGACGAGAAAGCCGCCCGCCAAAGGGTGTTTGTCATGATGGCGGACATCCTCTTCTCCGGCCTCTGTTTTTTCGAGAAGCATTTTCAGACCGAGCCCGGTAAAGAGCGCCCCTGAGGCCCATTTGAGCCACTCCGCCGGAATAGCGCTGCCGCTCCAAGCGCCGAAAATGAGCCCTGCCCCGTCCACCAGGAAAAACCCCAGCATGGCACCGGTCAAAAGAAAAGCCGGGTGACGAGTTTTGGACGCGAGGAGAAGAATAGCAATCATCGTCTTGTCGCCGAACTCGGCCGCGAGAACAGAGACAAACGGCACCCAAAGCCCCTGCATAATCATTGCGGGAATCCCTCGGCCGCGATCGTCTTGAATTTTTCGTGAATGAGGTCCCGCACCTTGCGGAATTCTTCGACGACAGTCTCGGTCACTTCCCGGCTGTGCGGCGGATCGGGGAACGGCCAGTGATAACGCCGGCAGTCTCCGGGAAAAGCAGGACAGCTCTCCTGAGCATTCCCGCAAACCGTTATCACATGATCGAACTCTTGCCCTAGGAAAAGCGTCATCGGCTTGGATTCGTGCTTTGAAATATCCATTCCGATTTCTTTCATGACGCGGATAGCGACAGGGTTCACTGAAGAGGGCCGGGTTCCGGCGCTGAAAACCTCGTAGCGCGCACTAGCGTAATGACGCAGCACGCCCTCAGCCATCTGAGACCGGCAGGAATTACCTGTGCAGAGGATGAGAACCTTCTGCTTCATGGAATTGCTTTCCTTTACTCGGAATTTTGGAATTTGCTGATGGTGCGGCTGCGACAGAATACCATAAAACGTTTCCTCATCCGGATTTTTCTCGGGGCAGTGAGCAGGAAACGTAAGCGGGCAGCGGGAATGTTTACTTCATCCGCTCGAGCCATGCGCTCTTTTGTCAAACAGACAACTCACCCTAGCCAAGCGGGCAGGGAAAAGTTATGATGAGAACCTCTATGGCTTGGCACAAAACACTGATACTCTACGCTCTTGTTACCGCCGCCTTCCTTGCGGGCACGGCACTCATTCTTCGCGAGGGCCAGAAACTGCCGGCCTCGGCCGGAATTTCCGCCGCTCAGGCAGGCCTAGCTCATGAAAAACAATCTTCACCCCCGCCCCCCCCGGACCAAACCTCGCCCCGTCACCGCCTTCACACGCTGCTCCTGCTGGCCGCTCAAATCGCAGCAGCGCTTGTCTGCGCGAAAATTTTCGGATTTGTCTTCAAAAGCCTGGGGCAGCCTTCGGTGCTGGGGGAAATTACAGCAGGCCTTTTTTTGGGACCTTCGGTTCTGGGCTATTTTTTTCCGGATCTTCTCAGCGGGCTTTTCCCGTCATCTTCTCTTCACGTCCTCGAAATTCTGAGTTTAGCCGGCGTAAGTCTTTTCATGTTTCTCACCGGCATGGAAATCGACACGGGTCACCTCAAAAAGCAAGCTTTCTCAGCCGTTCTGATCAGCCACACAGGGATACTGTTTCCTTTCTTTTTGGGCGCGGTCCTGTCGTATTTTTTATATGCCTCGCATGCACCCAAGGGTATTGCCTTTGCGCCTTTCTGTCTCTTCATGGGAATCGCCATGAGCATCACGGCATTCCCTGTCCTGGCCAAAATCCTGAAGGAGAAGAATCTTTCGGCAACCCCGCTCGGGATACTGATCCTCGGCTGCGCGGCCGCGGATGATGTCACGGCTTGGGTTCTGCTTGCCGGCATCACGGCGTTCATCCGCTCAGGATCCCCGGATACGCTGGGCTGGACAGCGGCAGCATCCTTGATTTACGTTCTACTGATGCTCAAAGCGGTGAAACCTTTTCTGCGAAAACGCTTCGAGCAAAAAAACCGGGATAAAAAAAATTTTATTTTCGAAGCGGCCGCGCTTCTTATGATCTCCTCGGCTGTCACAGAGGCCATTGGGATCCACGCCCTTTTTGGAGCCTTTATTGCCGGCGCGGTTTTACCGCGGTCACAAGAAATACGGGAAGGTCTTGAGCGGCGGGTCGAATCCGCCGCCCATCTCCTGCTCCCCCTGTTTTTTGTCCTCAGCGGACTCAAAACCCAGCTCGGCCTGATCCATGCGGGAGATCACGCGGCCGCGTGCGGCGTCATCGTGCTGACCGCGGTCGCGGGAAAATTCGGCGGAACTTTTGCGGCGGCCCGTTTGTCCGGCATGAATACGCGCGAATCCCTGATTGCCGGATCCCTGATGAATACCCGGGGACTCATGGAACTCATCGTGCTGAATATCGGCCTAGACCTGGGCGTCCTGTCCCCCGCCATTTTCACCATGATGGTCGTGATGGCCCTTGTCACCACATTCATGACGAGTCCGATTGTCGACTCACTGACACGCAAAGCGCGATGATCAGCCCAGGAATCCGGGGATGTTTTGAGACCGAACTTTTCTGAGGATTCTTCCGCCGACTCAACCCGCGGGACAATCAGCCCCATCGGATCTCGACACCGGAATAGACACTCCGGCCGTCACCGGGATAAAACTGCGCGGAATCAAACCCCCTCGCGTCCGCGATAATGCCTGTTGTAGCCGCATAGATTTTGTTGGTCAGGTTACGGCCTTCCACGAAGAAAGAAATTCCTTTCTTGGTGCGGTAACCTCCTTTAAGACCCAGCAAGGCATACGGCTTGGCGAACAGTGTGTTGTTCATATCCGCAGCGTACTGTTTGAATGACCACTCCACATTCGGACCCAGATAAAATCCGCGGGGATGTTCATACACAAGTTCGAAACGGGTGAAATGTTCCGGAATACCCGGAAGAGGATTGTCGCTGTAGGCGGGGTCGTTCACGAACCGGAAACGGCTCCAGTTGTAAACGCCGCGCAGCACAACGCGGTCCTGGCCCTGAGGATTACGCTCAATACCAAGAAGGTCCTCCCGCAAAGGCTGATCTTCCTCCACGGCAGCCCCGGCTTCTGCATCTGCAGTCTCTTGATCGTTGACCAGGATTCCTCTGAAAAGATCCACGCCGAGACCCGTTTCAATGCCCTGATGGCGCGTGCTGTAGGCGTTCACCGTGCCAAGAGGATTGCCCGCACCGTCGTTGAGTCCGAGCAGTTCGTTCTCAACCCAGGAATAGTAGTATGCAAGATCCCAGGAAAGGATACCTTCCTGACCCCGGGTTCCCATTTCAACCGTGCTGGCCCGCTGTTCTTTTAATTCCCGCAGGCCGCCGCCTGTAACGTTCGTCAGCTCACCAAAGCTCGGCGGTTCAAAACTGCGGCTGAAATTAAAAAACGTTTGGCTTCTTTCGTTGAATTCATAACGGAGACCGCCCTTGGGGCTGATGCCATGATAGGTGGGATTTCCGCTGTGATTGCCGTCGGAAAGAAACTTGTCACGGGACTTGCGTGAAGCAAAACTCCACTGGACACCGCCAATCAAGGCGAGTTTTTCAAACGCGTAGAACTGCTCCTCTCCGTAGAAGTCCAGGTTGCGCGACTTCTGCTTTGCTTCCGAAGTACGGGTTCCCCGTCGTCCTCCGACGTTGGTATGACGAAGGTCTTCGGTAAAACCGAACGCCGGATTGAAACCCAAAGTGAAAATACTCTTCCGGTCAAAAAGATCTTTTCGGTTCTGATACTTCGCACTGCCGCCAAGATCATCCGTCAAAACATCCAGCACTTGGAAAATCGGATGAAAAAGGTCCTTACGAAGCCAGAAAACTCCCAGCTCAAGGCGCTGCTCGTTCCAGTCAAACACGGTTTTATTCGCGAGACGGACCAGATCAAAATCCCGCTTCTGATTTCCCGTCGCATTCGCCGCCGCATTCTGCTTGGGGTTCTGCTTCATCTGCGCCTGGGTCAACGTGCCGGGAAGCATGGACTTTGAGTCCATCGCGCTGATGTAAAAACGCGTTTCGGCGTTTTCGCCAAATTTGATGCCCGAGTTACTGAAAAGCCTCTTATTCCACTGCTCGGCGTGATTACGGAAACCGTCCTGACGGCTCTCGGAAAGCGACACGTAGTAATCCGCGGGACCGAGCACCTCGCCGGAACTGATCTGCTCACGCAGATAATTAAAGCTTCCGGCTTCCAGCCGGGCCTGAGCGAGCGCCGCGTCGTATCCGGTGGGCGAAATAAAATTCACCGCACCGCCAAGCGTCGTGGAGCCATGCTCAAGAGCATTCGCACCGCGGTAGACTTCGATATGGTCAAGCGCAAGCGGCTCAATCGATTGAAAGTCTCCGCCGCCATCCGCCTGATTAAGCGGCACCCCATCCTGCAAGAGCTTGATACCGCGCAGGTGAAACGTCCGCTGAATCCCTGAACCTCGGATGGAAAGCCTAGACTCTTCAGAACCGAAGCGAGGCTGAACAAAAACTCCGGGCGCATAGCCCAAAGCGTCGCTCAATGTCGAGGTTCGGCCTTGCTTAACCGACTCTGCGTCCACAAGAGACGTTCCTCCAGGCACGAGGTTCAGAGCCTCGCGGGCGCTTGCCTTACCCCGCGAGGTCAAAGAGCGTGCCTGGGCCTTCGCTTTTACTTCAACTTCAGGCAGAATTCTTGCTGTATCGGAGGACACTGAGGCCTCCGCTTGAACACAGAAAAAAAGGATGAGGACGGACAGTGCCGTCCACGGCATCCAGCGCATGAAAACCTCCCGGAATAAAAAAAGCAGGCGCCTCGCTGCCGCAAAGACAGCGAGTCTAGAAATTATGACGTTCAGGATGCAGGACGGTCTAAGGG
>VFQY01000039.1 GCA_018883425.1 Candidatus Omnitrophota bacterium | reverse complement strand
GCCCCTGAGACATCATCCATCGGCAAAAAAACAAAAGAGTCAGCAGACTTACGCTTATGAAGACAATCAGAAGGGCCCCATGATCCTGAAGAAGACCGAAGGCAATCCCTGTATTGTAGACAAGGGTTAGGTGAAAGACACCTGCAATGACAGGCACAGACTGACCCTCTGAAAGCCAGCTCACTATGAGATGCTTAAGGGATTGATCGAAGAGGACTACAAGAAGAACCTGAAATACGAAGCGGATTATTCGGGCCGTTTCTGCTTTTCTTCGAGCTCTTGGCAGCTGATGCAAAATGGCGCGTGAGGAACTGCCATCAGCCGTTTCGATGGAATGGGTTTCTTGCATAAGTCACAAACACCGTAGGAGCCGTCTTTGATTTTCCGCAAAGCGGCATCAATAAGATTGAGGCTCTTCTGTTCGTTGGAGGCTAAGCCGAGATTAAACTCACGGTCAAAGTTATCCGTAGCCATGTCTGCCATGTGATAACTGTAGCCGGACAGATCCCCCGCCGCATCGCGCTGGCTTCGGTTGAGCGCGTCGCCCTCGATATGCTGAAGATCTCCGGCTATTTGCTCACGGAAGGTTTCCAGTAACTTTTGATACTTTCCAAAATCTTTGGACTCAGAGGAGGGCGTGACAGCCTTTGTTTCAGGCTTGGCTGCCTTGAAAGGTTTCTTTTCGGATTTCTTTTCAGGTTTTTTTTTAGGCACTGAGTCACCTTTTCAGCAATTGAAGAACTAGTTGGGATTATAACCACCTCGGCGCAAAAGAGCAACACGTCTTTTTTTACCGCAGTCGCATTCTCGATCGATCAAATCGGAGCAGCTTCGGCCATTTGCCCTACACCGCGCTTCCGCATTTCCCGGCTCATCGCGCTGACGAAAGCCTCGACAACTCTCGGGTCAAACTGTTTACCGGCACAGCGCTTAAGTTCATCAAAGGCAAATTCTGGGGATCTGCCCTTACTATAGCATCGGGTGGAAACCATCGCATGAAAAGCATCGACGACCGCGACAATGCGCGCTTCAATGGGGATCTCCTCGCCTTTCAGCCCTCTGGGATATCCCGAGCCGTCATAGTTTTCATGGTGACTGCGCACAATTTCTCGGACTTCTCTGAAATCTGAGAGGGGCTCGAGAATTTTGGCGCCCTTATCGACATGCGTCTTCATGACAGCCCACTCCTCTTCCGTCAATCGTCCCGCTTTATTGAGGATATGATCCGGGATTCCAATCTTGCCGACATCATGAAGAATCAGTCCGGCAGAGAGAATATCCTTACGCCTTCCGGATAAATCCAAACCCATTTCCTTGGCTGTCATATAGCCCAGCCGATCCACTTGGCCGATGTGGCCGAATGTGTAGACGTCCTTGGCGTAAACTTCGCTGGCCAGAGAGCGCATGATCTCGTAGTAGGTCTTTTGCTCCTTCTGTCTCAGCGCCTCAATTTCGCGGAGATGGTTCTGCAGCTGCTCATTTTTTTCGTGCAATTCGCGCTGATAGTCTGTGGTCTTGACGACAATAGCGCAGTCCTTGGTAATAATCTCGAAGAATCCTATTTCATCAGCGTCATAGGCTTTGGCGCTTTTCTTGGGTCCAATCAGGAGAAGACCCGTGAGATCTTTTTTGAAATAGGCTGGGATAACCAGCTCGATTTTGAGCGTGCGCATCACGGATGCCGT
The DNA here is from genome assembly GCA_018883425.1 of Candidatus Omnitrophota bacterium. Taxonomy (GTDB): domain Bacteria; phylum Omnitrophota; class Omnitrophia; order Omnitrophales; family Aquincolibacteriaceae; genus ZLKRG04. Next base: position 17,223 of record VFQY01000039.1, on the reverse strand, counting down.
CTTTTCCCAATCCGAGATAATTGAGGAGGGAAGGCTCTTCATGCCTTCCAGGAGATTGCGCTGAAGCCCCTGGTAAGAGAGATAATCTCCGACAGAATTTTTTTTATTCTTTGTGGAGCTGAACCAGGTAACAAGCGGATGGTTTTTTTCGAATTTGACGAGGGAAGCGGGAATTCTCCCCTTGCCCCTCGAGCCGACGAAAATAAAATGCTCTCGGCCTTCCTTGAAGATCATCATTCCCGCGTGCGACACCTGCATGTCGCGGTCCAGGTAACGCAGAATCAGCTTCAGAAGCCTCTCCGGCCTATGGAGCCTAACCATGCTCTGCGAAATACTGCGCACAACCTGCTGGTAATCCACACGGCTTTTGGAAGAGATCATGCTTTATTTTTTACCCGTCAAAAGGCTGATCTTTTCTTGGACATCTTTTTCAAGGTATTCAAGGCTCAAGGGCTTCGTGATGTAATTGTCAGCCCCAAGGCGCATGGCCTCTTCAATTTTTTCCTGAGTCTCGATCGCCGTCACCATGATCACTTTGACTCCGGGATAGCCTTGTTTGATCTGCCTCAGAACGCTCATTCCGTCCATGCCCGGCATATGTACGTCCAGAAGAACCACCTGAGGACTGGCGGATTTGACGGAATCGAGTGCTTGGGCTCCCGAATGGGCTGTATGAACATCGAACTCTCGCTCTTCGAAAAACGCCTTCAGGAAATCGCAGATTTCTTCCTCGTCATCCACCACCAAAAGCTTCTTCACAATGCCTCCTTGACTGATTTTTCAAATTCCGTGCTTCACAGGCCCTCAGGAAAAAGGCTTAATGGGACGGCCTCTTCCCGCTGAGCGATAGGCTGAGAGGAAGCCGTGATGGGAAAGCGTACGATAAACAAACTTCCGCTTCCCTTCTGACTTTCCACCCGAATCGATCCTCCGTAGCGGTGCACAATCTGCTTTGTAACGAACAACCCCAAACCCACAGCATCGTGGCGGGTCGTAAAAAACGGGTTGAAGAGCTTTTCGATGTGATCCTGGTCAATTCCAGGGCCTGTGTCTGAAATCTGAACCGTCAAGATCTCGTCGACTGCCTGGTAGACCATCTCTACATGAATTCGCCCCTGAGACCCTATCGATTGCACCGCATTGAGAATGAGATTGAGGAAAACCTCACGCAACTCGTGCACATTCCCGTAAAACCTGGGGATTCCGGAGCCGATCGTCTTTGCGATTTCGATGCCGTCCAGAGAGGTCTGGTAAGACACCAGCGCAATCGTATCGTCCAAAATCTGTTCAAGTTTCAGCGGCTCCTTAGGGGCCCCTGAGCCCTGAGAGAACATCAAAAGCTTCCGTGTAATATCGGCTGCCCGCTTCGTTTGCTTCACGATAGTTTTTAAAACCTCTTCAACCTGCTGATCAAGAGCCGCGCGGTCTTTCTTAAGAAGAAGAACCTGAGCTTTGCCCGAGATAATCGTCAAAGGATTATGAATTTCATGCGCTATGCCGGTGGCGAGCTGCTCAATCGCTTTAATTTTAGTGCTCTGAATGAGCTGGGACTGGATATCCTGCAGTTCATGGTTGGCGGCCTTGAGCTCCTGCACGCTCAAAGCGTTGCGTATGGATTTGGCTACACCGCGGGCAAATTCTCTGAAAAACTGAAAATCAGACTCGTCGAAGACGGCATCGGGAGAGAATGCAGAAAAGGCAAGAAAACCCGTCAATTCGTCCTTCACATAGAGAGGGATAATCCAGGCTGCGCGAAGAGCGTCAAAATCCTGCGTCAGCTTGTTGGCGTCCTGCCATGACATCATACGCACAGCCCGTTCACGCACCTGAACATGGGGTCCGTTCTGACGCAGGAAGGTCAGCATGGCGGAGGAATCCGGGAGCCGGATTTTGCGGTAATCCGAAACGCTCCAGCCGTAGGCCGCGGTAATTTCGAAATCTCCGCGCATGCGGCAGGGCACGGCGAGTGCCACAGTTTTCAGCTGAAGCACTTCTCCGAAGCTGTTCACAATAAGGTTGGCCAACTCTTTGAGATCCAGGATAAGCGCCAATTCCTCTGCCAAGTTCATCAAGGTAATCTGCCGGAACGTTTTTTTGCGGTTGAAATAATTACGGAATATTTGAGTCACCGCCGAATCCAGCGGTTTATAGAGCGTCACGCTGACCAGAGTCATCATGAGCAGGAGAAAAAGAGGATGAGAAATCCAAAGCAAACCGGCACGCTGCTTTAAAAAGAGTGACAAGGCCGAAAACACCGCCGCACCCGAAGAAAAAAGGATGAGGCCCAGCAGAACCTTCTTGAGAAACCGTTTTCTTTTCTTAAGGTAAAGGCCCATAGTTTAAGCGTTCTCTTTCCTTGATCGATGAACTCCGCTTAAGATTCCGAGGCGCGGGCGCTCGAGTTCTCGACCGCGTCTCTGCATTTACCGCAGAGGCCGGGATGCTCCGTGCATCGGCCGACCTCTTCAGAATAATTCCAGCATCGGACGCATTTCGAGCCCGGTGCCTTTTCGACTTTGACTCCCAAAACCACGGATGCACCGGTTCCGTCGCCTAGGGAAGCTTCGGTTCTCTCCATCCCGGCGATCTCGAGGTCCGAAAAAGAAAACCGGGATACGATCATGACACGCGCAAGTTCTTTTTCGTATTTCCGCAGAAGATGCGCCGTCTCGCCCCCGGCATGAAGCACCACAGCGGCATCAAGGCTTGCGCCGATGACCTTCGTCTCCCGAAGTTTTTCGAGGGATAATGTCACAGCATTTCTCAGCGCTCGGATACGGTCCCACTCCAAGAGCAGACGCGCGCTCTCAGAAGGAATCTCGGGCTCCAAAGTGCTCGCATGCACGGAAACGCACCCCTTTTCCAGAGGGTAAGCCTTCCAAACCTCATCACAGGTGAAGGGCAATATCGGGGCCGCTATTTTAACCAGCCTGCTGAGAAGTTCATACAGCGACGTCTGGGCAGAACGCCTCAGAAATGAGTCCCGGCGGGCCGTGTAAAGCGTGTCTTTGAGAATATCAAAATAATAGGAACTGAAATCCATAGAACAGAGGTCGTGCAGCAACCGGTAAATCTTGTGGAACTCGAAGTTTTCATACGCAAGACGGATTTCTGCAATGCGCCGCTTGGTGTGCTCGACCGCCCATCGGTCAAGCGGATGGAGCTGATCCGCATGAACAGCGTCTTTCGCGGGATCGAAATCGTAAAGATTGGCAAGCATGTAGCGGAAGGTATTGCGGATTTTACGGTAAGCATCAGCCATCTGTTTGAGGATGTCCTTGGACAGACGCACGTCGAATTGATAATCGCACGAAGAGACCCAAAGACGAAGAATGTCCACGCCGTACTCCTTGATAACCTCTTGTGGACTTACCACATTGCCCGCCGACTTGGACATTTTGCGGCCTTCCCCGTCCACAACGAAGCCGTGAGTCAGCACGCCCCGAAAAGGGGCGCTCGCCTCGAGAGCCATACTCGTTGTTAGAGAGCTTTGGAACCACCCCCTGTGCTGGTCCGAACCTTCCAGATACAAATCCGCCGGCCAGGAAAGACGGCCGTCAGAACGAAGCACCGCCTGGTGACTCACGCCCGAATCGAACCAGACATCGATGATGTCCTCTTCTTTGCTGAGCTCTTGCGCACCGCAGCACTCAGGGACCTTAGCGCCGGCAAAGAAAAACTCCGGAGCTGCTTCAAACCACAAATCAGCTCCCTGTTCTTTGAACGCGCTGACGATCCGCTCGTGCGTTTCCTCCGCGAAGACGCGGGAGCAGCGGGTGCATCGTATGATCGGTATCGGAACTCCCCAATAACGCTGACGCGACAGGCACCAATCGGGACGGGATTCCACCATCGCACCAATCCGGTTGCGTCCCCAATCGGGGGTAAATTTGATCCCGCAAGCGATTGCATCCGCCATTTTCCGGCGCAGATTCTCATGATCTATTTTCATGAACCACTGCGGCGTCGCCCTGTAAAGAATCGGTTTTTTACACCGCCAGCAATGCGGGTAGGAGTGCTGATGAGGAGATTCTGCCGCGAGCATTCCGCGATTTTGGAGAAGTTCCGTAATCTTGTCGTTTGCCTTAAAAACGTGAATGCCTTGAGCCTCCGGGTAGCCGTCCGAGAATCTGCCCTTTTCGTCTACCGGAGAAAGAATTTCAAGCTTGTTCTGCAGGTAACCGGCCGCATAGTCTTCTTCGCCGTGCCCCGGGGCAATATGCACGATTCCCGTTCCTTCCTCAGCCGAGACGTAATCGGCGAGAATGACCCGCCCGGTTCTTTCCAGGAAGGGATGCCTGTAGGTCAGTCCTTCAAGCGATCGGCCGCCTCCGGGCACCCGGTATGTCGCATAGGGTTCGGCCCATTTAAACTTTTGAAAAAGCGGCGTGACTCTCTCGGCCATGAGAATCCAGGCTTCACGCCCCAAATCGGCCACGATATATTCAAATCCCTCGTTGGGACTGACTGCGGCACCCACATTCGCAGGCAGGGTCCAAGGAGTCGTTGTCCAAATCAGCAGCGAGACGGGCTTTTCTTCAAAGTCATCGGGCAGGATTTTCCGGGCCTTGAGGTCAGCAGCGTGAAGGGGGAATTTTACGAAGACCGCCTTGGATGTTTTTTCATCATATTCAAGCTCCGCATCCGCAAGAGCCGTTTCGCAGTCAAAGCACCAGGGAACAGGCTTTAAGCGCTGTTCAATGTAGCCCTTCCTAAAAATCGTCAGGAAGGCTCCGGCAATCGATGCCTGATAGTCATAATTCATTGTCAGATACGGGTGGTCCCATTCTCCAAAGACGCCCAGACGCTTGAATTCCTCACGCTGAACCGAAACAAATTTCTCCGCGTAAGCGCGAGCCTGTTTTCTAAAATCAACTCTTTGAACTTCCTCTTTACGTTTGCCCATATCTTTAAGACATTGGTGCTCAATCGGAAGTCCGTGACAATCCCAGCCGGGAACATACAGGGCATCGAACCCGCTCATGGTTTTGTATTTGACGATGATATCCTTAAGAATCTTGTTGAGCGCATGCCCGATGTGGATGCGGCCGTTGGCATACGGGGGTCCGTCATGGAGCACATAGCTTTTCCTGCCCTGAGACCGGCTTCGGATCGTTTTGGCGAGCGCTGAAGACTCCCATTCCTGCAGCATTTCAGGCTCACGCCGTGCGAGATCCGCCTTCATAGGAAACGACGTTTGAGGAAGATTCAGCGTGTCTTTGTAAACTTTTTCTTCTGACATAAAGCTCAGTTTCCTTAAATTTTTTTTAGGACGGCCTCAAGAAGTTTATCCATTTTCACTCCGGAAGCGTTAGCAATTTTCACAATCTGCTTGATATCGACCGGCTCCAAGTGATCCGGGTCGCAGATATCGGTAACAACGCTGATCCCCAGAACTTCCATCTTCATGTGAACCGCAGCAATCACTTCGGGAACCGTGGACATTCCCACCAGGTCAGCTCCCAAGGTCCTCAGCATGCGGTATTCTGCCCGCGTCTCCAGCTGAGGTCCGAGAACTCCTGCGTAGACGCCCCGCTGAAGACTTATCCCGCAGCTTCGGGAAGCCTCAAAGGCGGCACCGGCCAAGCGTGCCGAATAAGGCCTGCTCATGTCCGGGAATCGAGGCCCGACCCGCTCATCATTCGATCCAGCAAGAGGACTGCATCCCATCAGATTCATCTGATCTTCGATCAGGACGAGATCACCTTGCCGATAAGCGGGATTTATTCCTCCCGCTGCATTGGTCACGATCAGGACACGCGCTCCAAGATGGGCAAGCGCCCGAATAGGAAACACAGCCTCAGCAGGCGAATATCCTTCGTAAAGATGAAACCTGCCCTGCAGGATCGCCGCTGCCTTTGAACCCAGAGTCCCCAGCAGGAGCCTTCCCTGAGGGTGCGAACCCCCTGCGAGGTTCGGAAAATTCGGAATCTCCGAATAAGGAATATCCGTTGCGACCTTCATCTTAGAACCGAGCTTGCCCAATCCGGTCCCGAGCACGAGCGCGATCTCAGGCCGCATCGAACATTGAGCCCTCATCCACTCCGCTGTCTTATCGAGTCTCGCGAGGAGTTCTGATTTTTCTGCGGCAAGGGGCCTCATAGGCATCCCTCCCTACGCAGCTCCCAACTGCATGGCCATATTGAGTAAAATCCGCACAAGCACCGTGTTCAGGAACTGGATCGCGATAAATGCGACCAGCGGAGTCAAATCGAGCATCCCAATTTGAAGCGGCAGCCTTCGGAAAGGCGCCAAGATAGGCTCCGTGACTTGATGCAGAAACTGGACAATGCTGTGATAAGGATCAACCGGGAACCAGGAAATAATGATACGCGCGAAGATCAGCCAATAGAGAAGTTGACAGACTCCGTTGACGAGAAAAGCAAGGCTTTTAAAAAACTCCCCAAAGACAAACACATTGACCTCCTGTCAAACTTGAAAGTCAGCCGCCCCTGAGCGCGCGGCCTCTATCCGCCGCCGCATCATAAGCCGCTGAAAAGACATCACGCACTTTGTTTTTTTCAAGGGTTTCCAGGGCCGCTTCGGTTGTGCCGCCCTTGGATGTTACCATTTTTCTGAGATCCGCAGGACTCTCCGTTCCGGAAAGAGCCGTCAAAGCGGCTCCGAGAGCCGTTTGCAGCGCAGTCAGTCGGGCGGCATCGGCGTTAAATCCTTTTTCGAGAGCTTTCTTTTCGATGGATTCCATCAGCAGAAAAAAATAGGCCGGCCCGCTTCCTGCGAGGGCTGTGAAATCATCAAAATGTTTTTCTTCCAAACGCAAAGTTTTACCGCAGCCTGAGAAGACTTCCTCAGCCAGAGCAATCGCCTCAGCCTGAGTTCCATCCAAAGCCGTCAGAGAAGCGCCGACTCTAGCCCCGAGATTCGGCATCGCCCTCACCAGAACTGCCTGACGCCCCAGAAACTCCGCAAGCTTCGCGAGAGTCATGCCGGCAAGGATCGATAAAACCGTGTGGCGGGTGCTCAGAACACTCCTTAGCTCAGCCGAGACGGTTGCGAGATCTTGGGGCTTGATGGCCAGTAAAATTAAATCGCACTTCTGAACCAATTCAGCATTCGATGAGGCTGGATCGACGCCGAGACGCCGGGCTAATTCATCGGCCTTCTCGGTCATCTTGTCAAAAACGCTGATGGAGGCCGGGGTCATGAGGCGCTTGGACAAGAGCCCCTCTAAAATGGCAGAGCCCATGTTGCCCGCGCCGATCAAACCTAATTTTTTTTCTCTTAGCCCCATCACTTCCTGCCTTTTTTGGAGTGCTGCATTTTATCACAGCACCCGGTAAAATCGAATCATTCTCATCGCGGTGGGCGCGTGCCGAAAACCAGACTTCCGACCCTCACCATCGTGGATCCCTCATCAACGGCGATCCGGTAGTCATGAGTCATTCCCATCGAGAGAACATCAAATGCCGGCAGTCTTAACCGCGCGGTGAAATCCCGGAACAATTCTGACGTTTTGCGGAAGCATCCCCGGATTCTCGCTGTATCGGCCGTTTCAGGCCCTACGGTCATGAGACCCCGCATTCGAATGAGCGGACAGGCCCTCAGAATTTCCGCGAGCAGCGGCTCAGCCTCCGTGAAGCCCGCCCCCCCTTTTTGGATTTCCTCAGAACTGTTGATTTGGAGGAGACACTCCACGTGAGAAAGTTTCTTTTGCTCGGCCAGACGCTGTATTTCAAGAGCATGGTCCAGGCGGTCGAGAGACTGAATCATCGCTGTTGATCCCACCAGATACTTAATTTTATTGGTTTGCAAACGCCCGATCATGTGCCAGCGCACATCCCCGGGCAAAAGCATTCTTTTGTCTCGGATTTCCTGAGCATGATTCTCACCGAAATCGCGAACGCCCGCTTCGTAAGCCTCTTGCATACGCCCGATGTCCACAAACTTCGTCACCAGGACTAGGCGGACCGGACTCCTTGCCTCCCGCGCCTGCGCGGCTTCGGCCAATTCAGCTTCGAGCTGTCTTATTTTTTCCGCAAGACCTTCAGTCATACCGCAGGATTCCCTTCCCGTCTTTTCTGCACAGCATGCGATCTCTCAGCTTGTGTCAAGGTTCGAAAAAAAGCAAAAACCTCACCGATCTTATCCCGGGCAACAAGAAACACCTCGGGAGAGCCCTCCTTGTGAGCGTAGTAAGCATCCCGAACCGGCAGCTCGTCCCCAAGTCTTAGCACCTCTTTTTCGAGACTCGCGTCTGAACCCGCCATTTCCAGCAGCGTCTCAGGACTCAAAAGCCCAAAACCCTTGTCTGCGCCTTGCGGCTCACCCGCGATAAACTCTTTGACAAAAAGACCGCGAAAAAACCCCATAACTTGGTCGGCCGATTCAGACGCAAAAGGGCGGCCTAAAAGATCGATCGGTTCTGCCCAAACCCAGCCGCTTTCCTGGAGTTTAATCTCATAGACTTCGGCATCATTCTGAACCTTCATGCGCGAAAGTCCCTTAAGAGGCCTCAAAAAAATCCTCTTCTCCCTGAAGGAATAAGGACTTCCCAAAAAAGCCCGGAGCAGGTTCGGATCCGTGAGAAAATAATCCGGATCTTTTTCCCAGCGGGCAAATACAGAATTCCCGACTGCCGCTTTGTCTCCGAATAAAAGCTTTCTGGGCTCCTGACTTTGCTTGAGAGTAATTTCGACGGCTGCGCGGGGTTTGTCGAGACCGTAATCACGCCACCCGCTCTCAGGTTTCATGAGCGGACCTCTTTTGCTCAGGCGCAAAGCTGCCTCCAAACCCTCCGCTAAAATTCGATCGGCAGCCCCCTGGATGGGCTCCTCAATAAACCAGCCTGTGTTTTGTTTCACAAGGACCAAACGGCCGGGCCGCTCACGGTCTTCGATCCTGACTGAGACAATCTGATCTCCTTCATGCAGATCAAGAAGCTTCTCATACGCGTTTTCGTGAAGAACACTTTGCTTTTCGGTGCGATCAGGCATGAGTCGGAGGTAGGCAGATACGGCAAGAAGAAAAAGAAGAAAAAAAACGGCCGTGAGCGAAAACCTCATGCCGTTTTATGTCGGTAAAAGAGCCAGGCCGAGCCGGAACAAAGGAAAAAGAGCGGGATGATGCCCAAAACCCAGACAAGAAGTTTCGCGCGCCCAGAGTCCTTGAGAAACAGAGGTTTGAACTCAGCCAGACGCGGGTTAATCGTGACAGCCCGCTCATCCTGGGTCAGCCATTGAATCATCGCCAGGATGAAATCCCGGTTTCCGGAAAGATCAAGATAGGCGTTAGCCGCAAAATCACTGTCTCCGACAGCAATCAGCCGGCCCGAAGCGCCGCCCAAAACGTCTTTCTTCTCGGCAGCGGCTGCGATCGCCAACGGTCCCGTAAGGTCAGAGCCCGCATCAAAATCAGTCTCCCCATTTTCCAAAGATTTCAGGTCAGATTCGGCCCAGCTTCCCGACCCCGTAAAGGCCAGAGGTGTAACATCGATTCCCTTTGGAGTTTCCGTCGAAGGCTGCACCGTCCGCGTTACCGGATAGAACGTCGGAAGTTTGAACTGCGCGGTAACAGGGTGCTGGATAACATATTGGCTGACGAGAGGAACGAGAAAATCTCCCCCGACCATGCGGCTCATCTTATCGACAATCACGTCCGCTCCCAGAGCAATCCCGAAACGGAGGAAGAAATCCCGGAAAGATACACCCGTTCCTTCATCCATCGGGTCGATTAAAAAAAGGATTCCCTTCCCGGATTGAAAAAAACGTTCAAGCGCATCATACTCCTGTGCGTCGAGATCCCGGCGGGGTCCCGCAACGACCGTGACCAGGCACTCGGAGGGGATATCGCCTCTCTGGGCCGTGACTTCATCGACTTTGTAGTTATTAAACACAAGACTCTCCCGCAAGTAACTCAATCCGCTGCGGTCCTGCTGCAGGATTGAGGACTCCTCATGGCCCGTCAAAAAACAAATCTGGAAGGTTTTGGGGTTGAGAAGTCTCAAAAGCGCGTTTGAGAAGCTTTCTTCGGTCGGCCGAATAACTTTTTCCTGTCTTCCCTCGTATTTCATCACGACCGTATAAAGATCCTTCACGCCATAGTCTTTGGCGGTACGGGGGGCCCGGTCCGGATCAATAAATTCCGCTTTCAGCCGGGGATGCCGGCTTTCAACCTGCTTGAGAAAAGACTCGAACTCGCGCCGTCCGGGATCCTGCAGCGGATAAAATGCTTTCACCTCGAGGGGGGACTTTTTCATCTGGTCCAGGATTTTAGCCGTCGGTTCCGCAAGAGAATAAATTTTTTCCCTCGTGAAATCCCATCGCTGGTTGTAGCGTGTGAGGACCGCATAGGTCAGAGCAAAAGTCGTGAAGAGCATCAGGGAGACAAACAAAAGCTGGAAGCGCAGAAAAAGCTGTTTCATCAGGATTTCCAATGCCGGGTTTCAACCGACCGCATCGTCAGGAAAAGGAAGAAGAAATGAAAAAGCACAAAATAGGCCGCGTGGCTAAGATCCAGAATCCCCAAAGTGAAGTCACGGTAGTGGGCAAACGGTGAAAGAGCCCGGATGAATCCGGCAGCGCTTCCTCCTACCGCATCAGAAATCCACTCAAGCATCCAGAGAATCAAAAGCACCGCAAAGGTTACCACGGCGCTGACGACCTGATTTTCCGTCAGGGATGAAATGAAAAGCCCAAGCGAGAGAAACGCCCCTCCCAGAAGCCAGAAACCCAAATAGGCCGTCAAAATGGGACCCCAGTCGAAAACTCCGCCCAGCGAGTGAAGGATCCAGAGATACCCCGCCGTCGGTAGAAACAGCAATTCAAAAATCCAAACCAGTCCCAGGAATTTACCAAAAACAATATCGAAGTCAGAAAGCGGGTAGGTGTAAAGCAATTCCAGCGTCTGCAGTTTACGCTCCTCGGCCAGGGAGCGCATCGTCATGACGGGCGCAAGAAAAAGAAGCACGGCGCCCAAATTCAGAAAAAGACCGCTGAAAACGAATCGCGTGAGCCCCAGGCCTTCAACCGCCTGATACCCCTCCTTGAGCGATTCCATGGAGAGGCGGGCGTAACTCAGAACCGAAAGCGAGAAGAAAATGCCTGCCATCACGTAAAAGAAAAAAAACACAAGAACACCGGCGCCTGAATAAAAAAAAGACCGCATCTCTTTTGCCGCCACCGCGAAGGTGTTTCTCATGCATCCTCCCGCTGAGAGGCATCTTCATTTTCTTCAAGCACAAGCTTCATAAAAATCTCTTCGAGACTGAGTCGGCCTGAGCGCATTTCGAGGAGAGGCAGGTTCTGCGTCACAAAGAGCCGGCTGAGTTCAGCTCTTACATCACGCCCCTTCTCGATACCGACAACCACCGTCACCAAACCTTCCCGGGCCGTTTCGATACTGATACGCTCAAGTCCTGGAACATTCTCAAGCAAACGAAAAACACCGGCTTTGTCGGCCGGCGGACCCAGCGTGATCACAAGCTCATGACGTTCCCTCAGACCCGACTCCAACTCGTCGGCTGTTCCGCTGGCAATAACAGAACCTTTATTGATGATCAGTACCCGGTCGCACAGTGCGCTCACCTCCGGTAGGATATGACTGGAAAGGATGAGGGTCCGGTCCTGTGCCAGCTCGCGGATCAGCCCGCGGATTTCCATGATTTGCTTGGGATCGAGCCCGTTCGAGGGTTCATCCAGAACGAGAATCTCAGGATCCCCAATCAGGGCCTGAGCAATGCCGATGCGCTGACGGAATCCCTTGGAAAGTCGGCCGATCAGCCTGTGCTTCACGTCCCAAAGACCGCAGCGCGTCAATTTTTCTTCCACCTCCCGGCGTTTTTTGATGCCGGCCAAACCTTTCACCTGGGCTGCAAATTCAACAAACTCGCACACACGCATCTCACCGTAAAGAGTGACCGATTCAGGCAGGTAGCCGATACGGCGCTTGAGTTTCTGCGGTTCACGGAAAAGATCCTGCTCTCCGATCCACACGCGGCCTTGAGAGGGCGGAAAATAACCGGTGAGAATACGCATCGCCGTCGTCTTTCCCGCCCCGTTCGGCCCGAGGAAACCGAGAATCTCTCCCTTGCGGAGCTCAAATGAAATTCCCTTGAGAACGCGCCTGCTGCCGAAGTTCTTACTGACGTCCTCCAGGCGGGCAAGCACGGGGGCAAGATCTCCGTCAGCAGAACCATGAGGGGCGGACTCAGGCACGGTGCTGGATCCTCAAAAACTTTCTTTTACCGCATTGCACCAGAATTGGTTTCGTCAATTCAAGGGTATGATAAACGTCCGAAATCTTCTCTTTCTCGACTCTGACACCCCCCTGCTGAATCATTCGGCGGGCCTCCCCCTTGCTTGCAGCGAGCCCCGACTCAAAAAGAACTGAAACAAGATCCGCTCTCGGTCGGGAGAAACTGAATTCCTGAATTTCGTCGGGCAGTCCGTTGTTTTTGAAGATTTCATCAAACTCTTCGCGGGCACAGCGGGCCTGGTCCGCTCCGTGAAAAAGCTCGACGACGCGGGCTGCCAGGGCCGCCTTGGCCTCGCGGGGATGCAGCGCTCCGGATTTCAAATCCTCGAGAATTTTCTTTACCGCCGCAGTTTCGAGGGCTGCCACGTAACGGTAGTAATTTTCCATCAGGGCGTCAGGTATCGACATCATCTTACCGAACATTTCCTTCGGACTGTCCTGGATCCCGATGGCGTTGCCGAGACTCTTACTCATTTTCTGAGTTCCGTCCGTACCCTCGATAATCGGGAGAGTCATCACCACTTGAGGCTCCTCTCCGGCCTCGCGGAGCAGTTCACGTCCCACCAGCAGATTAAACATCTGATCGCTCCCCCCCAGCTCAACGTCCGCCTTCACGACGACGGAATCATGTCCCTGGAGAAGCGGGTAAAGAAATTCCACGAGAGCGATGGGGCGGCCGGACTTGTAGCGTTTACTGAAGTCATCTCTCTCGAGAAGTCTCGCAACGGTCGTCTGGGCCGTCAGTCTCAAAAAATCTTCTGCGTTCATCCGTCCGAGCCATTCTGAGTTGTAACGCGTTTCTGTCCTGGCGGGATCGAGAATCTTGAAGACCTGTTCCTGATATGAGCGCGCGTTCTGGGCGACTTCCTCAGCCGAAAGCATTTTCCGAGTTTCGCTGCGCTGGGTGGGATCTCCGATGCGGGCCGTAAAATCGCCGATAATGAAGACAACCCGATGACCGCACTGCTGAAACTGCTGCAGCTTTCGCAGAGGAACCGTGTGTCCGAGATGAAGATCCGGGGACGAGGGATCAGCTCCGTATTTAATCCTCAGAGGTTTGTTGAGCTTGAGAGACTTTTCGAGTTTTCGAGCGAGTTCTTCTTTGGAAATAAACTCAACCAAACCTTCTTCAAGAATTTCGAGCTGCTCTTTGACGTCCAAGGCCACGGAGATCCTTTGCGGTAAGTTAAGCGTTGATAGGATATTAGCAAGGATTGCCGGGAGCGTCAATCCACGCGGGCGTCTCATGGACAAATTCAATCCTTGGTGCTAGAATTCGCCGCATGGCAAACATCCATCCCACAGCCATTATCGGCTCGAATGTTCACATCGGAGAGGGCACCGAAATAGGTCCTCACGTGATTCTGGAGGACGGCGTCATCCTGGGCTGCAGGAACCGTCTGCGGGCGGGCGTTTACGTGGGCTCCGGAACCCAGATGGGTGACGACAATGATATTCATATGCGCAGCGTGATCGGCCATATGCCCCAGGATCTTTCCTTTAAGAACGAGCCTAGTTTTACAAAATTGGGCAGCCGTAACGTGATACGGGAATTTGTAACAATTCACCGAGGCACCCGAGGGGGCACTTCCACCATCCTAGGCGACGACAATTTTCTAATGGCCTACTGTCACGTTGCCCACAACTGCATTGTCGGCAACCGCGTCATCATGGTGAATCAGGCATCGCTCACAGGGCATTGCCTGGTCGAGGATCAAGCCTTTCTCTCAGGCATGACAGGACTGCATCAATTCACCCGAGTCGGGAGACTCGCCATGCTCAGCGCTCTATCAGCGGTCAACAAAGACATCCCTCCTTTTATGACCTGCGGAGGACGCCCGGCTGTCGTGGTCGGAATCAACGTCGTGGGCATGCGCAGAGCGGGCATCAATCAAGAAACGCGCTCTGAAATCAAAACCGCTTACAAACTGCTCTACCGCTCCGGATTGAACGTAAGCCAGGCATTGGCTCTGATGAAGGAAAAACTAAAAAGTCCGGAAGCGGGACACCTCATAGCTTTTATTGAGGCTTCAGAGCGGGGCATTTTGGATGGTGCATCCGAAGGTCACAGCGAAGAAGAAACGCTCAAGGCCAGAAAATAACCGCTCTTGAATTAAACCTTCCCCAAAACGAGAACTGAGTTCTTCCCGCCAAAGCCGAAAGAGTTCTTCATGAGGTACTGGATTTTTGCGGGCCTTGCCTCGTTGGGCACATAGTCAAGATCGCACTCAGGATCGGGCTGAGAGTAATTGATTGTGGGCGGAATAAGACTGTTTTCCATCGCAAGAATGGCCGCAACCAGCTCAACGCTTCCTGCCGCCCCTATCAAATGTCCGATCATCGACTTCGTCGAGCTGACAGGTACTTTATAGGCATGCTCTCCGAAAACTTTCTTGATGATGAGGGTCTCTGTCTTGTCATTGAGAGCCGTGGATGTTCCATGCGCATTAATGTAGTGAATATCTTCCGGTTTCAGCCCCGCGGTTTTCAGTGCTTGATGCATGGCTCTGGAGGCCTCTTTACCCTCGGGATCGGGTGCCGTCATATGGTAGGCGTCACAGGTCATTCCGTGACCCAAGATCTCTGCATAAATGTGCGCGCCGCGTTTTCTTGCATGCTCGTACTCCTCGAGTACAAGCATCCCGGCCCCTTCCCCAAGAACAAAGCCGTCGCGGTCCAGACTGAAAGGCCGCGAGGCGCCTTGCGGATCTTCATTGCGCGTTGAAATAGCTCGAGCGACGCAGAAAGCTGCGAGAATTCCGGGATAGATAGAGGCTTCTGCACCTCCCATGATGAGGAAATCGAGCGTCCCGCTTCGGATCGCCGAAAACGCATACCCGCATGCATCCGAAGCTGAAGAGCAAGCGGTCGCAATCGAAAAACTAGGGCCTGTGACGCCAAGCTCAATCGACACGTTGCTTGCACAAGCATCGGGAAAGGACGCGAGCGCGGTGAAGGGGTTGATCCTCATGGGACCTCGGTCACGCAGAGTCACATGTTGCTCAAGAATATAACCGTGTCCGGCCATGGCCGTACCGATGATCACGCCTGTGCGGTCAGGCCCGTTGCACTTGGGATCCACTTGAGCATCTTCGATGGCCATTTTTGCACAAGCAACAGCGAGCTGTGAAGTGCGGTCCATCCGCTTGAGGCGCTTCGGAAGAATATAATCGGCGGGGTTGAAATTTTTAATTTCGCCGGCGAAGCGAGTGGTGAAGTCTGAGGTGTCAAAAGCCTCGATCATGGAAACGCCTGAGCGTCCAGCCCGGAGGCTTTCCCAGAATTGATTTTTTCCAAAACCAATCGAGGTAATCGCCCCTAAGCCGGTAACGACAACGCGTCTGTTCGCAGGTCTTGACAGTGACACTGGGTCCCGAGGTTTTTGCTAAGCCGTCGTGACTTCGTTCTTGCAAGTCAGAGCTATCTTGCGGGCCTCGTGATCCACGTGAAGGATGCTGACCGTGATGGGATCTCCCACCTGGAAGCGCTTCTCGAGATCTTCGGACTGCACGCCTGGAATTTCGGAGACGTGAACCAGCCCTTCGAGCCCGTTTTCAAGCTCGACAAACAGACCGAAGCTGACGATGCGGGTGATTTTGCCGCTCATTTGAAGACCCGTCAAAAGACCTTTGGTAAGGTCTTCCCAGGGATCTTCTGAGAGCTGCTTGATACCGAGGGAGATTTTCTGACTTTCTGAGTCAATCGAGAGAATCATGACATCGACAGCGTCGCCCTTTTTAAGGACTTCACTGGGGCGATTCACCTTGTGCGTCCAAGAAAGATCCGAGATGTGGACTAATCCGTCAACACCGGGCTCAAGTTCCACGAAAGCTCCGTAGTCGGTCAGATTGCGCACCGTTCCCTTAACGCGGTCTCCGACCTGGTAACGGTCCTTGACGCGGCTCCATGGGTTTTCCTGAGCCTGCTTGATACCCAAAGAAATCTTCTTTCCGTCTTTATCCAGGTTAAGAACCATGACGTCCACCTGGTCGCCGATCTTGAGAAGTTCGGAGGGATGACTGACGCGCTTCGTCCAGGAAAGCTCGCTGATGTGAACGAGACCTTCGACGCCGGGCTCAAGTTCAACGAACGCCCCGTAAGGGAGGATGTTGACAACCTTGCCGCGTGACTGCGTACCGGTCTGGTATTTGCTCTCGATGCTTTCCCAAGGATTCTGGGATTTCTGTTTGAGACCTAGAGAAACCTTGCGGTTTTCCTGGTCAATCGAAATAATCATCACTTCGATTTCATCGCCAAGCTTGACCATTTCGGAAGGGTGTGCAATGCGGCCCCAGCTCATATCGGTAATGTGCAGAAGTCCGTCCAAATCTCCGAGATCAATGAAGACGCCGAAGTCTGTAATGTTCTTGACGCGCCCCTTCACAACATCGCCCTTCTTGAGGCTTTCAAGCTTACGGGAGCGGGCCTGCTGTTTTTCTTTCTCCAGGTAATCTTTCCGGGAAACGACGATGTTTTTACGTTTCTGATTGATCTTAGCGATCACGAACTTGTCTTCAAGACCCAGGAACTGGTCCAGATTGCGCGTAGGCTTAAGATCAACAAGGGACGCCGGCAGGAAGGCTTCCATGCCGATGTCGACCATAAAACCGCCCCTGACCTTCTTGAAGATTTTGCCTTGAACGATACTGCCTTCGTCGGCATTTGCGATCAAATTGTTCCACGTGCGCTGGCGATCGGCCTTGCGTTTGGAGAGGATTGCGCAGCCGTGAATATCGTCGAAAGATTCGAAGAGAACTTCAAGCTCAGAACCGATTTGAATGCCCTTGGGATTGCTGAACTCGTCAAGGCTGATCACTCCTTCCGCTTTGTATCCGATATCGACCACAACTTCTTTCTCGCGGACAGCGACAACCATTCCTTTGACAAGATCACCATCTTTAAATCCGTGCAGGGTTTTTTCGAAAAGCTCGGCAAACTGAGAACTCATAACGAGTACATCCTCCTGAAACATTAAATTTTGGGCATTATAACACAATGCCTAAGCTTGGG
>VFQY01000121.1 GCA_018883425.1 Candidatus Omnitrophota bacterium | reverse complement strand
CCCGGTGGAGGCCATGCCGGCTTGTCGATGCCTTTGAGCCTCGACCAAAATCTGGCGAAATCTGCGGCGGTCAAAACCCCGGATGACTCCCAAGAGCGAAAAAGAGCGGAGCGCGCTGTCGAAAAAGTTTGGATTTCGGCGCTGGCGAGCCGTCAGATCGCGATTTCGGCTTGAAGAGACCCGGAGCCCCAATAACGCTTCGGGTTGAAAAATGTGCAGGCTCATCAAAGGAGGTTTGAACTTATGCAGATCGAGGAAAACCTGAAAAGGCGGCTCGCCGTCAAGCCTAACGCTGATTCAAAGGTTCTCAGTGTGTATTTGGGTATTCAGCCTGTTTGGGAGACCTCTATGGGTCATGCGGTAGAAATGCTTTTCGATACTGCGATTGCGTCCCTGCAAAAAAACTCAGATGAAGGTGATGCCGCTCCGCTCGAGCGGACCCTTCGTCTCGCCCGAGACGCAATCCGTCAAAGAGAGTGGAAGCCTGGGGGGTATGCCCTCTTTGCGCAGGATAAAGCCCGCGGGCTGGAAATTCAGGAGCTTGGAGCCGAGGTAAAGACGCAGGCCTATTGGCTGGAGAAGCCCTACCTGCTGCCGTGGATCGAAGCCCTTGAGGAATCCAAGCGGTGCGGCGTCATTCTTGCGGATAAGAGAAGGGCAAGGGTGTTGACATACCGCCGCGGGAGCATTGAAGAAGAAAAGGATCTAACGGCAGCCGAGAGTACGCGCCGATTTCGCACCACGGGAAAGGATAATTTAAAATCGGCTTTCAAATTGGAAAGAACGGCTGACCTGCATGAGGTTTGGCATCTGAAGCGCGTGATACGGGAAGCGCAGGCACTGGAGAAAAAGCATCCTTTCACGAGGCTGATGCTTGGAGGCACAGAAGAATCCGTCCACGAACTTGAGAACTTGCTTACACCTGATCTGAGCGCCAAAGTCGCGGGTAGATTTAAAGCGCGCGTGGAAGCGCAGGATCAAGAGCTCCTCGAACATCTTGAAGAGCTCGAAACGGCTGCGGATCGAGACAGTGAGATGCGCTTCGTCGAGTCGCTTCTGAAAGACGATCGTCCGAGACCCGAGGTCACGCTGGGTCTCGATGCTGTGCTCCATCACTTGGACCGCGGCTTGGTCCACAGGCTGGTTTATTCAGAAAACTTCAAACCTGAAGGAAGCCAGTGTACTTCATGCCGCTATTTATTCGGGCCCGGGCGCTTGGTTTGCGGTCGGTGTAATTCTGCCGTGTCTCGGGTGCCCTACTTGCTTGAGGAAATGGTCCGCTCGGCCTTGCTCCAAAGCGGCCAGATCGAAAAGGTTCGGGGCGAAGCCGCCCGCCGGCTTGATCATGAGGGCGGAACCGTGGCGATTTTAAAAAAGAAATCAAAACGTTAAGCCTCTGGGGGGCGCGGTCAATTCTATGCTCGTTCTAGAGATCTTTCTCATCGTTCTGGTCGTGCTGGGCGCCGGTTTTTTTGTTTTTAATCTCCTGTGCGCCCTTTGCTGGTGGTATGCCAGAAGTTTCTTCCTGCGGGGCATCAGTCCTTTCCAGCCAAAGCTCAGCGGTAAAAAAAACACTTCCAAGAAAATTCGGGGGAGGGCGTAACGATGTGGCTTAAGCTGCTGCCCTTGAGATGGATCGCCAGGCAATGGGCCAAGGGGAGCGGCTTCATGGATCCTGTTGATCTTGCCGCTAAGATTCAGCGGTTTGCTCAGCCTTCCGAGGTTGCGGTCCCTCTCGAGCTTCTCCGCTTAGGAACGGCACTCCATCTGCGGGGGCTGATTAATGCGCAAGCGATTCAGCACAATTTGGATTGGGTCTGGCCCTTTTGGGTTGAGCGTCAGTTCGATCCTCGGGACGTGTCATTTATTCCTCGGGCCTTTTCTCTTTCGCACATCAATATGACTCAGCGGAATTGGACCGCTGTGGGTTTACCCGGGGTGTCGGATTTCAGCCTCGTCGATCCCGCTGGGCTTGTCACGCCGCATCATGACGGCTGGTCGCTCGACGCCTGGATCATGGAAGACCGCGGGGGCACTCAGGGGTTGTTTCCTTCAAGACTTTCTGAGGTTTCGCAGACCCTGAGAGTTGATCGGGGGCTTGTCGTTTCAACAGCCTCGGCACAGGGACCTCATAGGCTCATCACAGAAACAGAGGTCATCGAATCAGGCTTATCGCCGGTGTGTTCGATCCGGA
This sequence comes from Candidatus Omnitrophota bacterium, assembly GCA_018883425.1. Taxonomy (GTDB): domain Bacteria; phylum Omnitrophota; class Omnitrophia; order Omnitrophales; family Aquincolibacteriaceae; genus ZLKRG04. The sequence continues at coordinate 2,262 of VFQY01000121.1, read as the reverse complement.
TCAAGGCTGAATCAGAATACGACAGCTGGTGCGTGGTCTCGCTTCGGCCGTGCAATCCCGAGGGGATTAGTTTCATCCACGACATCAGTCTCCTCGATAAACACGCCGGCTGGCTGGTGAATGGCAAGATGCCCGTTTATTTTGACCGGCCTCCCGAACGATGCGCTTTTTCGGATTATCGAACCGGAGATGTCGCTCACATTCTTCCTCATGCGAGGCACCGCCGCAAAATCTCCTGTCCTGTGGGTATGGCCACCGCGGGCGCTGCCTTTCAGATCAAATCAGGGGGATCGCGTGAGATCGGAATCACGGTTCCGCTTCGCGTGCCCGATCCCCAGGCATCCAGGAATCATCGGCCTCGAAAAAATCTTGTTCCGTGGAAGCAGACTGTCGAGCCTGCCTGCAGGCTGGCCGTTCCGGACGCCAAAATCCGATTCCTTTTTGATGCGGCGGTGAGATCCCTGGTCCTGCATTCTCCCGAAGAGGTTTACCCGGGTCCTTTCACCTACAAGCACTTTTGGTTCAGGGATGCCGTCTTTATCCTCAGTGCATTAATGGGGCTTGGTTTTACCGAAAAGGCAGGACAGGTCATCGAAAGAGTGTTCTTGAAAAAGCAGACACGCGAGGGCTATTTCTATTCGCAGGAAGGCGAGTGGGATTCGAACGGGCAAGTGCTCTGGCTTATGGCCAGGTTCTGCGATTATTCAGGGCGCATCCCGCCCGGAAGCTGGTGCCGGGCGGCAGAGAGGGCGGCCCGCTGGATCCGCCGCAAACGGCTTTCCTCGAAACTGGATCTTCCGCACGCCGGGCTTCTGCCTGCGGGCTTCAGTGCCGAGCATCTCGGGCCCAACGACTACTATTTCTGGGACGACTTTTGGTCTGCCGCGGGTTTAGCTTCAGCCGGACAGCTGGCTGCCCTGAAAGGCGATCAGCATCAAGCGCGGGAACTCGAAAAACAATCGCGCGACATGCTCGACTGCATTGATAAGAGCCTGTTGGGCGCATCAAAGAGACTGGGGACTCTGGCCATGCCGGCATCGCCCTACCGGCGAACCGATTCAGGCTCCATTGGGTCGCTTGCGGCCTCTTACCCTCTCGGAATCTGGGATGGCCGTGACCCGCGAATCCTGGCCACGCTGGAATATCTGCTCACTCAGTGCAGCGTTCAGGGCGGTTTTTTTCACGACATGAGTCATTCAGGGATCAATCCCTACCTCACTCTGCACCTTGCCCAGTGTCTCTTACGAGCGGGTGACCCCCGGTATTATGGACTGATGAAGACAGTTTCCGGCCTCGCATCGCCGACCGGTCAATGGCCCGAGGCGATTCACCCCAAAACCTTGGGGGGCTGCATGGGTGACGGTCAGCATGTCTGGGCTTCAGCCGAATGGGTGCTGATGATCCTGAACGCGTTTGTCCGGCCGGAACAAAACAAGCTCATTCTCTTCTCAGGTGTACCGATGGAGTGGCTCCGCAGCGGTTCGAGACTTTTTCTGGGGCCTGTGGGAACACCGCACGGGTCCATGGAACTCAACGCCGAGTGCGAGGGTACTCAAGTGAGGTTCTCCTGGAAAGGCTCGTGGCATCGAAGCGAACCCGAGATGGATATTATTTTCGGCAGCGCCGCCCATAAAATCAAGAAAGCGGACACGGAAATGGTTTTGGAAATGCCGCAAGCGGATCCGCTGGTCTCTTCACGATGAAAATCCTGATGGTAAGCAACACCTACTTGCCTCTGCTTGGCGGACTGGAACGGTCGATTCAGCTGTTCACGGAACAATTCAGACATTGGGGGCACGAAGTTCTGATTCTTGTTCCCGAGATTGGTTCCCGGCACAGACGGGAGACGGGTGTCCTCCGAGTACCGTCTTTCGGCAAGCTCTCCTGGCGAGATTTTACGGCGGCGCACCCCTGGATGAGGACCGCTGTTCAAAAAATCGATCGATTTTCGCCGGACATCATTCACGCCCACCATCCTTTTCTGATGGGGGAGATGGCCCTGCGTCTGTCGGCAAGACTGAATGCTCCATTGATCTTCACCTATCACATTCTCTTTTCGAAATACGCGCACTACTTGCCCTTGCCGACGGCAGCGGCGAGGCGTTTTCTCGTCGAGCTCTCCGCCGGATATGCCAATATGGCCGCGCGCGTGATTTCTCCGAGCGAGAGCGTACGCAAAGTGCTTCACTCCCAGGGAGTTTGCCGTCCTGTGGATGTGGTTCCGACCGGCGTGGATCTTTCGCGTTTTGGCATGCTCACAAG
>VFQY01000038.1 GCA_018883425.1 Candidatus Omnitrophota bacterium | reverse complement strand
GCCCTGACGTTGCCCTGATCGTGTTTTTCGCGCTGGCCGCTTCCGTGATCGCTGGAATCTATCCGGCAAACCGAGCGGCCTCACTCGACCCGGTGGAGGCTTTGCGCTATGAGTAAACGGGCGGAGCTGATTTCGGTCCATAACGTCACGCGCGAATATGCCATGCCGGCTGCGGACCTGACGGTGCTGAAGGGTGTGAATTTTTCACTCGCCGTAGGCGATTTCGCTTTTATCGTGGGCCGCTCAGGGTCCGGGAAATCGACCCTTCTTCATCTTCTGGGAGGGTTGGATCAGCCGACAAGCGGCAAGATTCTCTTTGAGGGTGAAGACATGACGGAGATGAGTGAAAAGGATCTCGCCCGCGTCCGAAACCGGCGCATGGGGCTGGTTTTTCAGTTTTATCATCTTCTGCCTGAGCTGACGCTTTTTGAAAACGTGCTGCTGCCCAGTCTCATTGCTGGGAAAGCCAATCCGAAATGGGCCAAGGAATGCCTGCGCAAGGTGAAGCTTTCAAGCCGCTCGGGACATTTTCCCTCGGAGCTTTCGGGCGGAGAAAAGCAGAGGGCCGCGATGGCGAGGGCCCTTGTCAATCGTCCGTCTCTGGTGTTATGCGACGAACCGACGGGTAATTTGGATTCGGAAACGGCAGAGTCTGTCGTCTCCCTGATGGAAGACCTTAACGAAAAAGACGGGGTCGCATTTGTGGTCGTCACGCATGACGAAACCCTTGCGGCCCGGCATCCGGATGTTTACCGGCTGAAAGACGGCAGTTTAGAAAAACAGGCGCTGATGCCTCGCGGCAAAGCGGCAGAGCGGTCCTAAAACCAAAACGGGAGAAGTGTATGGAACTGCAGGTTTACATCGACGGCAAATGGTATCCCAAAAGCGAAGCCAAGATTTCAGTTTTCGATCATGGGCTTCTTTATGGGGACGGGGTGTTCGAGGGCATCCGTTCTTACAGGGGATTGGTTTTTAAGCTCGAGGAACATCTCGACAGGCTTTGGGAATCCGCGCACACGCTGATGATCACGATTCCCATGACGCGTAAGGAAATGCAAAAGGCGGTCATCGAGACCCTTCGCCGCAACAAATTCAGCGACGGTTATATCCGCGTTGTCGTGACGCGCGGCGTCGGTGATTTGGGGCTCGACCCGGCCAAATGCAAGACAGCCTCCGTGTTCATCATCACGGACAAAATCTCGCTCTACCCTGAAGCTTTCTATGAGCAGGGACTTCAGATTGTCACGGTGCCGACCATCCGAAATTTCCCTGAGGCGGTCAGTCCGTCCGTGAAAAGCCTGAATTACCTCAACAATATTCTGGCAAAGATCGAGGCGAAAAATTCCGGCTGCATCGAAGCTCTTATGCTGAATCATCAGGGCTATGTCGCCGAGTGTTCGGGAGACAATGTTTTTATGGTGAAAAACGAGGGGCGAGGCTCGAAGAAAAAACCCGTACTGATGACGCCCCCTTGTTATCTGGGTGCTCTGAAGGGGATTACCCGCCAGGCGATTATCGAAGTGGCGCTTGCGTCGAAAATTGAATTCCGTGAGCAGGTGATCACCCGGCATGATCTTTTTAACGCGGACGAGGTCTTTTTGACGGGAACTGCGGCTGAAGTGATTCCGGTTGTCAAAATCGACGGCAGGGAAATCGGAGGCGGGAAACCCGGCGCTTTGACGCTGAAGCTGCGCAAAGGATTCCGCGCATTAACTGCCCGTGACGGGGTTCGGTACAAAGTTTAACGGAGAGCCATGATTTGTACCCTTTGCGGTCAACAGGAAGCATCGATTCATCTGACGGAAATCCTTAACGATCAGATGATGGAGGTTCACCTGTGCGAAGCCTGCGCGCAGGAAAAGGGAACGGACTTCAAAACGCATTTTCATTTAGGGGAACTTCTGGGCGGTTTAACAGGCGCGGGCGCAGCGCCCGCAACGGCGGGTGCCGCTTCGGCTGAAAGCGCGGCTTGTGAATCCTGCGGCCTGAGTTTTGAAGAGTTTGCCAAGACAGGCAGGCTAGGATGTCCTGCTTGCTACAAGGCGCTGTCCCGAGTTTTGCTCCCTCTCATCAAGCGTGTGCAGCGGTCCAGTCACCATGCCGGGAAAAAACCCGCGCATCTGGCGGTCTCAGAAAAAGCAGCCTATGACCTGCGTCTCCTTCAGGAGCGTTTGCGTAAAAGCGTGGAGATGGAAGCTTTTGAAGATGCGGCGAAGCTGAGGGATGAGATCAAGAAGTTTGAATCCAAGAGCGCAAAAAAGGGCAAAAAAAAATGACGGATTTTAAGAGCTGGGTTCATCGGCCGGCAGAATGGATCAAGGCGGAGGGGCCGTCGAGCGATGTCGTGGTCAGTTCGCGCCTGCGGCTCGCAAGAAATCTCGAGGGCTTCCGTTTCAATCAGAAACTCAAAGCGTCCGACCGCCGGGAAATCATCGGCCTGATTGAAACCGCCGTCAAGAAGACGCAGCTGCTCAAGAAGAGTTCTTTTCTGCGGTCGTCGGAATTATCAGAACTTGAGCGCGAGTTTCTTCTCGAGAGGCATATGATCAGCCGCGAGCATGCTGAGGAGAAAAACGAAAACGCTGTTGCCATCTCTTCTGCCGAGGACGTGAGCGTGATGATTCTGGAAGAGGATCATTTGCGGCTGCAGGTTTTTCAATCAGGACTAAAACTCACAGAAGCATGGCAGAAGATCAATGCGCTCGATGATGAGCTGGAAAAAAATCTGACCTATGCTTTCAGCCTGAGCCTGGGTTATTTGACGGCATGTCCCACCAACGTTGGGACAGGACTCCGCGCATCCTGCATGGTTCATCTGCCCGGACTTGTTCTGACTAAACAGGTCCACAAGGTCTTGCAGGCGCTGGCCAAGCTCAATCTTGCAGCGCGCGGTCTTTACGGCGAAGGAACGCAGGCGGCGGGGAATCTTTTTCAGTTTTCGAATCAAATGACTCTGGGCCAGCGGGAAGAAGAGATTATTGATAATCTCGAACGGGTCATCCGCCAGGTGGTCGAACATGAGAAAGAGGCGCGCCGGCTGTTCGCCCAGAAGCGGCAGACGAAGGTGGAAGATCAGATCTGGCGGGCTGTCGGCACGCTTAAATCAGCCCGCGTCATGGCTTCCGGCGAAGCGACGCAGCTTCTCTCGCTGGTTGAGCTGGGGGTGGGGACCGGACTCGTGAAGAGCTCCCTGACTTTGGAGGACCTGCACGGACTGTTTCTCATGATTCAGCCCGCGCATTTGCAGATGGCTTCAGGAGCCGGGCTGAGCCCCCAGGAGCGCGATGAGGCGCGGGCGAATCTCATCCGGGATAAACTTTCTGGGATTCAGCTTTAGGACGCGCTGATAAAAGTCGAAATATACGGGATACCTGTCTGAGTTTCGGCCGGCGGGGATTTCCGGTAATCAATAAAAAGCCGAAAAGCAGTCTTCTTATCTTTTATCTTAACAGCGGAGGTTCGCGATGTTTGACCGATTCACTGAAAGAGCTCGCAAAGTCATTATTCTTGCCAAGGAAGAAGCCAAACGCTTCAACCACGACTATATTGGGACTGAGCATATTCTGCTGGGGCTGATCAAGGAGGGTGAGAGCGTCGCTGCGGCGGTTTTACAGAACCTCGGTCTCTCTCTCGACACGATCCGCCTCGAGGTCGAGAAACTCGTTCAATTCGGTCCGGCAACCATTGTATCCGGGGACATTCCTTTCACGCCGAAAGCCAAAAAGGTGATTGAGTTGGCGATGGATGAAGCGCGCCGCCTCGGACACAATTATATCGGAACCGAACATCTTCTTCTCGGCTTGATCAAGGAGGGCGAAGGCGTCGCAAGCCATGTGCTGATGAACGTCGGGCTTGATTTGAACAAGGTTCGGGCAGAGGTGATCAAGCTTTTGGGCTCTTCGACTCCGAGCGGTTCCTCCGGTTCGCCGGGTGCCGGATCGGGAAGCGGCGGAGCCAGCGCGGGCGCGGCGGGAAAAGGCAAGGCCAAAACGCCGGCTCTGGATGCTTTTGGGCGCGATCTGTCCCTCATGGCGCGTGAAGGAAAACTGGATCCGGTCGTCGGACGCCAGGAAGAGATCGAGCGCGTGATTCAAATTCTGGCTCGGCGCACGAAAAACAACCCGGTGCTTCTGGGTGAAGCCGGTGTGGGTAAAACGGCCATCGTCGAGGGGCTTGCGCAGCGGATCATTTCCGGGGATGTCCCCGAGATTCTTCTCGACAAGAGGATTGTTGTTCTCGACCTTGCCTTGATGGTTGCCGGCACGAAATACCGCGGGCAGTTCGAAGAGCGCATCAAGGCCGTTATGGATGAAATCAGGCGGTCTGACAACGTGATGGTTTTTATCGATGAAATCCACACGCTGGTCGGTGCCGGCGGGGCCGAAGGCGCCATCGACGCTTCCAACATTCTTAAACCGGCGCTGTCCCGAGGTGAAATTCAGTGCATCGGAGCCAGCACCCTGGATGAATACCGGAAATACATCGAAAAGGATGCTGCCCTGGCGCGCCGTTTCCAGACCATCATTGTGGATCCGCCCTCGATCGACGAAGCCATTCAGATTCTGAAAGGACTTCGTGATAAATACGAGGCGCACCACCGCGTGAAGATTTTAGACGAAGCGATTGAAGCATCGGCTAAATTGTCGGAGCGCTACATCAGCGGCCGCTATCTTCCGGACAAGGCGATCGATCTCATCGACGAGGCTGCAAGCCGGGCCCGGCTTTCGATGACCACGATGCCCAAGGACCTCAAGAAGTTGGAGTCCGAGATCGAGGCCTTTAAACGCGAGAAAGAGGCCGCGATCAAGGCGCAGGATTTCGAGAAAGCCGCCAAGCTCCGAGATGACGAACGAAAGGCCAAGGAGGAACTCTTAAACGTCAAGAAACGCTGGAAAGAGTCCAAGTCCGAGGTCGAGGTTCAAGTTACGGAGGAGGACATTGCCAACATCGTAGCGAAATGGACCGGTGTGCCGCTAGCCCGTTTAGAGGAGAAAGAAACAGCCCGTCTTCTGCGGATGGAAGATGAACTGCATAAACGGGTCATCGGGCAGGATGAGGCGATCCGGGCCATTTCTCATGCTGTTCGGCGTTCCCGTTCGGGTCTCCGCAATCCCCGACGTCCCATCGGGACCTTTATTTTTCTGGGTCCCACAGGCGTCGGGAAAACGCTTCTTGCACGCGCTCTCGCGGAATTCATGTTCGGTGACGGCGATGCTGTCGTGGTGGTCGACTGCTCGGAATACGGCGAGAAATTCAACGTTTCACGTCTGGTCGGAGCGCCCCCGGGATATGTGGGCTATGAAGAAGGCGGGCAGCTGACTGAAAAAGTGAGGCGGCGTCCCTACTCGGTGGTGCTTTTCGATGAGATCGAAAAAGCTCACCCCGACGTCTTTAATATCCTGCTCCAGCTGATGGAGGAGGGCCGTTTGACGGACTCATTCGGCCGCAAGGTCGACTTTCGCAACACAGTCGTCATCATGACTTCGAATGTCGGTGCGGATCTGGTTCAAAAATCCAGCATGGGTTTCACGGAGAAGAAAGATGCGGCTCTTGATTTCGAGGCCTTGAAGCGGCGTCTTCTCGAAGAGATTAAGCGGGCTTTCCGGCCGGAGTTTCTCAACCGCATCGATGATACGATCGTGTTCCATCCGCTGATGCGTCAGGATCTTGAGCAGATCATCAGTTTTGAGCTCAAGGAGGTCAAAGACAGGCTTCGGGAGAAGAACATGGAGCTGGAGTTAAGTCCGGAAGCGCTCAAGTTTCTCATCGACAAGGGTTACGACCCTGTCTTTGGTGCGAGGCCTTTGAAAAGGACACTCCAGCGGTATGTTGAGAATGTCCTTGCTGAGGATATTTTGTCCGGAAAATTTAAAGACGGCGACAAAATCAAGGCTGAGCTGCGGGGCGAAATCGTCACGTTTGAAAAAGCGAGTTAAAGGCGTTCCGGCGCACCCGTTGTGCTAAGACAGGAGGAGCGTTCTTGAGAACGAATTACGCGGCCTTGCGCCGCCTCGTGCCGTTGCGGGCCATGCTGCAGGCCGTAGGGCAGGCTGCCGTCGGTATCTCTTACACGGCGGGCGGTTTAGCGATCCTGCTCAAGGACATCCTATCGACGCTTCTCCACACGAAGCTCAAGTGGGATCTCACCGTTCAGCAGATGTATAAGATCGGGGTGACGTCTCTGCCCCTCGTCGCTTTGACAGCCTTGTTTACAGGGATGGTGCTTGCGCTGCAGTCCGCCTATCAAATGCGGCTTTTCGCTGCGGAGCAATTTGTCGCGGATCTCGTGGCCCTTTCGATTACGCGCGAACTGGGCCCGGTGCTGACAGCGATGGTTGTGGCGGGACGTGTCGGAGCTGCCATCGCGGCTGAACTCGGAACTATGAAGGTCACTGAGCAGATCGATGCCATGAAGGTTCTGGCCGTCGATCCGATCCGCTACCTTGCTGTCCCGCGTTTCACAGCCGCTTTTTTCATGCTGTTCTTTCTCACGATCTTTGCGGACACGATCGGGATGCTCGGAGGCTACCTCATTTCGGTCTTTAAGCTGGGGATGAGTTCGCATCAATACCTGCTGAGAAGTATCACCGTTTTGGTGGTCAAGGATGTCGCGACCGGACTCATCAAGGCTTTTTTCTTTGGCGGAATTATTGCGGTGGTCGGCTGCTATTTTGGTTTCAGAGCCAGCGGCGGTGCCGAAGGCGTGGGACGGGCAACGACGCTGTCGGTGGTGACTGCGCTGATTGTGATCATCGCGACCGACGCGCTTTTTACAGCGGTCTTTTATTTCTTTTAATGCCCGGGAGCGGACTTCCGTCATGATCGAGATTCGCGGTTTACAAAAGTGGTTCGGATCCCAGCATGTTCTCAGAGGCGTGGATCTAGACATCCGCGAAGGTGAAACGGCTGTGATTATCGGACAGTCGGGGTGCGGTAAAAGCGTACTGCTCAAGCATATCGTGGGTCTTCTTGAGCCGGATCAGGGAACTGTGAAGATCCATGGAACTGATCTTTTCAGTCTGTCAGCAGCAGAGCTCGACGCCTTCAGGCCCAATCTCGGAATGCTTTTCCAGGGCGCCGCGCTTTTCGATTCGCTGAACGTGAGAGAAAACGTAGGATTCTCGCTTTACGAAAATACACGGATGCCCCATGAGGAGATTTTCGGGCGGGTCCGTGAAAAATTGGCGATGGTCGGGCTTGACGGCGTCGAGGAAAAAATGCCCTCGGATCTATCCGGCGGTATGAAAAAACGGGTAGGACTCGCGCGGGCGCTCTGCAACGAACCCAAGATCATTCTCTATGATGAGCCGACGACCGGGCTGGACCCCATTAATTCGGACGCGATCAATCACTTGATTCTTAGAATGCAGGAGCGTCTTCAGGTGACTTCCATTGTCGTCACGCATGATATGACAAGCGCCTTTAAGGTCGGCAACCGAATCTCGATGCTCCATGACGGCGTGATCATCGGCACGGGAACGCCCGAAGAGATTAAAAACTCGAAGAATCCTTTGATACGGCAGTTTGTGACGGGGTCGTCAGAAGATACCCCGCCTCAGCAAAAGCCCGGCATATTTTGAGGACTGCATCCTCCTTTTAGGATAAGGGAACCGACATGAAAAAAGATCGCCATGAAGTGGCCGTGGGCATGTTCGTGATTATTGGTTTTTTGGTGCTCACGGTGACCGTTTTTTTTGTAAGCGGAGTCTATCTTTTTAAACCCGGGTACAAACTTCACGTGTTCTATGAGTACGTCAGCATCCTGAACAAAGGAGCGCCGGTCCGCATGGCGGGTGTCCGCGTCGGTGAAGTGGATGAGGTGAATTTAATTTTCGACCCCGAAAAAGGACGCACGAGAGTGAAGATCACTCTTTTCATCAACAAAGGATTTGAGGTTCGGGATAACTATGAGTTTTTCATCCGGGGGACTCACATCCTCAGTGAACCGCACATCGAAATTTCTCCAGTCGAGGGAAGTGCGGCTGTTCTCAAGCCGGGTTCCGTGGTTGAGGGCGTGAATCCCGTGCCCGTCGAAGACATTTTCGAGAAGGCGCATGCGATTGCGGCTCATCTCGAAGCGGTCTTGGAAAACTTCCGTGAAGCGGCCGGCGCAGACGACGGTTCAGACACTCTGAAGAAACTGCTGCTGAATCTGGAAAAACTCACCGCGTCCATGAGTTCGGCACTCGAGGGGCGGGAACATGAGCTGCAGCAAGCCGTTGAAAATATTTACGAGTCCTCAGAGGCCATGACGCAGATTCTCGGCAAGATGAAATCCGGAGAAGGATCAGCAGGCAAACTTGTGATGACTGATGAGCTTCATGCCGAACTCCTTGCTTTTGTTAAAGAGATCCGGGCGAAACCCTGGCGTCTTATGAAAAGAGACGGGGGGCGGTTTTTAGGGTTGTTCTAAGTTTTTTTAAGAGGCTTTATTCAGGGTTCCATGGAACCTTAATTTATTCCGACGTTCATTTTTAATGCGGTGTTTCTTACTTGAAGGGGTTTTTATCATGATTGTTTTCATGCGTTTGCTTTTTATTCTGGGATGCGCTCTTTATGGATTCTTTTCTGAAGCTGACTGGTTCGGTCCTCTGCAGTTATCCGATCTGCCCGCGGTGCGGGCGGCTGTGGGTCTTCTGCTGGGAACCTTGATCGTTTCGATCGATGCCTTTTTTAAACGTTTCACGGTACGCAATATTTTGGCGTTTATTCTGGGAACTGCCCTTGGGCTTTTAGTTCACAAGCTGCTGATGTCGGTGATGGCATCGCTCAATTTACCGAGCGAGGCTCTCCTTCAGTTCGGGACATCTTCGGCGGTGATTTTTATCTATCTCGGTATTGTCACGATTCTCCGCGGCCTTGAGGAGTTCACCCTGGTGATCCCCTTCGTGAAACTGGATGCCAAAGGAACGGGTGAAGAGCTTATTCTCGTCGACACAAGCGTGATCATTGACGGGCGTATTGCGGATATTTGCGAGACTCATTTCTTGGCCGGAAAACTCATTCTTCCGCGCTTTGTGCTCAAAGAGCTGCAGCTCATTTCTGATTCCTCTGATCCGCTGAAGCGTAACCGCGGCCGCCGGGGGCTGGATATCCTGAACCGCATCAAGGGTAATCCCAATGTGCAGGTGAAGATCAACGAGATGGACTTTCCGGAGTTCAATACCGTGGATGCCAAGCTTGTGAAAATGGCGCAGGTCCTCAACGCAAAAGTTTTCACGAATGATTACAACCTCAACAAGGTGGCAGAGCTTCAAGGCGTGAAAGTTCTTAACATCAACGAGCTGGCGAACGCGCTCAAACCGATCGTCATGCCCGGAGAACTCATGCAGGTCAAGATCCTCAAGGAAGGTAAAGAACCTGATCAGGGCGTGGCTTACTTGGACGACGGCACAATGGTCGTGGTCGATAACGGAAGACGCCGCATGGGGCAGACGCTGAATGTTTCGATCACGAGCGTCCTGCAGACTCAGGCCGGGCGCATGATTTTTGCCCGTTATTCCGAGGAAGGGGATTCTCCTCGGGGGCGCACATCCCGGCCCGAAGAGACGCGCCATCAGGACGCGGGCGCTCCGAGGGTGCAGTAGTCCATGCTGAAGGTCTCTCTCATTGTGGCGGGCGGAGGTTCCGGGCAAAGGTTCCGGAAGGCTCTGAAAGCCCGAGGCGGCAGGATGGCTGCGCCCACCAAAATCTTCGCCGAGCTCGCGGGTAAGCCTGTTCTCATCCGGTCCCTGGACGCGATGCGCAAGGTCTCAGAGATCGGTGAGATCGTGCTTGCTGTCCCCAAGGACCAGATCCGTATCTCTCGAATGCTGCTCAAGAAGCACGGGCACGGCGGAGTTAAAATCGTGGCAGGAGGAAAAACGCGGGCGCTTTCTGTTCTTCAGGCGCTGAAACGCACGGCGGGCTCCGCCCGAAGCGTTCTCGTGCATGACGGAGCCCGGCCCTTGATTGACCCCGAAGCTGTCCGTAAACTGATCCGGGGCGCGCAGGGAGCGGACGGGGCTATTTTGGCATCGCCGCTCACGGGCACGGTCAAAAAGATTCGGCCGGGTTCGATGGAGATCGAAAAAACGGTCGATCGGCGCTTCCTGTTTTCCGCAGAAACTCCGCAGCTGGCAAACCGCAGTTTTCTGCTGCGTGCGTATAAAACCGTTGCTGACGCGGAGCTGGCCACGGACGAATCCTCCCTTCTGGAAGCTGCGGGCGGCCGCGTCAAAGTTGTGACGCATGAAGGATGGAATCCCAAGATCACAGACTACAAGGACCTTGAATTGGCGGAAGCTTACTGGACAAGAGGGCAAGGCGCGGAGACCCGCACGGGATTCGGGCGGGATATCCATAGGCTCTCTGAGGGAAGGCGTTTGATTCTGGGCGGTACGGTCATCGCCCATGACAAGGGTTGTCTCGGGCACTCGGACGGAGATGCTCTTCTGCATGCCGTCACCGACGCGCTTCTTGGAGCCGCCGGAATGGGCGATATCGGAGAATGGTACTCCGACAAGGATCCTAAGTTCAAGAATGCCGACAGCTCAAAGCTTCTTCTCGGCATTGTCAAGCAAGCTGCGCTTCGCGGGTGGCGCCCGGTGCACGCCGATACGGTAATTCATTTAGAAAAACCGAAACTTTCTCCTTTTAAAGCGGCAATCCGCGCTAAGATTGCGGGACTGCTGGGGCTGCCCGTGGAAGCGGTGTCGGTCAAAGCGAAAACTATGGAAGGGCTGGGGCCTGTCGGCGAAGGTCTTGCGGTGTCCTGTGATGCCCTTGTTACTCTGCAAAGGATCTAACCTCTTATGATTCGTGTTCGATTTGCTCCTTCACCTACAGGCTACCTTCACCTTGGTAATGTGCGTACGGCGCTTTTTAATTATCTTTTTGCGAAGAGTCAGGCCGGACGTTTTATTCTGAGAGTCGAGGACACTGACCTAGAGCGTTCAAAGCCCGAGTTCCGCGCAGCTCTCATCGAAGATCTTCGCTGGATGGGAATTCAATGGGATGAAGGTCCTGAGGCCGGCGGAGCCTATGGGCCCTACCTCCAGTCCGAGAGGCTCGCGATTTATAAAGGCTACGTCGAAAGGCTACTCGCTGCGGGGAAGGCTTACGCCTGTTACGTGACAGAAGAAGAGGCTGAGGAGTCCAAACGTTTGGCCCGCCTCGAGAAGCGACCGCCGCGGTTTGATAACCGGGGACGCCATTTTACGGCACAGGAGATCGAGTCCAGAAAGGCGCGCGGGATCAAGCCGACGATACGCTTCAAAGTCGAAGATCCGCAGGTGGTACTGCACGATCTCGTGCGCGGCGAAGTGCATTTTAATCTCGACGACATGGTGGGGGATTTTGTGATCGTACGGGCGGATGGGTCGCCGACTTTTCATCTGGCTGTCTGTGTCGATGACGGACTGATGGGGGTCACGCATGTGATTCGCGGCGAAGACCACCTTTCTAACACGCCCAAGCACATTCTGCTGCTCAAGGCTATGGGTTTTACGCCGCCTCAATATGGACACCTCGCGCTTATTCACGGCCCCGGGGGTGAGCCTCTTTCCAAGCGGCTCGGAGACGTTTCGGTCCGAGAATTCCGCCGCAAAGGGTATCTGCCCTTCGGCTTGGCCAATTACATTGCTCTTCTGGGCTGGTCTCCCGGCGAAAACCGAGAGATCCTCTCTTGGAAAGAGCTCCAGGAGCTGTTCTCGCTGGAGAGGGTGAATAAAGGGCCCTCAATTTATGATCCCCATAAATTGGATTGGCTCAACGGTGAGCATCTGCGCCGTCTTGCGCCCGAGGAATTTGCGGCGCGTGCCTTTGATTTTCTGCAGCAGGGGGGATTCCTTCAAACGATGGAGCCGTCTCTGGTGATGAAAGTGCTTCCGGTTTTTCAGGACAACATCGAACGTTTTGATCAGCTCCCCGACAAGATTGGTTTTTTGAGCGAGGATTTCGGCTACGAAAACCGAGGCTGGCTTGAGAGTGATGAGGGCCGTGAAGTCTGCAGGGCAGCCTTAGAAATTCTTCCGGAGATGGAGGTTGCCGAGGACGGACTTTACGATCGGTTCGTCAACGCACTGAAACCCAAGGTCCGCGCGAAAGGAAAGAATTTTTTTATGCCGATCCGCATGGCGCTGACCGGCCGCGAACACGGGCCTGAAATGAAGCGTCTGTTTCCCGCTCTGGGATTGAACCGCGCCGAGTTAAGGTTTAAGCGCGCCGTATCTGTTTGAGAAATCCGATGAGCTCCCTTCGTTTTTTTAACACGCTGACCGGCGCAGTCGATGAGTTCGAGCCCTCTGCCCCGGACGGAATCGTGGGCTTTTATGCCTGCGGTCCGACCGTTTATGATTTTGCTCACATCGGTAACTTCCGCTCGTTTGTTTTTGAAGATCTTCTGAGGCGCGTGCTCGAGGTGCACGGCTTCAGGGTGAAGCACGTCATGAACCTGACCGACGTCGATGACAAGACGATTGCCGGCGCTGCCCGCGAGAACAAACCCTTGGAGGAATACACGGCCCGTTTCATCGAGGCTTTTAACCAGGATCTCGGAACACTCAATTGTCTTTTGCCTCACGAGCAGCCCCGCGCTACGCGCAAAATCCCTTTGATGCTCGATCTCATCGCAAGACTGATCGATCGGGGCATGGCCTATGAATCCGGCGGATCGGTTTATTACCGTGTGGCTAAGTTTTCCGACTACGGAAAACTTTCAAAAAAGAAGATCGAGGGAAACCTAGCCGGCGCGAGTGAACGCGTGGACGCCGATGAGTATGAGAGCAAGGAGCAGGTGTCGGATTTTGTCCTCTGGAAAGCCGCTAAAGAGGGCGAGCCCTTTTGGCCATCGCCCTGGGGGAATGGGCGGCCGGGCTGGCATATCGAATGCTCCGCCATGAGCATGGAAGGCCTGGGTCCGACTTTTGACATCCATGCCGGAGGGGAGGATCTTATCTTTCCGCATCATGAAAACGAGATTGCTCAGTCTGAGGGCGCGACCGGATTGCCTTTCGTCAAATATTGGCTTCATTGTAAATTTCTCCTTGTGGATGGAGAAAAAATGTCCAAATCTAAGGGCAACTTTTATACTCTTCGGGATTTACTGGCGAAAGGATATGACCCGATGGCTATCCGCTGCGCCCTCCTTTCCACGCATTACCGCGCTCCTCTGAATTTTACCCTCGAAGGACTCAAGGATGCGGGGGAATTCATACGCAAGCTCGACGAGGCTTTCTGGCTTTGCGTCAGCCGCTGTTCAAATTCAGAAGGGAGGGACGATGAGTCTGCAAAAGATCCTCTGTCCGCCGAACTTTCAAGGATCGCTGCCGAGATTCGCGCCGCTCTGGGGCAGGATTTGAATGCATCCGCGGCCTTGGCCCTTCTTTTGGAAGGAGTCAAGTCGATCAATAAAACGTTGGGGACGGACTCAAACGCGCCGTTTTCGAGGAAGGATGTTTTTCAGTTTTTCGATGAGGCCGACGCCGTTTTCGGGTTTGCGGTGGCTGCTGACAAACAGATACCGGCTGAAGTTTCCTTGCTGATGCGCGAACGTGATGATGTGCGCCGTCAGGTGGCGGCTGATAAAAAGAACCAATCCCTATGGCAAAAATCGGATGAATTGCGCCGGGGCATTCAGGCGATGGGCTGGATGGTCAAGGATGGCAAGCCGGGCGAGCCTTCCGTTTTGAAAAGGAAAAGAAGGGCATGGGACGTCTGAAGAAGGCTGTTTTTATTACTTTTGAGGGAACCGAGGGCGGCGGTAAGAGCACTCAGATCCGCAAGGCAGCAGCGCTGCTGCGCAGGCAAGGACGCCGGGTGCTTCTGCTGCGTGAGCCCGGAGGAACCCGTGTGAGCGAGGCTGTACGAGCTGTTCTTCTGGATCCGAAGAACAAGGGCATGAGGCCTGAAGCCGAACTTCTTCTGTATCTGGCGGCAAGGGCACAGCTTGTTTTCGAGAAAATTACGCCGGCGCTTTCCCGGGGAGTTTCTGTTATTCTGGACCGGTTCGAAGACTCGACGCGGGCCTATCAGGGATTCGGCCGGGGCCTTTCGCTCTCCGCGATCGAGACCGTCAGCAGAAATTGGGTTCGAGGAGATCTAAAACCTGACCTGACGATCCTTCTCGACATTGATCCGGCCCGCGGCATGGCCCGCGGAGGAAGGCATGACAGGATGGAAAAAGAGTCTTTGAGATTTCATCGCAGAGTCCGCCAGGGTTTTTTGAAGATGGCCCGCAGAAATCCTGAGCGTTACGAAGTGATTGATGCGGCCCTGCCCATCGAGGAGGTTGCCCGCCTTGTGAAAGGAAGGTTGGAACGTGTCCTTCGCTAGCGTTTTTGGTCAGGAAGAGGCTGTGCGCATTCTTCACAACCATATCGAGAAAAGACGTCTTGCGACGACCTATCTCTTCACCGGCGGTACAGCCGAGTCTCAGGAATCGTTGGCGGTGAGTTTTGTCTGCGCCCTCAATGATCCCGATGCGTCGCCGGAGAGAGCTTTAACGCCCATTTCGTCACGGATCCGTAAAAAGATTCATCCGGATGTACGCTGGCTCGGGGATGACCCTAAGGCCAGAGCTATCAAGATCGATGAGGTCCGCAGCGCGATCGGGGCCGCCGGCTTAACGCCTTTTGAGGCTCGGTGGAAAGTTTTCTTGATCAGCCGGGCCGATCGAATGACGATGGACTCGCAGAATTTTCTTCTCAAGATTCTCGAAGAACCTCCCGCAAAGACGATTTTTTGCCTGCTGGCTGAGTCGAAAGACACCTTGCTGACGACGATCTTGTCGCGGTCCTTCTGCATAAGGCTGCGTCCCGGCATGGACCCGATGGAAGGGACTTTAGACGATTTTCGTCCTCAAGATTTCGGGCTTTACCGATGGGAGGAATTCCTGGGGCAATATGCGGCAGAGCCCAAGGATAAGCTCATCAAGATTCTGGATCAGATGATGTTTTATTTCCGGCGCCTTCTGATCGATAGCGCCCAGAATCAAGGCGGCGGAGGATTCGGCTCGGACTGGCTCGAAGCCATTGACCTGATTTATGAAACGAAAGAGGCCTTAGATGCGAATGCTAATCAAAAACTGGCGCTGACCCGCCTCGCCATGAGGCTCAAGCGAGCGATCCCCAACCCCGATAGGTTAAAAGTTTAAGATGGAATCTAAATCTGAAAAAATCATTTATCTGACAACACCCCTTTATTACGTGAACGCCAAACCGCACATCGGTCATGCGTACACGAATGTCTTGTGCGACACTTTCACGCGGTACTATCGGTGGACCGGCAAAAAAGTTTTTTTTCTCACCGGAACAGACGAGCACGGCACCAAGATAGAAAAAACGGCCCGCGAGTCGAAGGAAGAACCCCTGGCTTACGTCGAACGCATGGTGCCGCTGTTCAAGGATCTGTGGCGCCTTTTGGGAATCGATTACGATTATTTTATCCGGACAACCGATGAAGTTCATAAAACTGAGGTTGCTCAGATTCTCCGGAAGCTTGAAGAAACCGGGGATATCTACAAATCGGAGTACAAGGGATGGTACTGCACGCCCTGCGAAACGTTCTGGACGGGCCTTCAGCTTGCCGAAGGACGCTGTCCTGACTGCAGCCGTGACGTTCAGGAACTGAGCGAGAACAATTATTTTTTCAAACTTTCCAAATATCAACCCTGGCTGCTGGACTACATCCAGACCCACCCCGAGTTCATTCTTCCCGAGATAAGGCGCAATGAGATTCTTGGTTTTTTGCGCGAACCTCTTGAGGACCTCTGTATCACAAGGCCTAAAGCGCGGCTTCAGTGGGGGATCGAATACCCCAACTCTAAAGACCACGTCGTTTATGTGTGGTTTGACGCCTTGATCAATTACGTGAGTGCCATCGGCGTATCGTCAGACCCTGAAAGGTTCCTGAGTTTATGGCCGGCCGATCTCCACTTAGTCGGCAAAGACATCCTTCGGCAGCATGCCGTGTATTGGCCGATCATGCTGAAAGCCTGCGGGCTGGAAATGCCCAAGACCGTTTTGGCCCATGGCTGGTGGACGCTTTCGGGTGCCAAGGTTTCCAAATCCAGGGGAAATATTGTGGATCCGGTGGCTCTCTCGCGCGCTTACGGCGTTGACGCGTTCCGCTACTTTATGCTTCGCGAGGTTAAGGTCGGCTCAGACGGAGCTTTTTCTGAGGACCTTCTGAGGCAGCGCTATTCGAGTGATCTTGCCAACGACTTGGGAAATCTGTGGTTCCGCGTGGCCTCGATGATGGACAAGTATTTCGCTTGCGCAGTTCCGGATTCCGAGGGGGCCGGTGAAGAACTCCTGACGCGCCGAACCTTGGAGCTTTGGGGAAAGGTGAATCAGGCCATGCTCCGCCATGATCCGCAGGCTGCCCTGGACGCCGTTTGGGAAGTCATTACGGCAGCAAATCAATACGTCGAAGAGAAGAAGCCCTGCGTGCTCGCGAAGGATGCCGGACGCAAGGCCGAGCTTGCCCGGACCATGGCTGCTTTGGCAGACTGCCTGGCTCATTTGGCAGCGGTTCTCCTTCCTTTTCTTCCGGATACGGCTAGAAAAATTTTAAACCGTATGAACCTTTCTTCCCGCACCGTATTTCCTGACGCGGGGTCTTTCGCAGCGGTTCTTGCAGTTTCCGGAACCCTTCTGGAACGCGGGGATGCTCTTTTCCCAAGGCTCGAAGATGAAAAGGATGAGCCGGAGAAAAACTAACATGGGATTGATTGACACGCATGCTCATTTTTATTTTCCCGATTTTGATCAGGACCGGGAATTGTCGATCCGGCGAGCTCTCGAGGGCGGAGTTGACGCCCTGATCA
This sequence comes from Candidatus Omnitrophota bacterium, assembly GCA_018883425.1. Taxonomy (GTDB): domain Bacteria; phylum Omnitrophota; class Omnitrophia; order Omnitrophales; family Aquincolibacteriaceae; genus ZLKRG04. The sequence continues at coordinate 2,378 of VFQY01000038.1, read as the reverse complement.
ATGTCGGGACCGATCTTGAGACCTCACGAAGATGTTTGGAGCTTTCGCGGATGCACCCCGCCCTTTACGCATCGGCGGGAATTCACCCAAATGATTCCGCCGAAGTGCCTGAGTCAGATTACGGCGAAATTGAAAAACTTCTGCACGAGCCCAAGATGGTCGCGATCGGTGAAGTGGGACTGGATTTTTACCGCGAACATTCCCCGCACGACACTCAGAAGCGGGTCCTTCGCAGATTTCTAGGCATGCACTTGCAAACAGGCAAGCCCCTCATCATTCACTGCCGTGACGCGTACTTCGAGCTGGCCGATATCCTTCGGCAGGAGTCTTCTTCGCCTTACCGGGGGGTCATCCACTGTTTCACGGGAACCCGCCTCGACATGGAACCTCTGCTGGAACTCGGATTTCATATCTCTTTCGCGGGACCGCTGACCTATAAAAAAAATGAATCTCTGAGAGAAGCCTGCGCTGCTTGTCCCGGCGAGAGGATTCTTTTCGAGACGGATGCGCCTTTTCTGGCTCCCAACAGCAGGCGGGGAAAGCGCAATGAATCCAGTTTCATGACGGAGACGGTCAGGACGGCCGCGGAAGTCCGGCAGGAGAGTTTCGAGCATCTCGAGGCGCTCTCCACGGCGAATGCGCGGAGTCTTTTCGGACTATGAATGCCGGGGTCTTGTGTTTTGTCCGGGAGGAAAAAAAGTTTGTTGTTCTTTGTCTTGTCCTGAGCGCGCTCGTGGGGGTGCTGAAGCTTTACGTTCAGCCGTCGCTCGAAAAAGTCAGCGCCTCGGCGCAAGTGCTTCAGGACGGCACCGAAGAGCAAGGAGATTCCTCCGCAGAGCCTGAGACGCATGACGATCTACGGGTTCTCCAGCAGCGTTTAAAGGAAGATCCGCGCGCAGCGGGTCTCCTTGCCGCGGCCGGAACGGTCTTTACGGTTATCTTCAGCCTCGGACTTTTTGTCCTTGGTTCTTGGGTTTTCAGCTCACGCCTGCGCCAGAGCTGGCAGCAAGAGGGGGAGTCCTCCGACGGTACCCAGTGGAAGATCCTCATGCTGGTGAAGGCTGCCGTTTATTTCGTGTGTGCGAGCCTTGCGGTGAATCTCCTGCTTGCGCTTTTCCAACTGACTCTGCCCGAAAGGCTGTCTGAAAATTCGGCGCTGCTCGTGCAGACGACGGTTGTCGACGTCCTGTGCCTTGTGTTTATTCTCTCCTTGGTGCGCGAGGCCGGAGGCAGGGCTCGGGACATCGGTTTGCGGATCCGCCCGCAGAATTTATTCAAAGAGGCGGCCGTCGGTGTCACTGCTTATCTGGCTATCTTCCCGGTCTTCATGGGAGTTCTTCTTGCGCTTGCCGCCGCCGCACAGTTTTTTTCCTATCAGCCGCCCGCGCATCCCTTGGTGGATATCTTTATTGAAGAGGAGCAGAAAAATCCGGGACTGATCCTTTATTCTGTGATCCTCGCAACAACTGTTGCGCCGGTGCTCGAGGAGGTGTTCTTCCGGGGATTTTGCTACAAGATCTTCAAGGCGCGTCTGGGTCAGCGGGCGGGTATGTTTCTCAGCGCGATGCTCTTCGGCCTGGTTCATGGCAATCCGTTTGCTTTCCTGCCTATTTTTATCCTGGGTCTCGGACTTGCTTATGTCTATGAGAAGCGGGGATCCATGACGGCGCCCGTGACGCTCCATCTCGTTCATAACAGCGTGTTCATTCTATTTTTCTTCCTCGTTCAGAAAGCAGCAGGCAAGGGAGGCCCCTGAAATGATCTCTGAATTTTCTCTCATTGAGTGGATCCGCAGGAGAGCGCCCTCGCCCGCCGAAGGATTGGGAATCGGAGATGATGCCGCCGTTGTGAAATGCCGTCCGGGATTCGAGTTGGCGGTGACAACCGACGCGATCGTTGAAAACGTGGATTTCGTCCGAGGACGTTTGCCGGCGGCTCTTGCCGGCCGAAAGGCTTTAGCGGTCAACTTAAGCGATGCTGCCGCGATGGGAGCCGAACCGCGTTTTTTTTTGATGACGCTGGGGATACCTCGGGGTATGAGTCAGCGCTGGATCCGCGCATTCTGCGAAGGGACCTTTCAATTGGCGAGAAGATATTCTGTGTCCTGCGTCGGGGGGGATCTGTCGAAAAGTTCAGTTTTTTTTGCATCGATCACGCTGATGGCCGAAGTCAAAAAAGGAGCCGAAATCCGAAGATCCGGTGCACAAGCCGGAGATCTTATCTATGTGACAGGAGAGTTGGGAGGCTCGCTTTCCGGCCGCCATGCCTCTTTTGAACCGCGCGTTCGGGAAGCGCTCTTCCTCGCCGAAAAATTCAGGCCCACGGCCATGCTTGATGTGTCGGACGGGCTCGTTCAAGACCTCGGGCACCTCCTGAAA
>VFQY01000120.1 GCA_018883425.1 Candidatus Omnitrophota bacterium | reverse complement strand
GATTGAAAAGCTTCCAAGGTGTGGAGACAGTCTTCGGCCTGGAGAAAATTGCTGTACTCGCTTCGGCCCGAGGACAAAGCTCCGAACATGACCGCCCTATGAGAAACTGACTTATCACCTGGGGGCCGATAAAAACCTTGGAGGGTGCGGGGATGCTCAGAAAGGAGAACCGAGGATTTCATACAGGACTTCAGCTTCGTCTAATTAAAACTTTGAGATGCTGAAGCATTTCCATCATTTTTTCTTGGTTTTGCAGAATCTGCTTTTGGTCTTGTTCAGCCTTATCGAGCCGGCTGGTGATCTCGGCCAGGGATTGAGACAGGTCTTTTTCATCTGCGCGGACCGTCGAGACGGCAAGCAAGACAAGAACTCCGACAGCCAGGAGTGCCCGGTCAGGCTTTCTCAACGGAATCCCCTTCCTGGATTGGATCACCGCTTTTTTCCTCGACGATGGTCGCGGCAGAAAAACTGTCGTAAAGTTTCTCAATCTCAACGGCAGCAATGCTCTTGCCGGCGCGTTCGATCCTAAGGCGGTCCCCCATCTTCAAGCTGTGATTGAGTCCCGCGTTGACCACCACGAAGTTGAACTTGCGGTTGATCGTCATCACCTGAGGCTGATTCAAAAGCGGAGCCTCCTGAGGCGTCACACGCGCTTCGTCAGAGACTGTAATCTCAGGCTGAGGCGCTTGGGCTGCTGAGGGCACTTGGTTCAAATCCACGGCTTTGATTTCAGGATTACTTGAGGGTGCAGCCGCCGCTGCAGCTTCGGCTGCGGCGTTTTGAGCGGGCGCCGAGGCGATCTGGGTCATAAATTCGTCGAACTTCCGGGTTTTTTCCTGAATCGCCAAAACCGTTTTTTCCAGATTTGAAATCTCAATGCGGCTTCGGTTGACTTCTTTCTGAAGGTCGAGGCGTTCACTCTGCATGCTGTCAAGCGTTTGGCGCACGGAATCAAGTTCCTGAGCATAGCTCTGGGATCGGGCCTCCAAGCTCTGCGAAAACCCCATCAGCTTGTGCTGGCGGGATTCCAATCCCTCCTGCAGCTGCTGCGCTTCCAAGAGACCCAGCACGCTGTATGCCGTCCCAGAAAGAGCGGCAACTGCCAGAAGGACCGCAACGGCGTTCCACCCTCCGGACGAACCTTTTTCTTTCTGACTCGAAATCGCAGGCTTGATGATCTGCGGATTACGGGGCATATCGAGATGGATGTTTTCAGAAGCCGGTTTAAGGATCGCGGGCTTGGACTGCGCATCAAAAATCGAGGACATGGGATCTCCTTCAGAACTCAGGGATGGCGAATGGTAACACAGCCGCCCCCTGTTTTGCAACGACTTAGCCGGGAGATTCAGGCGAACGGCTCAACGAGGGATCATACTCGAGAATGGCTTGCCTTAATTCATCGCCGTTTGAAGCTGAATTGACCCTTTCGCGGAAGCGCGCCGAATGGGGCATTTCTTTGAAATACCAGCAAGCCACCCTCCGCATCTGCAGGTGAGCGCTGCGTGGGTGATGCTGTATTTCCAGTTCCAGGTGTTCCAGCAAGGTTTGGCGGCGCTCTTCGACTGTAGGGGCAGGAAGAGCAGGAAGACCCTGCAAAGCTCGTTCAACATCCCGGTAAATCCAGGGATTACCAAGAGCACCTCGCCCGATCATAACACCGTCAGCCCCGGAAACCTTCTTGAGACGAAGGGCGCTGGGCCCGTCAACCACATCTCCGTTGCCGAAAACAGGGATTTTGACAGCATCCTTTACCCTGCGTATGGCCTCATAGTCGGCATTTCCTTGATACTTCTGCTCGCGGGTTCTCCCATGAACAGCTATGGCGTCCAGGCCCTCTTCCTCGGCAATCCGCGCGATCACGGCAGCCTCCTGGCCGCTGGCATCACAATAACCGAGCCGCATTTTTACTGTTACGGGCAGGCGCTTAACATTGCGGACGATTGAACGGAATATTTCGCGGGCTTTTTGAGGTTCTCTTAGGAGGGCTGAGCCGCCCCCATGCCCTGTTACTTTCGGCACAGGGCATCCAAAATTAATATCGATGAGGTCGTAGGCGTCCATTGCCTCAATCATTTGAGCCGCCTTCCCCATGACCTCCGGATCGCAGCCCACAAGCTGAGCTCCGACCGGACGGTCCTCGGGGAGGCTTTTCATCAGTTCCAGCGTTTTGCGGTTTTCATGCACTAAGGCATGAGCTGAAACCATTTCAAGGTAGGCAAACCGCATGCCCTTTTGCCGGGCGATGAGCCGGAAGGGTAAATCGGTACAGTTGGCCATCGGTGACTGCACCACGACCGACGGCAACTGGAAATCCTTCAGCCGGATCATCGGGAATTCTTAAGAAAGATGCTTGGACACCAGCTTCGTCATTTCGAACATGTTCACGACGCTCTTGCCGCCGAACACGCTCTTGAGCTTATCATCCGCGTTGATGTTGCGCTTGTTCTTGGCATCCTGAAGTTTATTCTTCTTGATGTAATCCCAGAGTTTCTTGACGACTTCGCTGCGGGCCATAGGACCTTTGCCGACAACAGCTTCGATTTCTGAGCTGAGTTTCAAGGGCTTTGAAAGAGCTGAGCCTTTTGCCATTTTGTATTCTCTCCTTTTGAGGTTAACACTTCATCAAAAATGAAGCGGGTGGTCGAACGCTGGTTTAGTCTGCCTTTGTCTTGTTTTTTCTGCAACCTTTTTTTCTTACTTGATCAAAAGTGATTTGAGTTCTTTCATAAAATGACTGACGTCCTGAAACTCTCGGTAGACGCTGGCAAAACGCACATAGGCCACTTGATCGACTTTACCAAGCCGCTTCATGATGAACTCCCCAATCGCCGAAGAGGGTATCTCCTTGTCGTATTTATCCCGCAGGTGTTTTTCCAGCTCGTCTACGATAGCCTCTTGATCCGCCAGCGGGACCGGCCGTTTGCCGCATGCTTTGTAAATTCCATCGAGAGCTTTCGCCCGGTCATAGGGCTCGCGTCTCCCGTCTTTCTTGACGACATGGATTGGAATTTCCTCGATGCGTTCGTAGGTTGTGTAGCGGCGGCTGCAGTCCTCACATTCACGGCGGCGCCTAATGATCGTACCCTCATTGGCGGTTCGGGAATCAATAACTTTGTCGTTCTCTGCTTTGCAAAAAGGACAGCGCATGATCGTTACCGGTATTTTTCGAGAAGGTCAGGATAGAGGGGAAATTTCTTGGTCAAAGACTCGACCCTTGTTCGGATCTGTTCGAGTTTAGACTCATCCGCCCTAAAAACAATCGCATCATCGATCAAATTCCCGATCTCCCGCATCTCGGCTTCTTTCATGCCCCGCGTAGTGACAGCAGGCGTTCCGAGACGAATCCCGGACCCCTTGAACGGAGAGGCCGTATCAAAGGGAATCATGTTTTTGTTCACAGTGATCTTGACGCGGTCCAGAAGATCCTGCGCATCCTTGCCGTTCATGCCCTTGGACGTGACATCGACCAGCATCAGGTGATTGTCTGTACCGCCTGAAACCAGCCTGTAGCCTCGCTCGATCATGGCTTCGGCCAGGGCTTTGGCGTTGCTGATGATCTGGGCACCATAGGCTTTGAATTCAGGCTGAAGAGCTTCTTTGAATGCAACAGCCTTGGCGGCGATGATATGCATCAAGGGGCCGCCCTGAGTCCCTGGAAATACGGCAGAGTCGATCGCTTTGGCGTGCGTTTCACGGCAGAGGATGAGTCCGGATCGGGGACCGCGAAGGGTTTTGTGCGTCGTTGTCGTCACAATGTCGCAATATGGAATGGGGCTCGGGTGATGTCCGGAAGCCACCAATCCGGCAAAATGCGCGATATCCGCCATGAGGTAGGCGCCGACCTTGTCGGCGATCTCTCGGCCGCGCTTAAAATCGATTTCACGAGGATAGGCCGATGCCCCGAGGAGAATGAGCCGGGGCTTGTGCTCGAGAGCGGCTTTTTCAAGCTGATCGTAATCAATACGCTCGTCTTTGGGGCTGACTCCGTAAGAGATAATCTCGAAGTATTTGCCCGAAAAGTTCATTTTGTGACCGTGCGAGAGATGGCCCCCATGGGATAAATCCATCGCCAAAATTTTATCTCCGTGCTGAAGGAGCGCAAGGAAAACGGCGATGTTGGCCGAAGTTCCCGAATGAGGTTGAACATTCGCATGATCGGCTCCGAAAAGCGCCTTGGCGCGCTCGATCGCCAGCGTCTCGATGACGTCCACATTTTCACATCCGCCGTACCACCGTTTCGAGGGGTAGCCTTCGGCATACTTGTTGGTCAGGAGGGTTCCCGCGGCTTCCATGACCGCCATCGAAGTAAAATTCTCGCTGGCGATCAGTTCGATGTTTTCATTCTGCCGAAGAACTTCGTGACGGATTGCTTCGTAAATCTCGGGATCCTGCTGACGGAGATAAGAGTTCATTTCAGTGGCTTCCTTCGTAGGCTTTGATTTTGTTAACACGGCCTTCATGCCTCCCACCCTCAAAGGGTGTGCT
>VFQY01000119.1 GCA_018883425.1 Candidatus Omnitrophota bacterium | reverse complement strand
CCGACCTCGCACACCGCCATTCTGGGCCGATCGATGGAAATTCCTGCGATCGTGGGTGTGGCCGGCGCGACCCAAAGCGTCAAGGCAGGCATGCAGGTGATTGTCGACGGAACGCACGGCTTCGTCGTTGTCGACCCTGACAGCGCGAGCATCGAAGAATACACGCGCGAGGAGAAGCGTTTCAGCGCCTTTCTCACAGAGCTCGATAAGCTGAAGAATTTGCCGGCCGAGACTCTGGACGGCCGTAAAATCACCCTGGCTTCGAACGTGGAATTTCACGATGAAATTCCCTCGGTCATCTCCCACGGTTCGGACGGTATCGGGCTTTACCGCACCGAGTATTTTTACATGAATCGAAGCGATCTTCCGGGCGAAGAAGAACAATTCCAGGCCTATCGGCAGGTTGCTGAAAAAATGCATCCCAGCTCCGTGATCATCCGCACGCTGGATCTCGGAGGCGATAAGTTTGTCTCCGCCCTTGATGTTCCTCACGAGATGAATCCCTTTCTCGGGTGGCGGGCCATCCGGTTCTGTCTCACGCGCATCGATGTCTTTAAAGTTCAGCTTCGTGCGATTCTGCGAGCCAGCGCGTTCGGAAATCTGAAAATTATGTACCCGATGATCTCCAACGTTCAGGAACTCCGCAAAGCCAACGAGATCCTCGAGGAATGCCGTGAGGAGCTTCGCCGCGAGGGAGTTGCCTTTGACGGGGCGATGGAGGTCGGCGCCATGATCGAAATTCCCTCCGCAGCCTTGACCAGCGATATTCTGGCTCCCGAGGTGGATTTCTTTTCGATCGGGACCAACGATTTGATTCAGTACTGCCTGGCTGTCGACCGTGTAAATGAAAAGATTGCCTACCTCTATGAACCCACGCATCCGGCAATTCTGCGCCTGATTCGTCAGACCGTGGAGAGCGGACACCGGCACGGCAAGTGGGTCGGGATTTGCGGCGAAATGTCCGCAGATCCAGCCATTGCGATCCTGCTCGTGGGTCTTGAGATTGATGAAATCAGTACCAGCCCGGTGGTTCTGCCCAAGGTGAAAAAGACAATCCGTCAGCTCAAGTTTGAAGATGCCCGGCGTCTGGCGGAACAAGCCCTGACGTTTTCGACAGGCGAACAGGTCAGCGCCCTCATCACGGAAAAGCTCCGCGAAATCGACGGGGATCTTTTGGATGCCTGAGCGTTTTCCGGCAGAGAACCGAAAGATGGCGGACTATCTGCGCACCCTTCCAGGGCAGGTCCTTCAGGGCTATGCCATCGGTGCCGCCGTGAAGCTCCCCCCCCATTACCTTGAAGCTTCCCAGATTCTCTTTTGCGGCGTGGGCGGGTCTGCGATCGGGATGGATATCCTGGCGCAGGCTATGAAAAATTTCTGCAGAGTACCTTTTCAGGTACACCGAGGAGAAGGCTTACCGCGCTGGGCAGGTCCCCGGACGCTCGTGGTTCTCACAAGTTACTCCGGGGATACCGCCGAGACGCTTCATGCGCTTGAGGAAGCTCTCGGGAGAAAATCGCGCATCCTTTGCGTGACGTCCGGCGGCCGGCTTCAGAAATTAGCGGAACAGAAAAAACTTCCCTGCGTCCGTATCCCTGAAGGGATGCCGCCCAGAACCGCGGTGGGTTATCTGACGTTCGCTCTGGCCGCCGTGATGGCCAAGGGCCGCTGGATTCAGTTTTCGGCCCGGGACGCCGAGCGCACGCAATCGTCCGCCGCGCCCGTAATTGCCCGAGCTGAAGCTCTGGCGAGGCAATTAAAAAACAAGATGGTTTTTCTTTACGGGGATGGATCCCTTTTCGAAGTGACGCTGAAACGCTGGCGGGCTCAGCTGGCTGAAAATGCTAAAACGCTTTGCTCGGCGAATGTGATGCCCGAAATGTTTCACAACGAAATTGAGGGCTGGAAAAATCCGGGTTTTCTGCCCGCCCGCTCCGCTGTGGTCTGTTTTCGGGATTCTGCCGAATCTCCAGCCTATCGAAAAAAAACGGATTTGGCTTTACGCTTGATCAAGAATTCCGGGGCTCAGGTGATTACTCTGCGCGCACCGCGCGAGGGTTTGCCTCTCGAAAAAGCCTTCTCGCTGATTGCTTTGGGCGATTGGGTGAGTTTTGAATTGGCAAAGCTTTATGGCGAGGATCCCGTTGACATCCCCGTGATCCGGAAAATTAAGACGGCGGGCTGAAAGAGGCCATTTCTGAACTTCCCCTGAAAGGGGGCATGCGCTATACTGTCGAAGCTTGAAAGACCTCCCCTTTGAGATGCGCCTTTTGAGTTCCAGCACGGCGCGAATGTGAAAGGAAAACCATGAGCAAAGAACGTCACTTGTTTACCTCGGAATCGGTCAGCGAAGGGCACCCGGACAAAATTTGCGACCAAATTTCGGATGCGATTTTGGACGCCCTTCTGGAAAGCGACCCGGCCTCGCGCGTCGCTTGCGAAACCCTTGTGACTACGGGAACGGTAGTGGTTTCCGGCGAGATCACCAGCAAGGCTTACGCCGATATCCCGCAAATCGTGCGCGGTGTGATCCGCAGTATCGGCTACACGGACGCCAACTACGGATTCGACTACAAAACCTGCGGGGTCCTTACGGCCATCCAGCAGCAGTCACCCGATATTGCGATGGGTGTCGACACGGGAGGCGCGGGTGACCAGGGTATGATGTTCGGTTATGCCACCGATGAAACCCCCGAATTCATGCCGCTTCCCATCGTGCTCGCTCACCGGCTTGTGCGCTATCTATCTGAGATCCGCAAACGCGGCGAACTGCCTTACCTGCGTCCCGATGCCAAAAGTCAAGTCACGGTGGAGTACGAGGACAATGTCCCGGTTCGGGTTGACGCCGTTGTGCTGAGTTCCCAGCATGATGCGGATGTGACGCTGCCGGCGATCACACACGACCTGAAAGAACGCGTCATCAAGAAAGTGATCCCCCATGATTTCATGGACAAGGACACGAAGATTTTTATCAACCCCACGGGACGTTTCGAAATAGGCGGGCCTCACGGCGATACCGGTCTTACGGGCCGCAAGATTATTGTGGATACCTACGGCGGTTTGGGCCGTCACGGCGGCGGCGCTTTCAGCGGCAAGGACCCCTCGAAAGTTGACCGTTCGGCAGCTTACTTTGCCCGCTACGTGGCCAAGAATATCGTGGCGGCGGGTCTCGCCAAGCGCTGTGAACTCCAGGTCTCCTACGCTATCGGCGTTGCCCAGCCGGTATCGGTGATGGTCGATACCTTCGGGACCGGCTCTTTTTCGAATCAGCAAATCACGGCTGCTCTGCGCGATGTGTTCGATTTTACCCCGCAGGGAATTATCAAAAAGCTCGATTTGCGCAGGCCTGTTTACAGGGCGACGGCGGCCTACGGTCATTTCGGCCGCATGGAGCCGACGTTCACCTGGGAAAAGACTGACAGTGTCGAGGCGCTGCGCAAGCGTCTCAACGTGACTGACCAAAAAGTGAAAATTTCCTGATCCCCCGGGAAGAAACCGAGGAGAGTTTTATGAAAGGAAGCGTCATGGCTGAAACCAAGCAGGATTTTAAAGTCGCCGATTTGTCACTCGCGGAATGGGGCCGTAAAGAGATCGACATGGCCGAAAAAGAAATGCCGGGACTCATGGCGCTCCGCGCCCAGTACCGGAGCAAGAAACCGCTTCAAGGCGCGCGGATCGCGGGCTGTCTTCACATGACGATTCAAACGGCGGTTCTCATCGAAACGCTCATGGAGCTGGGTGCCGAAGTGCGCTGGTCTTCGTGCAACATTTTTTCCACGCAGGATCACGCCGCGGCGGCTCTTGCGGCCCGGGGGATTCCTGTCTTTGCCTGGAAAGGTGAGACCGAGGAGGAGTTCTGGTGGTGCATTGAGCAGACTGTGCTCTGGCCTGACGGCAAGGGGCTGAACCTGATTTTGGATGACGGAGGCGACTTGACGGCGCTTCTTCATCAGGAACGCTTTCGCCATCTCCTTAAAGAGGTGCGCGGTCTCTCTGAGGAAACCACAACGGGTGTTCATGCCCTGGAACGCATGGTCCGCGAAGGAAAGCTTCTCGTTCCGGCGATCAACGTGAACGATTCCGTAACGAAATCCAAATTTGATAATCTCTACGGATGCCGTGAGTCTCTGGCCGACGGACTCAAGAGGGCTACGGACATTATGGTTGCCGGTAAAGTTGTGGTCGTGGCCGGTTACGGAGACGTCGGTAAAGGCTGTGCTCATTCGATGCGCAGTCTCGGCGCGAGGGTCATTGTGACGGAGATCGATCCGATCTGCGCCCTGCAGGCGGCGATGGAAGGTTACGAAGTGAACCGTATGGACAATGTTGCTCACCTTGGTGATATTTTCATCACGACGACCGGGGTTTGCGATATCGTGCTGGTACGGCACATGGAAAAAATGAGGGATCAGGCGATCGTCTGCAACATCGGCCACTTCGACGTGGAAATCGATGTGGCGGGTCTGAAGGCCTACCCGGGCATTCAGCGCGTGAACATCAAGCAGCAAGTC
>VFQY01000037.1 GCA_018883425.1 Candidatus Omnitrophota bacterium | reverse complement strand
GTCTACGGCTGGGATTAACTGGTCCAACATGGCGGTGATGTCGGAGGCTGGGGTTAATTGGCTCGACCTCGGCGCCATGACGTCTGCGGGAGTGAACTGGAGCGATCTGTCGGTCTTGACAGCATCGGGTATCAACTGGTCCGATTTGACCATTCTGCTCAGCGCAGGGGTGAATTGGGCCGATCTGCGGGTGTTCAGCCAGGCCTCGATTAATTGGTCGGATATCCAAGCGATGTCGGATGCCGGCATCAATTGGGCGGATATGCAGCTCTTGAGTGAGGCTGGCGTCAATTGGAGCGGTATTCGAATTCTCTCTGAGGCGGGTGTGAACTGGTCTGACCTTGAGATCTTATCGAAGTCAGGCATCAATTGGTCTGACATCAACGCACTTACCCGGGCCGGCATCAATTGGGCTGACTTTGAAAGACTGTCGGCTGCAGGCATCAACTGGGAAGATATCGACGCTCTAAGTGCTGCCGGCGTCAATTGGGCGGATGTCGCATCCATGTCCGATGCCCGAGTGAATTGGAGTGATATGCGCACGCTCTCTGAGGCGGGCATTAATTGGTCCGACATTCAGGTTCTCTCCGAAACCGGCATCAATTGGAGCGAAATGACCTTGCTGTCCAAAGCGGGCATCAATTGGAATGATTTTGATCGGCTTTCCAAGGCAGGTGTCAACTGGGAGGATTTCACGGCCCTGAGCAAAGCAGGAATCAACTGGAGTGATCTAGGGGTTCTTACCCTTGCCGGTGTGAATTGGAATGATCTGAAGGCTCTCAGTGACGCGGGGGTCAATTGGAATGATTTTAGCGCCCTCTCAAGTGCCGGTGTTAATTGGAATGATCTGGGTGTGATGTCCCGAGCGGGTTTGAACTGGGCCGACTTTGAAGTTCTTTCGAAATCCGGGATTAACTGGGCGGATATTCAGGTCCTCAGCCTTGCCGGTGTTAATTGGAACGACCTGCAGGTGCTAGCCGCCGCACAGGTCAACTGGGCAGCTATTAAAGTACTCTCGGAGGGAGGCGTCAACTGGCTGGATCTCGAAGTTCTCTCGAAAGCCGGGGTCAATTGGTCGGATATCAGTGCTCTTTCGAAAGCGGGACTTAACTGGCAGGATTTTCAGGTACTTTCCTCCCAGGGCATCAATTGGGCAGATCTCGGTGTGCTAGCCGGAACAGGCGTCAACTGGTCAGATCTCAGCGCTATGACTGCAGCGGGCGTTAATTGGCTGGGTGTGAGAGCTCTCTCCGAAGGCGGGGTGAATTGGCTGGACATCGGAGCGCTTTCCACCGCAGGAGTCAATTGGTCGGATATTCAGACTCTCGCTGATTCCGGAATCAATTGGAATGATTTGAATGCACTCTCCCGCGCTGGAATCAACTGGGCTGAATTCGACGCACTCTCCGGAGCGGGGATCAATTGGGCAGATCTCGGAGTTCTGAGCCTTGCCGGTATCAACTGGCTCGGCCTTCAAGCGGTCTCAGACGGAGGGGTTAATTGGGCGGATATCGGAGTCATGTCGAAGGCGGGGGTGAATTGGGAACAAATCGAGAATCTCTCTTCGGCGGGTGTGAACTGGAGCGATATCAGCAAGTTGTCGGCAGCGGGCATCAACTGGCTGGATCTCGGGGTCATGAGCTCTGCCGGAGTGAATTGGACGAATATTCAGGCGCTCAGTGAAGCTCAGGTGAATTGGAATGGTCTTCAGGCCCTGTCGCTTTCTGGCGTCAACTGGGAAGACATCTCAGCTTTGGGAGCTGCCGGAATCAATTGGTCGGATCTGAATGTTCTCTCCAGAGCAGGCGTCAATTGGAATGATTTCGCATCGCTCTCGATTTCGGCCGTCAATTGGCTGGATCTGGGTGTGATGTCCAGAGCGGGCGTCAATTGGCAGGATTTTAACGCGCTCACGATAGCGGGAGTCAACTGGGAAGGCATCAAGACGATGAGTGAGGCGGGCGTGAACTGGCTTGGCATGGAGGCTCTCTCGACGGCCGGAGTGAATTGGCTGGACGTGCGGGTTCTCTCTGAGGCGGGCGTCAATTGGTCAGACCTGGGCAAAATGACTTTAGCAGGCGTTAACTGGACTGATCTTGGCACGATGACGGCCGTCGGGGTGAACTGGAGTGCTCTCCAATTTATGTCGGAGGCAGCCATCAACTGGGACAATATCTCGGAGATGTCTGCGGCCGGAGTTAACTGGGCCGGCGTGCAATCCCTTTCTGTGGCAGGTGTCAACTGGCTCAATATCGCCGTTCTTGCGGACGCCAATGTCAACTGGTTTAACATATCCTCGCTCGCAAGCGCCGGAGTGAATTGGGACAGCATTTCACTTATGGCGGCATCGGGCATCAACTGGGCAAACATTGCGATACTTGGGGATGCAGGGGTCAATTGGGAAGGCATCGCCGAACTTGCCGGAGCCGGTGTTAATTGGAATAACATCACCGCGCTCTCCGAGGCCGGAGTCAACTGGACGGATCTGGGTGTTCTTTCGGAGGCGGGAGTTAACTGGTCCGACTTTGCGGTTCTGTCCGCTCAGGGGATTAATTGGAGCGACTTCCAGAGATTGAGTGAGTCGGGAATTAACTGGGACGGTCTCCAAAGCTTGTCTAGTGCGGGCATCAATTGGGCTGATCTAGGTGTCATGAGTTTGGCCGGGGTGAATTGGAGTCAATTGACGGCGCTTTCGGAGGCGGGTGTCAACTGGGCCGGCATCCAGGCTCTTTCGGATGCGGGAGCCAATTGGCTGGATATCGCAAGGTTATCTCTGGCGGGAATCAACTGGACTGACCTGGATGTCATGACTCGGAGCGGAATTAACTGGGATGATCTTCAGGTATTCACTGAAGCGGGCGTGAATTGGAGCGATATCAGCGAGTTGTCCCGCGCTGGAATCAACTGGGGCGATATTCGAGTGCTCTCTGATGCAGGTATCAACTGGACTGATTTGGAGGTTTTCTCGAAGGCGGGTGTGAACTGGCAAGATATCGAGAGGCTTTCCTCGGCCGGTATCAATTGGCTCGATCTGAGTGCGCTCTCCAAAGCGTCTGTCAATTGGAACGATCTCCAGAGCATGACCGCTGCTGGGGTCAACTGGGTTGATCTGGGAGTTCTCTCCAAAGCCGGCGTAAATTGGTCTGATCTTGGAGTTATGTCTCTTGCGGGAGTAAATTGGCAGGATCTTTCCAGTCTCGCGGCGGCCGGTGCTAATTGGGAAAACCTGCAGGTTTTAACGCGCGCTGGAGTCAATTGGTCGGACTTAACGATACTGACGAAGGCGAACATTAACTGGAGCGATTTCCAGGCGATGAGCTTGGCCGGCGTGAATTGGTCGGGCATTCAGGCTTTGTCCATCGGAGGCGTGAACTGGTCAGATATGGGACTGATGAGCCGTGCCGGAGTGAACTGGACCGATTTTGAAAGACTCTCTGCCGCGGGGGTGAACTGGGCCGATTTCGCATCCTTGAGTGCTGCGGGAATCAATTGGAATGATATTGAAGTGCTGAGCTCAGCCGGAATCAATTGGGATGATCTCACCGCCATGACACGGGCGGGCGTGAACTGGGATGGCGTCAAAGCCATGAGCGCGGGCGGAGTCAACTGGATCGACATCGGCCTCTTGTCGTCTGCCGGCGTCAACTGGACGGATCTGACCATTCTCTCAGAAGCTGGTATCAACTGGGCCGATCTCGGAGCCTTGACGGAGACAGGAATTAACTGGTCGGACATTGAGGCTCTTTCCAAATCCGGAATCAATTGGCAAGATTTCGAAATCTTATCCAATGCCGGAGTGAATTGGTCCGATCTCTCTGACCTTTCACTCGCCGCTGTGAATTGGGCGTCCATCCAGGTTATGAGCGAAGCGGGCATCAATTGGGGCGATATCCGGGCATTAACCGATGCCGGGATCAACTGGCTGGGTGTTGAAGTTCTATCTCAAGCGGGCGTTAACTGGACAGATCTCCAGGTGATGTCAGAGGCCGGCGTCAACTGGGATGATTTCGGCCGCTTGAGTGAAGCTGGAATCAATTGGGCTGATCTCAAGAGTCTTTCGCTTGCGGGAATCAATTGGCTGGATCTCTCTGCGATGAGTTCAGCAGGGGTCAATTGGGCTGATTTTGAAACGCTCTCGGCGGCGGGTGTTAATTGGGCGGATCTTGCGGCGATGTCTGCGGCAGGAGTGAATTGGCTCGACATAGCGGACCTCAGTTCCGCTGGAATTAACTGGAGCGATCTGCAGAGCTTGAGTTCGGCGGGTGTGAATTGGGGTGCCCTGAGGGCTCTTTCCGAGGGCGGCATCAATTGGGCGGATTTTCAAGCTATGACTGAGGCGGGTGTGAACTGGAGTGATCTTGGAATTCTATCCAAGGCAGGAGTGAACTGGGAAGACTTCAGCGCGCTCACTCAGGCGGGAATTAATTGGGCGGACATTCAAACGCTGTCGAAGACGGGAGTAAACTGGAACGATCTTCAGTCGATGAGCGAGGCTCAGGTCAACTGGGATGCGCTCAAAACCATGTCAGAAAGCGGCGTCAATTGGGCGGATCTGCAAACGATGACCGTGGCGGGAATCAACTGGCTGGACATCGGTGTTCTTTCGAATTCCGGAACCAATTGGCTGGACATCGGAAAATTGTCTGAGACGGGTGTGAATTGGTCCGATCTCAAGAGAATGTCTGAGGCTGGAGTCAATTGGGAAGGTGTTCAGGAACTTTCGGTCGCTAACGTTAATTGGCTCAGCATTGCGACTCTGGCTAACGCAAATGTTAACTGGGAAAATATCGCCGAACTTGCCGCGGCGAACGTCAACTGGGAGGACGTCCGTGACATGAGTTCTGCCGGTGTGAACTGGGCGAACATCTCGATTTTGGGTTCAGCGGGCGTGAATTGGCAGAATTTGTCGGACCTCTCAGCGGCCGATGTCAACTGGTTCAACGTTGCGGAACTTGCCGATGCCAATGTGAATTGGTACGGTTTCGCCGCGATGTCTAACGGCGGCGTCAACTGGCAGGATATCAAATCCATGTCTGATGCCGGGATCAACTGGGAAACGCTCAATACGATATCCCGGACCAACGTCAACTGGGAAGACCTTGAATCGATGACGAAGTCGGGTATCAACTGGGAGGACATCGGAACCCTCTCGAAGGCCGGCGTGAATTGGCTTGGAATGCAGGCTATGAGTGCTACGGCTGTGAACTGGGATGCGCTGAGGTCGATGTCCGAATCCGGCGTGAACTGGACGGATATTGGACGGCTGTCCAATGCCGGAATCAACTGGGATGACGTTCAGGTTCTATCGGAGACAGGAATCAACTGGATGGATCTCGAAAAGCTTTCGGATGCCAGCGTCAACTGGCTCAGCATCGCCGAGATGTCGGCTTCCAACATTAATTGGTCCGATCTTGAAGTCCTTTCAAGCGCAGGAATCAACTGGCTCGACCTCTCGGCGTTGAGCCGGGCCGGAATCAACTGGTCTGACCTTGAGGTTATGGCATCCAGCGGCATTAATTGGGAGGATCTGGGAGTGTTCACCCGGGCCGGGGTGAACTGGGATGACATCGGTGTGATTTCCAAAGCGGGAATCAACTGGAACGATATCGAGAAGATGTCTAAGGCCGCGATCAATTGGGCGGATCTGTCCTATATGTCGGGTACAGGAATGAATTGGACCGACATTCAGGGCAAGAGTATCGCCGGAATCAATTGGCAGGATCTCTCACGTTTAGCTTCCCGGGGCATTAATTGGGATTCTTATGTGACACTCAGTTCCCGCGTCGATAACACCCTGAGCCTGGCGGACTCCATAAAAACCACGCTTGGGAATACAACGGACACGGCCGGCACAAATTCGCTTTTCGGAAGAATTATGACCATCGACGAGGCGATCTCTGCACTGAACACCGAATCTCTGCAAGACCTTGTCGACGCTCTTGACTCCTTTGACTTCGAAGACATTGAAAAGATTCAGACCGAACTCGATGAGATGCAGCAGACGATGACGACGCAGTTTGCTACGATCGAGACTCTTATGGGAACGGCATCCGATGTTTTGACCGATGAAACAGTTTTTGGAAAAATAGCCGAAGTGAATTCTCTGATCAGTGACATGAATGATTTGATGGGAACAACAGCTGACGCGGCCGGCGACTCGACCATGTTCGGGCGCATGGCGTCGATTGGTACGGCCGTGTCCAACGTTGATGGAACTGCGGCCAGTGTCCTCGAAGCAGTGCAGCAGCTTCGCGAGACGCTCGGCAGTCAGGATGCGTCCAGCACCGTCACGAAGGGCATCGACGATATTAAGGGACTGCTGGGCGAGCTGAAAAAAGCCTCGCGCACGATCCTCGATCAGGGCGGTCAGACAAACAAGATCGCCCAGGAGATGATCAATAAGCTGGTCGAAGGCACGAACAAGAGTCTCGAGCAATTGGGTTTCATGGGAACCACCATTAAAAAGCTCGAGGCAGACGATGCTAAAAATCAAAGTCTGGTGCAGGCTAAGCTGGATGAGATCAAGACCTATCTGCTTTCCGTCAAAGAAGCGACGGATACCCTCGACAAGAAACAAGACGGCGTCAATTATGCCGTTGTCCAGGCATGGATGGAGATGGAAAATTCCTAGCCTTAGGAATCAGTCCGGTTTGCCGTTAATAAAGGGCGGTATGCTAGACTTTAATCAAAGACGATTGCTCCTAACCTGCTTGGTATCCTCATGATTCAGAGCCGCCGCCGCGCGCTGGTAGGCCTTCTATTTTTATCGGCTGTTTTAGCCCGGCCTATTCCGCTATGCGCGGAAGAGAATAAAGAGCTTGTGACGATCAAGATTCTCGCCGTCAATCCGATGGATGCCCCCCTGGATACCGTGGTCACGCATCGGCTGCCTCCCGAGATTTTGCCGGAGCACGTGGTAGACCGAGGCGGTCTCGAGATTCGATACGACTCCAACCTCGTCTCCTACTACGCCACGACATCCGTCAAGCTGGGCCCGAAAGAAACTCGGACGCTTTTTATCAAGGTCAAGAACGTGTGGGTTCTTAACCCGGAATACATCGAGAAGGTCCAGACGCAGCTTCTTCAGACGGTCTCCTCACTGAAGGGGACCCGTTATGAGGAAACTGCGACGAAGCTCTTCGAAAAGACTACCGAGCAAATTGACCGGATTGTCGACGAACAAAAAAAAGAGAAAGGTATTCAGAAACAGATTGAGCTTTACCGCTCTCACATGAAGCAGCTTCAGCAAATCGAGCAGGCGGTGCTGTCGCTCTCCTCGCTGCGCAAGCTGGCCAGTGCTTCGGATACGGATGTGCGCACGGTTAAATTTTATGTCCGCGCCAAAAATCCCTCGCCTGAAGAGAGGACGATGGCTATCCGGGCCCTCTTGCCCAAAGAAATTACTTCCTTTGACGTGATCAACAAATTCGATTTCCGCCTCCTCTTTGATGAGAATGAAGGCCGGTTCGTTGTCGAAAAAGAAGATATTTTTAAAGGGGATGAGGAGAAAAAATATGAAATCATTCTTCGTGACGTCTGGTACATCACGAAGGAGGAGCTTGATTTCCTGCGGGATCAAGCATCGAAAATTCTCGAAAGGTTCAAGAATAGCCCCTATGAGCCCTACGCTCAGCAGACTGTCGACTCGATTGTCCAGACCCTTGATGAGATTTGGACCCTCCAGCAGGAAAATGAAGGGGCCGAGAACATTGAAGACCGTA
This sequence comes from Candidatus Omnitrophota bacterium, assembly GCA_018883425.1. Lineage (GTDB taxonomy): Bacteria > Omnitrophota > Omnitrophia > Omnitrophales > Aquincolibacteriaceae > ZLKRG04. The sequence goes on along the minus strand of VFQY01000037.1, from coordinate 11,683 downwards.
TCCGCGCCTTCGTCGTAAACCATCAGAAAATGGAGGTTGTCAAAAAGAAAATCAAGGAACTGCAGGACCTCCTTCTGGAAGTTCCCGTGAAGCGCAATACGGAAATCGATCAGATCAAGCAGGCCCTCAGCGATCTCTCGAAGATGTTTGATATTTTGAGTATGGGGTTCAACCTTGATCTTTCGACGACTTGGTGGCTTATTCTGGGCATCATCGCTTTCTTGTTCATATTCGCGACATCGTTCTATGTCACATGGATTGTAGAACTAGGGCGGTCGAGGTTTGGAAAGCCCAAAGATAAGAAAGTAAAAGCTGAGAAAAAAGCTGCGTCTGAGGCTCCTGCAGAGAGTCCCAAAACACCATGAGGTCCTAAAGCATGAGTTCAGGTCTGAAGTACAAAGAATATGGAACTGTTAAGTCGGCCGCTGGATGCATCACGAACGTCATCGGACTTCAGAACTGTTTTTTGGGACAGCTCCTCAAGTTCGGCGCGGGGACAGAAGGCATCATCATGGGTTTCGACGAAAAGAACGCGCAGGTTCTCATGGTCAAGGAGAACCAGCCGATTGCTCCGGGGCAAAAGGTGCTGGCGACCCTGGAGCCCTTTTACATGCCCGCAGGGAAGAATTTTGTCGGCAGGATTGTGAACCCTCTCGGCGAGGCCATGGATGGTTTGGGACCGATCAAACCGGATGAATACATTCCGTATTTCAACGAAGCCCCGGGCATTATGGACCGTCAATCCCTCAGTGATACGCTCGAAACAGGGGTTAAGCTGATCGATGCACTTCTGCCCTTGGGAAAGGGCCAGCGCTCGCTTTGCCTGGGCGACAAGATGACGGGAAAAACCGCCATCGGCACCGATATCATCTTAAATCAAAAAGGCAAAGGTGTTATCTGCATCTACTGCGCGATCGGTAAACCCAGGGCCGCGCTGGTCCGTGTGGTGGATCTTTTTAAGGAGAGAGGCGCCTTCGACTATACCATCATCCTGAATGCGCCGGCGCAAAGTTCTCCGGGGCAGCAATACCTCGCGCCTTATGCGGCGTGCTCGCTCGGTGAATACTTCATGCGAAAGGGCGGGCACGTTTTTGTCTATTTCGACGATTTCACGAAGCATGCATGGGCCTACCGTGAACTTTCACTTTTGATGCAGGTGCCGCCTGGACGAGACTCCTATCCTGGGGATATTTTTTATCTGCACTCGAGGATGATTGAGCGCGCAGCTCGTCTGAACAAGGCCAACGGGGGCGGGTCGATGACTTTCATTCCTGTCGTCGAGCTTCTTGAGGGTGACTTGACGGCCTATGTGCCGACGAATCTGGTCTCGATGACGGACGGGCAAATTTTCCTCAGTATGCCGCTCTTCAACGAAGGGTTCCGTCCTGCTGTCGACGTAGGGTTGTCGGTATCGCGGGTGGGTACGAAGGTCCAGTGGAAAGCTATGAAAAAGGTCGCCGCTTCTCTCCGCCTGGAGTTCATTCAGTACAAGGAGCTTCTTCGCATCAGTAAACTGCAGACGGGCGGGCAGTCCGACGAAGTGAGGGATCAGCTTAATGCCGGCAGAATCCTTCAGGCCTGTCTGACTCAGCCGGCCGGAAAGCCTGTTCCTGTCGAAGTGCAGGTTCTGCTGTTCTTCGCCAAAGGTGAGAAAATTCTGATGAAGCTCGAACGCAAGGAAGAAATTGCCGATTTCATCGCCGGAATCGAAGCGTATGTTTATGAGAAAGATCCGGAGCTTTTCCCTCTCCTCATCGAAAAGAAAGATTTGGATAATGAAATTAAAGGACGGCTTGCAAACGTCGCCCAGGCCTTTGTCAATGAAGTGAAGGAGCGCTACAAGCATTTGGATGACGAGGACGTAGCCTAAACCCTTATGCCGATTAGAATCAGCACATTCCGCCTGCAGATCCTAAGCCTGATTAGAATGCTTTTCGAGGGGGAGGTGGAATCGGTTTATATCTCCGGTGACGAGGGGGAGTACGAACTTTTGCCCTTTCACTATCCGCTGCTTGGCGCCATCCCTGAGGGTGAAATCAAGATTGCCGGGCATGAGGCTGTGCCGCTTCGTGCAGGGGTTGTTCTGTTTCAGGACAATCAGTGCATCATCATCATTGAAGAACTGGATCGCTCGGGCATCCGTGAGGAAAAAAAGCCTGCCCATGGCGGGTCTAATCAGAAGTCTTGAGTGGCTCGGGCTCCAAATTTATATTTTGTAATAATTGAAATCTATAAATAGCTAATGTATCATTATTTTAGTCTTTAAATAGCATACTTATCGTCTTTTATCATCCGAGGGTAGTCCATGACACAATATACGATGGTCTTGATCGGCGTCATGATCATGGCCGTTCTCGGACCCGCGATCGTTATCGCCGTAGTTGGGTTCGCCACCATCAAAGCCCTGGGCCGTAACCCCTCAGCTGCGCCCAAAATTTACACGGGTGTCATTCTGATGCTCGTTTTTGCCGAGGCAACATCCATTATTTCATTACTCGTAATCTTTCAGCTGTTCGGCGGGGGCTGATCGCGGCCGTCGGGAGGCGGCGATGTATGATGATCGTTCAATTCATTATTCTCCAAGTGATTGTCTTTTCGGCCGTTATTTTTTTTATGAAAAAGATCCTGTCCAACGATACCCAGGCTGCCGTCGGAAGACTCGATACGACTTATCAGGACCTCCTGGCGAAACAGAAAGAACTCACCGAAAAAATCGAGGAGGCGGAGAAAGATTACGCGGCGAAAAAGGAAGAGGCCTCTCAAACCCTCGAAAAAATGAAGGCTGAAGCCAACGATGAAGCCAGAAAGAAGAAGGACGAAATCCTAAAGCAGGCCAAATCTCAAGCGGACGAAATGCTGGAGCGCACCAAGGCTTCTTCTCAGGATATTTATAAAAACATCGAGCGCGAAGTTAGGAGCAAGGCGGCCGAAGACGCCGCCGCTCTTCTTCTCATGGCTCTCGAAAAAAACGCGGTCCAGGAATTCCACTCTCGGATTTTTGAGATCTTTCTTGTCAGGGCCAAGGATTTCGATCTCTCCAAAGTAAGCCCGCAGATCGAGACTGTTTCCGTGAGGACGCCTTATCCGCTTGCAGAGCAGGAGAAGGCCAAGCTCAATGCCTTTATTTCAACAAAGATTAACCGCAACCTCAAAATAGAAGAGATTATTGATCCAAACCAAATTGCAGGGGTCTGCTTGATGTTTGGGACCTTGATTTTGGACGGCAGTTTAGCCCATTCTGTCCACGAGGCTGCAGAAGAGAAGAAAATGAAGATTTCTCTCGGCGAATAGGGGGCTTGATATGGGCGGGAAGACAACCCGAATCAAAGGCGACATGGATGACGTCGCGGCGATTCTTGAAATCATCACGATTCTCAAAGACGTTTCGACCAACCGCTTTTTTGCCTTCGCTAAGAAGAAAGAAAATTTCTCGAAGTTTCTGGAGATCTTCCTGGTTTTTTTTAACATGCTTGAATCGGTGAGAACAAATTGCCCGCTTGTCCGCAACCAGAATGACGGCACAGACCTCATGGTGCTAACCTCCGAATCCAGTTTTATGTCGCAGCTCAATAACAAAGTATGCAATGCTGCGTTCAGGGAATATGAAAAATACCCAGATTGTCAGGTTCTCTGCGTGGGGCGCCGGGGTGCCGACAAATGCCGCCAGCTCGGGATGAAACTGGCCAAGGTTTACGAGGACGTTGAAGCGACTGGGCGCTATGAGATTGCACTGAGTATCAGGGATTACCTCATTGAGCGGATGATGGGGGGGGCTTCCGGTAAAGCGATAGCTGTGTATATTTGGGCCAAAAGTTTTAACGTGCTGAAACCCCGAATCGTGAAAATGCTTCCGGCCGAAGAACTGCTCGGCGGCGCGGGAGATGAAGATTCTCAATTCGGGCATATGGCCAGGCGCTTTATCTCGGAATCGACGATTGACGGTATCATGAAAGTTTTGGCAGATATTTGGGTGTCCAGCCGTCTTTTTGAAATGATTTCCGATACACAGCTCGCTGAAGCGGCAGCGCAGGCCCAGCAGCTTGAGTCCGCGATTGAAGGTATGTCCAGTGAGAAGAAAGGCTTGGTGATGGCCTTCAAAAAGTCACAGCGAGGCGACTTGAACAAGGCGATGAGAGAGGTCTTCACCTCATCTTCCGTAACCCGGAAACGCTGAACTTATGCAGAAAAAAATTCCCCAGGAAGTGATCGACAAAATTCTCGCCGGACTTGCAGAACCCGGCGACGCGGCCATTGGAAAGATTATCGGAGTCCGAGGACCCGTTGTGGACGTGCGGTTTGACGCGATAACCGATATTCCGGCTCTCTATGACGTGGTTGAGACAAGAAACTTTGAAGGGAAGCGTGTGGTGCTCCAGGTTGCGGAGCACATGGGGGGAAATGACGTACGCTGTATTTCTCTGTCCGATACGCTTTTCCTGCAGCTCGGCCAGCGCTGCTACAACACACGTCAGCCTGTCAGGGTCCGCGTTGGAAATGAGCTGTTCGGCCGGATCATCAACGTGTTCGGGGAGCCTGTCGACCAGCTCGGTCCCCTTGACGGTAATGACTGGCGCATCATCAGGCGCCCGCCGAGGTTCGACCCCTTTAATACCGCCACTAAATTCGGCGAAAAAGCTGAAGTGCTTGTCTGCGGCATCAAATTCATCGATATGGTCTTTCCTATGACCAAGGGAAGCAAGACCGGGATTCTGGGGGGAGCCGGCTGCGGCAAGAGCGTTGTTATTCTCGAGCTTATCAATAACATCGTCAAACAGCACGACGGATGCTGCGTTTTTACGGGGATAGGCGAAAGAATTCGCGAAGGCTATGACCTTTTCGAAGAATTGAAGGAAGCCAAGCTGCTCGATAAAGTAAAACTTGTTTTCGGCCAAATGAACGAACCTCCCGGTGCGCGTTATGAGTGCGTCAACACGGGAATTACCCTTGCAGAAAATCTCGCCGAGCAGAACAAGGACGTGCTTCTCTTTCTCGACAATGTCTTCCGCTTTATTCAAGGGGGGCAGGAGATCTCGACGCTCTTGGGGCGTGTGCCTGGTGAATCGGGATACCAGCCGACGCTGTCTTCCGAAGTCAACAGTGTCGAAGAACGTATCCGGTCAATTCCGGGCGGTGCCTCGGTCACTTCTTATCAGGCAGTCTACGTGCCGGCTGATGACATGACCGATCCCTCGGTCGTGGCCATTTTTAGCTGTCTGGACACAGTGCTCGCGCTTTCGCGGGATCTGGCTCAGAAGGGGTTTTTTCCGGCGATCGATCCTCTTCGGAGTTCCTGTTCCAATCTCGATCCGCGAATCATCGGCCAGCGTCATTACGACCTGGCGCAGAAGATGATCTCGATGTTTGCCAAGTACAAATCCCTTCAGCGTATCGTCCAGGTCGTGGGATTGGAAGAGATTCCCAAAGAGGACCAGATCGATTATAAGCGGGGAGAAAAGCTGATCAATTTCATGACGCAGCCTTTTGCGGTAGCCGAAGCGTTTACCGGTAAGAAGGGGATGTTTATTCCTGTGGAAGACACGGTTGAAGACTGCGGAAAAATCATCGGCGGTGAATATGACAAGATGAAATCAGCAGACTTCTATTTGATCAATAGGGCGCCTTAACGATGAACAGCCGTATCGAAAAGAAAGCTTATCAGCTGCTTCTCAACGCCGGAATACTCCCGGCGGAGGACCTCGAACGTGTTTTTTTGGATTCCGAGGCCTCGAAAGAACCCAAGGATACCTTCTCGAGGCTGCTGGTTAAGAGGGGGCTTGTGCGCGAAGAAGATCTGCTGAAGGTATACGCTGCCAAACTCGGAATCCCTTTTGTGCGCCTCCGCGATATCGAAGTTGAAAAATCGGTCTTTGACAAGGTCCCGGTGAAATTTGCCTGGTATTACCTTTTTTTTCCATTTTCGCTCAAGGGAAGCAAGCTTTCGATAGCCGTTTCACGTCTCGTGGATGTGAATTTTCTCGACGAAATCCGATTCGGTCTCGGGCTTGATATCGAAAGCGTACTTGCGCCGGAGCAGGAAATTGAAGAGATGCTCCGGAAGAATTATGGACTGGGGGCGGACACCGTTGACAAGATCCTGGCACAAAATTCCGCCAGTCCGGAGGACGAAATTTCCTCTGTCAGCCTGGCTTCCGAGGTTGAGGATTTGGAGAAACTTGCGGAGACGGCCTCCGTCATTCAGCTGGTCAACCAGATTATCTTGGATGCCTGCCGCAAGGGCGCGAGCGATATTCACTTCGAACCCTACCGGGGCAAGGTGCGCGTCCGGTACCGCATCGACGGCGTTTTGAAAGAATCGCCTGTACCTGCCGAGATGCGCTCTTTTTTCTCCGCGATGCTATCCAGGATCAAGATTATGGCCAACCTGAATATCATTGAGAAACGGCTTCCTCAGGACGGAAAGGCCCGTGTGAAGGCTGGAGATCAGAATCTGGATCTTCGTGTGTCATCGATACCGACGCCGCACGGAGAGAGTCTTGTCATTAGAATTCTGCCGGGAAAAATGATCCGATCTCTTGCCGATTTGGGATTTAGCAGTGCCCAACTGGACACCTTCAGAGGGCTTCTCGCCAGGCCCTATGGAATCATTTTTGTGACGGGGCCGACCGGAAGCGGGAAGAGTACAACGCTTTACGCGGGTCTCAGTGAGCTTAACACGGGAGAGAAAAAAGTTATCACGATTGAGGACCCTGTGGAGTATGAACTCGAAGGCACGACCCAGATCCAGGTTGCACCGGACGTCGGGTTGACCTTTGCGGCCGGACTTCGAAGTGTCCTTAGGCATGATCCCGACATCATGATGGTCGGAGAGGTTCGTGATTTGGAAACGGCGGATATTGCCATACGTGTCGCTTTGACGGGGCATCTCATTTTGTCCACGCTGCATACCAACGACGCTGCTAGCGGCGTTAATCGGCTTCTCGATATCGGTGTCGAGCCCTATCTGGTCGCTTCCAGTGTGAACGCGTTCATTGCCCAGCGCCTCGTCCGTTTAATTTGTCCGAAATGCAAAAAAGAAGATGCTTCTGTGTCTCCTAGCGTTCTTGAAACGATGAGACGCGAGCTCGGGATTCCTGCAGGTGAATCCATCAAGGTCTTTCGAGGTCAGGGATGCGATGCTTGCGGACGATCGGGTTACCAGGGACGGGTGGCAATTTATGAAATTATGCCCGTCTCGCCGGCTATAGGCCGCGCTATTTTTGAACGCGTACAAGCCGAAGAAATCAAGCGTATGGCGTGCCGTGAGGGGATGGAGACGCTCAGGCGCGAGGGTTGGAAAAAAGTTCTTCAGGGCGTGACGACTCCCGAGGAGGTCATCGAAGCGGCTCCTGCGGATCATGATGCTTTGACGATGAATCCTGATCCGGCTGTTTCGAAGCCGAGTTTTGACCTCGGGGCTGCGCCGGAAGATCCCACGAGGACTGTCTCGGATTCAGCTGTTCCCATGAGCTCTGAAAGTTCTCCCGCTCGGGATGATGATTTTGACGAAGACGAATCTTTTTTTTCGAACCGCAGATCTTATGTCAGAAGGAAAGCACGGCTGAAGTTCCGATTCAGAGAGATTGACCTTGAACGCGATGACTTTACTGCGGACGATGTCCCCGCAGCTCAATACACGGGAGGCGTCACGGAGAATGTTTCGGCAAGCGGACTGTCTTTCTTCTCAAAAAAAGAGATGGCGCCCGGCATGACCCTGGATATCCGATTGACGCTTCCCGACGGCACGGATCTTAGCTGTCTCAGCCGTGTGGTGCGCGCCACAAAATTATTGGCTTCTGAATCCGGCCCGGCGGCTGTCAACTACCAAACAGGAATTACTTTTCTCGCGATCAACAGCACGGACAGAGCCAAACTTGAAAAATTCTGCAGAGAATCGGGAGCGTCATGAAGGCTTACCGATATCGTGCTAAAAAGCGCCCAGGAGAAATTGTCGAGGGAACGCTGTTTGCTGAAACTCAGGACGACGCCGTTGACCAAGTGAACGGCATGGGTTTGGTTCCTGTCGAAATACGCGAAGCCGCTGCGCAGACCGAAGAACCGCTGAACAGGAAAAAAGGACGATGGAGGAGAACCAGCTCGCGGGACCTGCTGGCGTTCTACCGCCAAATGTCAAAGCTGACGGGGTCGGGTGTTCCGCTGCTTCAAGCTTTGTTTCTCGCCGCCCAAGGCCATGACAACCCTGCATTCATCGATCTTGTCGGAAAACTGCACAAGGAGATCCGTCAGGGGCAGACGTTCTCATCGGCTCTTGCGCTTCATCCCAAAACCTTTTCTGCTTTCGATGTCGGGATGGTGCAGACAGGTGAGGCGGCAGGCCGTCTGGAAGAGGTTCTCAGCAGCCTTGCCGATTATCGGGAAAAGCAGAGGCTTCTTGCGTCCAAGGTCCGCGGCGCGCTTGCTTATCCCGCCGTCGTTTTTCTGATGGGGCTTTTGACTGTGGGATTTATGCTTTCTCACGTGATTCCGAAGTTTTCGGCTTTTTTCGCGGATCTGGGTCAGGAATTACCCTTAATCACGCGGGGTTTGATTGCTCTCAGCTTATGGATGGAGCGCTACGGTATCTGGGTTCTGATTGGAACCGCCGCGATCCTGAGTGCGCCCTTTGTTTTGCGGAAGCGCACGGCGTGGCGTCTGCGTTTTGACGCGTATGTTCTCGCGATACCCGTCGCAGGCAAAGTGCTGCTGAAGGCGGAGGTTGCGCGCACGGCAAGAACGCTGGAAATGCTTATACGCAGCGGCATACCGGTGCTGAAGGCGCTGAGAATCACTGTGCCGGTTTGCTCGAACCTTCGTCTCCGTCAGGATGTAGAGGTCTGCCGAGATCTTGTTGAACAGGGCGGAACACTCAGCGAAGGTCTTCGCCGATCCTCGCTTTTTCCGGCCTTCGCGCGTCATTTCATCGGCATAGGGGAGGAATCAGGACGCCTCGAGGAGGCTCTTCGCGAAATTGCAGATTGGTATGAAAAAGACACCGAGGAGGCCGTGAAGGTCATGACGAGTCTACTTGAGCCGCTGATGATTCTGATCATCGGCGGGACTCTCGGTATTCTGATTATCGCAGTGCTCCTGCCTGTTTTCAGTATGAACACGATGGCATCTTAAGAACCGGAGGAAGTATGAAGAATGTTTCAGTGCTTCGTGACCCGCATCAAAGGGGATTCACGCTGATCGAGATTTTGCTGGTCGTCATCATCATGGGAACTCTGACAGCGATGGTGCTGCCCAGACTTATGGGGCGATCCGATCAGGCGCGCAAGGCCGCGGCCCAAGCCGACATCAACGTCAACATCCCGACAGCTCTTAAGCTCTATGAACTCGACAACGGATTCTTTCCGACATCTGATCAGGGCTTGGACGCGCTTATTAAGAAACCAGCCTCGACGCCGACACCGCAAAACTGGAATGGTCCATACCTCGAAAAAATGCCTTTAGATCCCTGGGGAAGGCCCTATCAATACGCATCGCCCGGAATTCATCGGCCGCATGATTACGATCTCCATTCTGCCGGAAAAAACTCCGGTGAGGACAAGTCGGATGATGACATTAGTAACTGGCAGTAGAAAGATCAATTCCGATCAAAGGGGATTAACCCTTTTCGAAGTGCTTGTGTGTGCCCTCATCCTCAGTGTAAGCCTGATTGTGATTTATAGGCCCTTACTGACCTCTATCGGGGTTCTCGTCGATTCAGAAAACCGCGCTCAAGCCAATCTCATCCTCGCGGATCAGATCTGGTCTTTTCAGGATGAATTCAGGAGAATGAAGAAAATTCCAAAGCCCCTGAAAGACCAAATCGTAACGTCCAAGGACAAGGCTTTTTATCTATCCCTAAGTCATCGTCCCATTTCCGCCGATAAAAAACTTTACGAAGCCGCGGCTGAGATTCAATGGAAAAACGGAGTCCGCAGCAAAAGGCTCGTAAGGATTTTCTATGCAGCAAGTTTTTAACGGGAGCCGTCAGAGAGGTTTTACGCTCATCGAAGTCCTTCTTGCGGTTATCCTGACGTCTGTTTTGGCTGGCGGAGTCTATTCGGCTTTTTCGCAGGGCGTCCGCCTCTGGAAGCGGTCCATCGAAGTGAGGCCTGACCTGGAATCCGATATCGTCTTTGAAAAAATTCATGCCGATGCCCGAAACGTCTTTCAATCCCGAATGCGCCCCTTCGGAGGGGACAAAGGTAGTTTGAGTTTCTTTTCCTATTCAGGCCAGGATTTTGTCGATGCTCGGAGCGGCTCCCGGATAAAACAGCCCGTTTGGGTGGGCTATCGCTTTGATGAAGAATCAGGCTCTCTCCTAAGATCTGAGAGGACTCTAGAATCCCTTTTGGCACCCTCTAACTTCAAGCCGAAGGCGCGCGAGAGTTTTCTGGTCCGTAATTTGCTGGACTGCACCTTTGAATACTACGAGGAAGACAAGGACGGCAAGTCCTATAAGTGGAAAAATGCTTGGCAGGCCCCTGCGCTGCCGAGAGCTGTGAGAATTTCACTTCGCACGAAGATCGAAAATCAAGTAACATCCGCGCAGAAGGTTATTGCTTTAGCGGGAGCGGATTCCGCTCTTTAGAAAAGGTTTCATGCCCAGAAAAATATTCAAATCATCGCAATCTCAGGACCTCATCACAGCCGACCTCTCGGCGGGGCGCGTCAAACTTACCTGGGCGAAACAGTCTGAGGGCCAAATTGTCATTGAAGACGTCAGGAGCAAGGAGGTTGCCGAGGGGGCCGATCTTGAAATTACCCAATTCCTGATACAGACCTGGCGGGACTGGCGTCTAAAAGACCGGCAAGCCGTTTGCATCATTCCCTCCAAGCTTTTCATCTCCAAAAATGTCGATATGCCCTCGAACGATCCCGAGGAGATCAGTAAAATCATCGATTTGCAGGCGGGCCGCTACACGCCCTACTCGCGTGATGAGATCGTCATCGATTATCTGTGTATGACGACGCCGGGTCAGCACTACACAAACGTCCTTCTCATCATCGTCAACCGTAAACTGATTGACCGCTATGTGCAGATCTTCGACAAGGCCGGCGTCCTCATCACAAAATTTGGAATATCTTCTGAGGCAGCCGCGCATTTCTATGAGCGCCTCTTGCCGAGTGAGCAACTGAACGGATCTGTGGCAGGGCTTCACATTGACCAGGACAATTCCGACCTCGTCATTATCGATAAACGGGAGATGGTGTTTGTGCGCAGTCTGCCGGTGGGGGCCTCCCAGTTTCGCTCCGATCCCCAAAGCGCGGAGATGTCTTTGGCTGCTGAATTCAAAAAATCCCTGGCGTCTTTTCAGGATCACGGCGTCGGACAGCCCGTTAAGGCCCTGGTCATGACGGGGCTCGTACCCTCCAGCCCGAGCTTGGAAAAGTCGATTCGGGATTCTTTCCCGGCCGGTTCGGCTGATAATTTTCCGGTGAAGAGCGTATCCTACGCGGCTCAGTTTCAATGTTCCTCAGCCCTCAAGACAAAGCTCGGCACGGAGAACACGGAATCCTTTTTTGAATTGATGGCCGCTTCGGGTTTTGATTCAGAGCTCAAAATTGATTTGACGCCTAAGGAAATTAAATTAAAGAGAAAATTCCGGGAGAGCGGCAGGGAAATTATCACGCTTGGAATTCTTATCATGACCTGTCTGGTGATGATCTGTGTTTTTTTAGCGGGGAAGATTTATAT
>VFQY01000118.1 GCA_018883425.1 Candidatus Omnitrophota bacterium | reverse complement strand
GCCCGGAGGCCGGACTCAGGAGGGGTTAGCCGAACCGCTGAGAGATTCCCGGACTTTCTCTTCCAGGGTCTCGCGGCAGAAGTCTCCTTCCTTGATTTCGCCCCGTTTGACGAGGATATCCAGGAAGGCTTTGACGACCACCGGATCGAACTGCGAGCCGCTGCAGCGGACCAGCTCCTGAGCGGCGGCACACGCGGAAACCGGACTGCGGTAGCGGGCGCCCGAACTCCGGAGGGTATCGAAAGTGTCGGCGACCGCGATGATTCTTGACCCGAGCGGAATCTGAACGCCTTTGAGGCGGCTCGGATACCCCTCGCCGTTAAACCATTCGTGGTGATGGAGAACCATGACGCATTCTTGCTGAAGGAATTTAATCGGTTTCAGGAGTTTGTACCCGAAATAAGCATGCTGTTTCACTTCTTCGTATTCCGGGAACGTCAGCTTGCCCTGCTTTTGAAGAAGATCGTCGGGCATGCTCAATTTACCAATGTCGTGCAGAAGCCCCGCATGCTGCACGGCCTCCGCATCCTCACTCGCCAGCCCCATGGCTTCAGCGATTTCTTTTGCATGGCTCGCGACGGCGGCCGAGTGCTCGGCCGTATGCTTGTCCTTGACCTCGAGGGCCTGAATCAGCGTCCGCGATGCGTCGAGGTAGGCCCGGCGGGCCGTATCCGAGATATCGGACATTCGTCTTTGGAAGGCCAGTATCCGGCCTTCTGAAATTTTAAGCGCCGGATAATCGTCTGCAAAAACATTGAGAAAATCTTTGTAGCGCGTGATGCGGTTACGCCCGCCTAATTTAGAACGCAGAGCCGCTTTTTCGGCAAGCGCGATCAGATCAAAATGCTGCGAGATATCGTCCTCGGGGAACGAAGACACCCCCATGCTGAGGGTCGCGCTCGCCTGCGAACTTTCCGGAAAGAACGTCGTTTTCATCAGCGTCTCGCTCATGCGCGAGGCAAAATCCATCGCTCCGTTGTAACCCGCATGCGGGAGCAGGATCACAAATTTATCCGCGCCGAAACGGGCAACCACGTCCGTCATGCGGCAGTTATCCAGAAGAAGCTGGGCGCATTCGCGCAGGACCTGATCCCCTTTGTCAAACCCGAGTTCGCGGTTAATAGCTTTGAAGTGATCGAGGTCGAGAAAGAGGCAGGACAGCGAATGGCCATGGCGCTTCGCGGCTTCGAACTCACGGGCCAGGCAGTCATGCAGGTGGGTGTGATTGTAGATGCCCGTCAGTTCGTCGCAGCTCGAATCGCTGAGGCGCGCGGCCGCGGTGAAGGCGTCCTTTTCAGGGTTTGCACCGCCTCGCGGAGCCAGGCGGTTTTTCACGAGATCCGGATGGGCACGGCTGAAATTATGATACGCGGCCTCGAGACGAAGACCTAAGTCATGAAACACCATCTCGTTTTTGATGATGAGCTCCGAGGCTCCGTTGAAAAGCGCCTCGCGCGCCAGGCGGTCATCGCGGCGATCCGCCATCAGGAGGATCGGAACGTCGGGACACACGGCTTGGATTCCGCGCAGAACTTCCAGCTGGTTTTTTTCGCTGAGCTCATCCTGAATGAGGAACATGCTGTAAGTGTTTCGAGAAATCTTGCGGAGAGCGTCGGAAAGTTCTGAAGATTCATCCACAGCAAAGGGAAAATTGAGGTTCCGGTCGAGTACGCGCCTTATCAGGAACAAATCGTGAGGATCTTTTTCGAAGATGAACAGCCGCAATTTTCGGGGATTCGAAAGCATGCACTCTCCTTTCAGAAAAGCGCGCATCGAAGATATTAAAAGATTACCACGCCTAGGGGGCTCGAAGCAACCTTTCTGGGGATTTTTAAACCCTTATGAATTCAGGCTTTGCGGATTTTTTTCGGGGCCCTGGGCTCCGGTTTCGCGAGACAGTCCGCGAGACCTGCCAAGGTGTGGACCCGGGCCTCGCGAAAAATTTTCTTCCCGCGGGTGCGGAGAGCTTCGGAAGTCATAGGCCCGATCGAGACGAACTTGGAGGAGGACGCGAGCGGGACACCCTTCACAGCGCCGAAAAAGGCATGCACCGTCGACGCACTGGTGAAGGTGATGAAATCAGGGCAATGGCTTTTCAGCCATGAACGCAGTTTTGCCGCGGCTGAGGCATCGGGACGGGTACGGTAAACAGAAACTTCGCTGACTGCAGCGCCTTCTTTCTCGAGCCCCGATCGCAGAAGCTCGGGAGCGATGTCCGTCCTGAGCAGCAGTATTTTTTTTCCTTTCGGCCGAAGACGCCGGAATTGTTCCAGCAGTTCCGCGGAGTGAAAAGCGTGCGGCATCAGATCCGCGCGGAGTCCTTGAGCGGCGAGAGCTTGAGCCGTCGCGCTCCCGATCACGGCGATGCGGGCCCCTGAAAAAATTCTCGCATCGAACTTCTTCTCAGCGATCCGCTGAAAGACATGGTTGACCCCGTTGACGCTCGTGAAGACTATCCAATCATAAGAACCCAGGCGCGGGAGTTCGCGGTCCAGGGGTTTCCAATCCGCGGGAGGCAGAATCTTTATCGCAGGAAATTCGACGGCGCGGGCACCGCGCTCTTCCAGAAGAACCCGCAGGCGGCCCGCCTGGTCACCGGCACGGGTGACAACAACCGTTTTGCCGAAGAGCGGCCTTTTCTCGAACCATGCTAGTTTTTTTCTCAGCTGGTTCACATGGCCGATCACGACGAGCGAGGGGGATTGAATCTTCATCCGGCGGACACGGCCGGCAATGGCCGACAGCGGACCTTGAACGGTGCGCTGAGATGCGAGCGTTCCCCACTCGATCACGGAAACCGGAGTTTTTGGACTCATTCCGTAACCGGTCAAGAGACGGGTGATGCGCGGCAAACTGTTGACTCCCATAAAGGACACGAGAGTTCCCGGCAAAGCGGCCAGTTTTTTCCAGTCCACGGAAGTTTCGGGCTTGGAGGGATCTTCATGCCCTGTGACGAAGGTGACCTGCGAAGCGAAGCGCCTGTCCGTTACGGGAATGCCCGCGTATTCGGGAACCGAGTAGCCCGCACTCACTCCGGGAACAAACTCAAAGGGGATGCGGTGCTTGCGCAAGAAGAGCGCCTCTTCCGAGCCCCTGCCGAAGACAAGCGGGTCGCCCCCTTTCAATCGAACAACGCGTTTGCCGGAGCGAGCCTGGCGCACCAATTCGCGGTTGATGGCGTCCTGAAGAGCACCCCGCTTCCGGCCGCGAAGAAGAGGATGCTTGCCCATGTCGATCTTATGCGCCTGGGGAGCGAGCCGCAGAACGCCCTCACTGACCAGCCAATCGTGGATGACAACATCGGCGGAGGCAAGCAGTTCGCGCGCACGCACCGTCAACAGCCCCGGATCTCCGGGCCCGGCTCCGGCAAGATAAACGCTGCCCGGCGGTTTGCGCTTCATGAGGTCTGTTTCCCCCAGCCGGATTTGCGGATTTTTTCAAGAATCCTCCGGCCTCCGCTTTCCAAAATCACCTCCGCGAGTTTTTTTCCGCAAGCCTCGGGATCGTCCGCGGGCCCTTCCAGGTCGGCTCCAACAGCTTCCTGACCCTCCGTCCCGAAAAGAACCCCTGAGGAAAAAAGCTCCTCGCCTTCTTCCCGCGTCCAAATCCCGCAGGGAAGCTGACACCCGCCCTCCAGCGTCCGCAGAAACGCTCTTTCACAAAGCAGGCGGCGTCCGCTTTCCGGGTCATGCAGAAGGTTGAGAGCTTCCACCAGTCCGGAATCGCCGCTTCGGCATTCGACAACAATCGCGCCCTGCCCGGGCGCCGGAAAAAACTGTTCCGGTTCGAAAATTTCAGAGACATGCCGGGTAAGATCCACGCGCTTCAGTCCGGCAAGCGCGAGCACGATCGCGTCATATCCCCCGGCGGTCATCTTGGCAATACGGGTGTCGATATTGCCCCTCAAGGGCTCAATGCAAAGGTCGGGTCTGAGTCTTTTCAGCTGAACGATGCGGCGCAAGGCGCTTGTTCCGACGCGGGCGCCCTGAGGCAAATCCCTCAGCTTGCGGCCGTCGGGAGTCAGCAGACAATCGCGGGCATCCTCGCGGGCCAGCACGGCCCCGAGCTGAAGACCGCGCGGCAGGGTCACGGCGAGATCCTTGGCGCTGTGCACTGCTAAATCGATTTCGCCGTTCAGAAGCGCCTGTTCGATTTCGCGGGTGAAAACCCTTTTGGTTTCGAAAGGGTCCGCTTCGCGGTTCTTGCCCGCATCGCCCGAGGTTTTAATGACCTTTAATTCCGCCCGGCATGCCGGCAAATGACTGTCGAGAATGCTTTTGACGAGCTCCGCTTGATAGAGAGCCAGGCGGCTGCCCCGCGTTCCGATCCGCAGTGTCCGGCTCATGCGCGGTTCTCCCGGTCGGAATATTCTTTGGGATCGCGGATTTTTTCCAGGCTGAACAGCGAGTGAAGCGCCTCGAGATAACGCCGGACGCCTCCGTTTCTGGAAGCCTCCTTAATTTTTTCATGGGGGTAGTGCAGAATCTGCGAACGGATTCTCTGTTTGAGCTTCTCGCGCTCAGGCTCGGTCACCGCCGCGCGCCGGAACAGTTCTTCGAGCTCAGAATCTAAAATGCTCCCGACAAAGGTCTCGAAACGCGAGAGCGTGGGC
>VFQY01000117.1 GCA_018883425.1 Candidatus Omnitrophota bacterium | reverse complement strand
CTTCACGCCTTCGCAGAACATCGCCTCCATTTCCCGAGGAACTCCGGGCAAAACGGCGATGATGCAGTTATCCGTGTCGATCATAAAACCAAGCGCCATCCCGCAAGCATTATCTAGAGGAACGCCATTGGCCGGATATTGTGCTTCGCGGTGAACAATTTTGGGAATCTTACGACCTCGATCTTTGTAAAATTTCCGGATGCGGGAGAGCTGTTTTTTAGACTCCTTGAGAGGAACGCCGAAATGAGCGGCGATCGCATCACGGGTCAAATCGTCCGGGGTGGGTCCTAATCCCCCAGTAACGATGAGCACCTGACTGCGCTCCATAGCCTCGCGCAGACGGCTCCGAAGAAGACCGTGTTCATCCGGGCAAGCCGTTTGACCCGAAACGCGGAAGCCAAGCTCCGTGAGAGCCCTGCCCAAGAACCGCGCATTGCCGTTCAGAGTGCTTCCCTTCAGAAGCTCGTCCCCGACAGTCAAAATCTCTGCCCGCGGCCTTTCTTTCTGACTCACGCCGCACCCCACAAAATTCGCAGGATCATCCAAGCGGCTGCGCCCGCTGCAAGATCGTCCAACATGATACCCGCGTAACCGGGAATCCTTTCCAGGCGCCTTATCGGGTAGGGCTTCACGATGTCAAAAAAACGAAACAGGAGAAAACCCGTGATCACGCTCGCGGGATGAAGCGGAATACCTGCCAGAGCGAGCATCATGCCGCAAGTCTCGTCCATGACCACGTACGAAGGATCCTTCTCCTTGGTCAGATCAAGCCTCAGGCTTGCCCTCCAGCCCGCCCAAAGGAGAAAACCAAACGTCAGGAGGTAAACCCAGCCATTGACCTGCGCAAGCAGGGCAATCAGCACACCCGCCACGCTCCCCCAGGTTCCGGGCGCATAGGGCAGAAGCCCCACGCCGACAGCCGCTGTAAATTTCGCGAAGAAAGGCGTTTGATTCAGCCTGTAATTTGAGACCATGAACGACCATCCCGACAGCACGGTCATCAAGACAGCCAGCACAAGAAAAACGTTCATGCCAGCACAGAAAAGAGCTGCAAGCCATCCCCATGAAGGTGCGGGCAGAAGAGCATGGTAAAGGAGGGCTGCTGAAATCAGGGCAACTTGAAAGCCGAGCTTGTACTTGCCGAGAGTTTCCGCGCCAATGGCGCTTCCTTCGATCAGCCATCCGGTGCGGCAAAATGTGATGACAATTTCCCGAAAAAAAACCGGCACAACCCAGAGCATCGAATAGTAATCCAAGTGAGCGAAGGCGGCCATAGGCCCAAGAATAAAAACTTTGTCAGCCAGCGGATCCATGTACTTGCCGTAATCGCTCACGAGATTGAGCCTGCGCGCAAGGTAGCCGTCCCAATGATCACTCATCGCTCCGACGGCAAAAACAACGCAGGCCAGCACATGATGCCCCGGCTGGGGGGATAAAATAAGGGCGGGTAAAAACAGTCCTGCCAGCAGCCTTGCGAGGCTGATCAGATTCGGAGGCTGAAGCCAGTCTCGGCTAAAGTTCGCCGTAGAGATCATAATCGGTCGACGAGGTTATCTTGACTTCATGAAAAGTTCCGGGCTGAAGGGACGAATCGGATCTCACAAAAACGGATCCGTCCACATCGGGAGCATCCATGGTACTGCGCCCCTTCCATAGACCGCTCTTGCCGTCCGCGAGCCGCTCAATGAGCGTGCGGAAGGTTTTTCCCACTTGCGCCTTGTGAAATTTACGGGAAATAGTTTGCTGAAGCCCCATCGCTTCGTCATATCGGGACTGCTTCAATTTTTCGGGAATCTGATCCTTCATCGCGCCCGCCGGTGAACCTTCCTCCTGGGAATAACGGAATATTCCGGCCCTTTCAAAACGCATCTCCTTCATGAAATCGAGGAGCTCCTGAAAATCGCGGTCCGATTCGCCTGGGAACCCCACGATAAAAGTCGTTCGAATTGCGAGTCCGGGAACTGTGTCTCGGAACTTTTTGAGAAGATCCGCCGTGCGCCGCTTGGTGATGCCGCGGCGCATTGCCGAGAGCATCGCGTCACTGGCATGCTGAAGAGGCATGTCCAGGTACGGCACGATTTTTGACGAATTCCGCAGAGTGTCCATGAGCTCCTGGGTCACGCAAGCCGGGTAGGCATACAGCAGGCGGATCCACTCGACACCCTCGACCTGTTCCAGCCTTTGAAGAAGCTCAGGGAGCTGAAATTTTCCTGAGTGATCCCTTCCAAAAAAAGTTGTGTCCTGCCCCGTCAGAATGATCTCCTTGGCGCCGAAGGCAGCAAGAGTTCTCACCTCGGTCTCGACATCCTCGATCGTCCGGGAACGGTGTTTGCCCCTGAAGGTCGGAATCGTGCAGAACGTGCAGACATGGTCACATCCTTCTGAGATCTTCACGTACCGGGAGAATTTGGGCGTGAGGGCTACACGCGAATCCTGGGCAGTGACCAGATACCCGGGATGACCGAGCGAAACGACGCGCTGACCGCCGGTCACCCGCGCGACAATTTCAGGAATCTTGGCGTATTCTCCGGAGCCGATAAAAGCATCCACTTCACGGATCTCTTTTTGAAGTTCGTCCGGGAATCTCTGAACCAGGCACCCCATCACGACGACCGCCTTCACGCGTTTTTCTTTTTTCCATTGAACGAGCTGAAGAATCCGGTCCACCGATTCTTTTTGCGCGTCCCCGATAAAGGCGCACGTGTTGAGCAAGGCGACGTCGCAATCCGAGACATCGGGCACAAGCCGATAGGCCTCATTGCCTCCAAGCTTGCCGAGAATCACCTCGCTGTCGACGAGCGTTTTAGCGCATCCGAGCGAGAGCATTCCGACACGCACGGGATCCGGAGCTGACTTAGGCTTTGCTGTCTGATCTTTGGCGGGTTTCGAAGACGATTTCATCGCGGTATCTTAAACGATCAGGCGCACAAAGGCAACCGGGTTGAAGGGCCGATTCTTACGGTTCCAGGCTCAGGATGAGGCGGATTTCAGCATGGCTTCGGCATGCGTTTTGGCGATATCGGATTCCTTTTGTCCGCTCATCATTTCCGCCAGTTCGCGCACGCGCGCTTGGCCTTCCAGCTGGACATAATTGACCTGAGTGGCAGATTTAGAAACTTTTTTGGTGACTTTAAAGTGCCGCTCGGCGAAAGAGGCTATTTGAGGCAGATGAGTGATCAAAAATATCTGGCGGCCGGAGGCAATCTCACGCATTTTTCGGCCCACCCTATCCCCTAAACGCCCGCCGATATTCGCATCGATCTCATCAAAAATCAGCGTTGGCGTTTGGTCCACTTCAGCCAACGCCTTTTTTAAAGCCAGAAGCACCCTCGAGGCCTCGCCGCCTGACGCCACCCGCACAAGAGGCTTGATCATGTCCTGGATTGGGCGAGAAAAAAAACTCTACAGTTTCGCGGCCCCAAGGCCCGAGAGCCCCGCTCTGGAGGCGGCATTCAAAGCGGGCATGCGGCATCCCCAGATCCTTGAGCTCTTTTTCAACTTCATGCTTCAGCTTTGCAGAGGCCTTAGCCCGTTTGGCAGTAATCGCATCGGCAGCTTTTTCAAGTCCCGGCTTAATTCTCTGCATGGCCTTCTCGGCATCCTGCTGATTGACGTCCGCATTGATTAAGTCCTCGTGCTCAGAACGCGAGATGCGGAGAAATTCCAAAACACGGCTCAAGCTCCCCCCGTATTTCTTCTTGAGCATTTCGAGACTGGCCATGCGGTTCTCAACCTCGCTCAAACGATCCTCATCGAATGAAAGACTCTCTCGGTAATCCCTTACCCTCCGATTCAGCTCCTCGAGTCCCGCCTGCACATCCTGAAGAGAGGTGCGCAGCGTGTCTGCCTCAGGATCGATTTTGGCCCACGACTGAAAACCGCGGAAGGACCGGGCTATCTTCGACGAGGCGGCATCATCACCGGTATCCAAAGCTTCCAGAATTTCTCCGGTAATATCAGAAAGTTTTTGAGCATGAGCGAGGCGGATTTTTTCGGATTGAAGCTGCTCTTCCTCGTTCTCTTCGGGCTTAACGCGTTCGATCTCATCGATTTGATATTTCAGAAGATCGAGTTTTCTCTGCCTGCCATCAGCCTCGCGCAAAATCTTTTCCCGCGCCCGTTCAAGCTCCGCATACTCCCTATACATGATGAGGTAATCCTGCGCGCCGCCCTCTAAGGAAACCCCAAAGCTGATACCCGCGAGACGATCCGTTAATTCGCGGTGAGTCTCGGTCTGAAATATTTGCTGTTCATCATGCTGACCATGAAAATCAACGAGACAGCGGCCCAGATCGCGAAGCACGGAGAGATTGACAGCCTTCCGGTTCAGGTAACAGCGGCTCTTCCCATCGGATGCGATTTCCCGCTTCAGCATCATTCCGGTTTCGCCGGGCTCAAGAAAACCGCTGAGATCCTCAGGAAGCCGTAATACTCTTTCGAGCGAGAAATAAGCTTCGACAGAGCAGGGTTTGCCGGGGTCCCGAAGACTCTCGCTCCCGGACCGCGCTCCGAGCAGCAGCTGCAGAGCGTCCAGCAAAATGGATTTCCCGGCCCCCGTCTCCCCTGTAAGAACATTCAGACCGGGAGAAAAGTCGAGGATACTCTCTTCGATGAGAGCATAATTTCGGATGGTTATTTGCAAAAGCACGGTTCATACCTCTGGATAAATGGAGAAT
>VFQY01000036.1 GCA_018883425.1 Candidatus Omnitrophota bacterium | reverse complement strand
CTGTCGATCAAGGTCTCGACGCCGAGACAGCCCGCCGCACCGCCGCCCGGCTGCTTATGGATTCGACCAAAATTGATGCGTTTGCCTCCATTTTCCAGGCGATGTCCAAGCTTTTCCTCGAACTTGACTGTTCGCTGGTGGAAATCAATCCGCTTGGAATCATGAAGAGCGGGGAAGTCATCGCGATTGATGCAAAAATCAATTTTGACGAAAACGCTTCCTTCCGCCACCCTGATCTGCAGGCTCTTTTTGATCCGCGTCAGGAAGATCTCCGCGAGCTGGAGGCGATGAAGTACAACCTGAGTTATGTGGGGCTCACCGGCAATATCGGCTGCATTGTCAACGGCGCGGGTCTGGCGATGGCGACCATGGACATCATTAAGCATGCCGGCGGGGAACCCGCGAACTTTTTGGACGTCGGCGGCGGCGCCAGCAAAGAAAAAGTCGCGGCAGCCTTTAAAATCATCCTTGCTGATTCCAATGTGCGTGCTATTCTCGTGAACATCTTCGGCGGCATCATGCGCTGTGATGTCGTGGCGGAAGGAATCCTCAACGCGGTCCGCGAGATTAATCCCCAGGGAAATTCTCTTCCGGGGAACATTCCCCTGGTGGTCAGGCTTGAGGGCACGAATGTGGAACAGGGCAAAGCCCTTCTCGAACAATCCGGTCTCAAAATCATCCCGGCATCGACATTTGAAGATGCCGCTAAAAAAGTTGTGCAGGCGCTGATCGCATGAGCATTCTCGTCCATAAAAACACGAAGGTTTTGGTTCAGGGCATTACGGGCTCTCACGGTTCTTTCCACGCAAAAGGCATGAAGGAGTACGGGACTCAGGTGGTGGGCGGAGTAACGCCCGGCAAGGGAGGCCAGCAGGTCGAAGGGATCCCTGTTTTTAACTCTGTTCGCGAAGCCAGGGAAGCGACCGGCGCCAATGCTTCGGTGATCTATGTTCCCGCAAAATTCGCGGTGGATGCCATCTACGAAGCCGGTGAAGCCGGCATTCCCCTGATTGTTTGTATCACAGAGGGAATTCCGGCCCTCGACATGCTGAAGGTCAAAAACTGGATGGCCAAAAAGAAATCCATTTTGATCGGCCCGAATTGTCCGGGTATCATTACCCCGGGGGAATGCAAGATCGGCATTATGCCCGGCTACATTCACAAACCAGGCTCCATCGGTGTTGTTTCGAGGAGCGGAACGCTGACGTACGAGGCTGTTTGGCAGCTGACGACCCGCGGGCTGGGTCAATCCACCTGTATCGGCATCGGCGGCGACCCGGTCGTGGGAACAAACTTCGTGGAAGTGCTCGCCCTCTTTGAAGCCGACCCGAAGACGAGGGCTGTGATCATGATTGGCGAGATCGGCGGAAGCGCGGAGGAAGAAGCGGCCGAATACATCGAGACCAAGATGACAAAGCCTGTCGTCGCGTTCATTGCCGGATCGACGGCTCCAAGCGGAAAACGAATGGGACATGCCGGCGCTATTATTTCCGGCGGTTCCGGAAAAGCGGAAGACAAGATCAAACGTCTCGAAAAAGCCGGCGTTCACGTGGCTCTCAGCCCGGCTTTACTTGGCGAAACCATGGAATCCATCCTGGGACAGGTTTATGACCAAGAATCTGGATCACGCGTATGATCAGTTTTTAAAGGCCCGCGAATCCGATATCGTTCAGGCGATACCCCGGTTTTCGGAAAGACTCGAAAAAACGAGCTTCAAGTACGGACGCTTTACGATTCCGACGTTTTACAAAAGCCTCTTTCTTTCTCCCAAACAGGTCCATCTCCTCAAACGCGTTTCGTCGACCCTGACACGCGTCATCAACACGGCCACCCGTCTCTATTTCGAAGAGGGACACCTGACGCATGTCTACAAGGTTCATCCGGAGGCGGCTGAGCTGATCAAAATCGATCCGGGCTATTCGCAGAATGTGGTGCTCGCCCGCTTTGACGCTTTGCTCGAGGGGGAAAGTCTCAAGCTTGTTGAATTCAATTGCGACTCTCCGGCCGGTGCGGCCTATGGAGATCATGCCGAGAATATTTTTCTGACGGAAGAGCCCCTCCAGGATTTTCTCAAGGATACCCAGCTCCTCAAAACGGAACGAATCCAAAGCCTGCTGGCAGCGCTCTTGGAGTGCTATGAAGAATTCGGCGGTTTTGAAACTCCGAATATCGCGATCGCCGACTGGCGTTTTTCGAGGACCATGGCCGAATTCGAATTCATCAAGAATGTCTTCGAATCCAAGGGCTACAAAACCGTGATCGCGGATCCCCGCGATCTCAAGTACAAAGGCGGGAAGCTGTATCATAAAAATATGCGCATTCACCTTGTCTACCGCCGCGCGCTTTTTGATGAAATCCTCGAAAGGCTGGATGAAGTGCAGGATCTCCTGAAAGCTTACCGTGAGCATGCGGTCTGCATGGTGAATCCCCTGCGTTCAAGACTGGCCAGCACCAAGGCCCTTCTTTCCATCCTGACCAACCCTGAGTATGACCACTTTTTTACGGAGAGCGAAAACAGGGCCAAGCGGGAGCACATTCCCTGGACGCGCCGGCTGTCTGACGCTGAAGACTTCTACGGCAGAAAGAAGATGTACCTCATCGATTTTCTCAAGGAAGAGAAAGAGACGCTTGTGCTCAAGCCGTCCCAGGGTTACGGGGGCCGGGACGTCTCTATCGGCCGGGAAACGACGGATTCTGACTGGAATGCCGTGATCGACAAGGCGCTCAAGGGCGATTGGGTTGTTCAGGAGTTTGTGAATATCCCGATCATGACAGTGCCTGAGGTCATTAACGGCAAACTCGATTTTGCCTACAAAAAGCATAATTTTAATCTGCTTGTTTTCGGGACTAAATATTCCGGAGGATTTTCGCGCCTGAGTTCCGAGAGCGTGATCAATGTTGCTCGAGGAGGAGGGCTGATACCGGCTCTTTCAAGCGAAGCCGCTCCCGAAGAAAGGTTTGGTGAATAACGATGAGAAAACCCGAACGCTTTTACACGCTCGAGGAGGCGACGGCTCTGATTCCGCTTCTGGACTCCAGGATGCGGCATTTGATTGCCAAGAAAGAAGTCTATGACCGCAGGCATGATCAGGCCTTCCTCCATGAGCTGATTTCCGAAGCGGAACGCTCGGCGTTGCAGAAGCCGGAAGCGCCCGAGGAACTTGAACGCGATTATCTCTCTCTGGAAGAAGATCTGATGGATCTTCAGCGCGAAGCTTCAAAAATTACGCAGCTTGGCTGTGTCATCCAGGGCATCGAAACCGGCTGGATTGATCTGCCCGGTATCCGCAACGGGGAATTTGTTTTCTTCTGCTGGAAATCAGGCGATGCGGCCATACGTTATTACCGGCCTTATCAGTCAGAGGCTGGTGAGCGCCGGCCGATCGATTAATCGGCTCAGGATACCCCCCCCCCGAAGACCTATGCCCGAACTTCCTGAGGTCGAGACCCTTCTGCGGCAGCTCAAAAAAACCGTCTGCGGACGGGTGATCCGGGAAGTCCGGATTTTTGACGCCCGCGTCCTCAACGTCGACCCCGCAGTTTTCCAGGCCGGTCTCCGGGGTGAGACAGCTGTCTCACTGAGCAGGAAAGGCAAATATCTCGGCCTTGAAACAGCCTCTGCCAAACGCCTCTGGTTTCATCTCGGAATGACCGGGCGGCTTCTTGCCGCGGAGGAATCCCGGCTGAAGCACACGCATCTTGCGCTGTCTTTTGAAGGCGGCCGCAGTCTTTTCTTCAGCGATCCGCGCCGCTTCGGCCGCGTGATCTTCCTGGATCGGGGCGGCCTTGAACCTGCGGGCCTTGCGGCAACGGCTCCCGATCCCTTCGAAATGTCCGAGGACGTTTTTGCCCGTCTTTTCCAAGGAAGAACGGCGCCGATAAAATCGCTTCTCCTCAATCAGAGGCTTGTGTCGGGCATCGGAAATATTTATGCAGACGAGGGGCTTTTTAGAGCGGCTATTTTCCCCGCCCGCAGAGTTTCCCGCCTTGCGCGCGCAAAACTTATCGAGCTCCACCGAGCCCTCAGGCAGGTCCTCTCGGAAGCCGTAGCCGCAGGGGGATCCAGCATTGACGACTACCGGCATGTCGACGGCCGTAAAGGTTCTTTCCAGGAAAAACACCGTGTTTACGGAAGAACCGGATTGCCCTGCACGGCTTGCGGGACCGCGATCCGGGTGCGCAGGACAGCGGGCCGAAGTACGCATTATTGCCCCGGATGTCAGAAATAGGTTTGATTGCGCCCGCATAAGATGCTAAATTACGCGTCATTCGGCGCCCCCGGAATGAGCGTTTCAAGCGCCGTCATTCACATCACAAGAGGAGAGACTGCGGTGATTCTGCCCAATAAGATTTTTTTGACCAAAGGCGTCGGTGTTCACAAGGAAAAGCTTTCGAGTTTTGAGGTGGCGCTCCGCAATGCCGGAGTTGCGCCGTTTAATCTTGTCCGCGTTTCCAGTATTTACCCGCCTAACTGCAAGATGCTTTCACGTGAAGCCGGTTTGAAATATCTCTCTCCGGGCCAGATTCTCTTTACGGTCATCGCGGAGGCTGCGACCAATGAGCCGAACCGTTTGATTGCTTCTTCGATCGGAATGGCATTCCCGAAAAACCCCGATCAGTACGGCTACCTTTCAGAAGCGCACACGTACGGCTGGACAGAAAAAAAGACGGCGGATTATGCCGAGGATCTCGCGGCAGAAATGCTGGCGACGACTCTGGGTGTGAAATTCGACCCCGAAGCCAGCTACGACAAGAAGAGAGCGCAGTGGAAAATTTCCAAGGAAATCGTCAAGACCCGGGCTTTGACACAAAGCGCTGAAGGTCACAAAGACGGTCTTTGGACGACGGTGCTTGCTATGGCCGTCATGATCCACTAAGAGCCTGGGTTCATGAATTTGGATAAAGTCAAAATCGGCTTGGTCCAGATGACGTGCGGCGCCGACAAGGCAGCCAATGTCCGAAAGGCCGCCGATAAAATCCGTCAGGCTGCAAAACGCGGCGCTCAGATCATCTGCCTTCAGGAGCTTTTTGCCACGCTGTATTTCTGCCAGTCTGAGACCCACGCTTACTTTGATTTGGCCGAATCCCTCACAGGCCCTTCGATTGAAGTGCTTTCGGCGGCTGCG
The DNA here is from genome assembly GCA_018883425.1 of Candidatus Omnitrophota bacterium. Taxonomy (GTDB): domain Bacteria; phylum Omnitrophota; class Omnitrophia; order Omnitrophales; family Aquincolibacteriaceae; genus ZLKRG04. The sequence goes on along the minus strand of VFQY01000036.1, from coordinate 14,825 downwards.
CGCGAAAATTCAGTAGTTGTGATAGCGCCCGTCTTCGAAAAAAGAGCCGAAGGCGTTTATCACAACAGCGCAGTTGTGATCGATGCAGACGGCCGAAGCCTGGGCACCTACCGCAAGATGCATATCCCGGATGACCCGAACTTCTATGAAAAGTTCTATTTCACTCCGGGCGATCTTGGCTTCAAGTCGTTCGATACCCGCTACGGCAGGATCGGTGTTCTCATCTGCTGGGATCAGTGGTTTCCGGAGGGGGCGCGTTTGACCGCGCTGAGCGGCGCCCGGATTCTCTTTTATCCGACCGCCATCGGGTATCATGTCTCAGATGCCCCGGCCGCCGCAGATCAGCACTCTGCTTGGCAGACCATCCAGAGGGCGCATGCTGTTGCCAACGGGGTTTTTGTCGCGGCTGTCAACCGCACCGGAGCCGAAGGCGAGCTGACCTTCTGGGGAAAATCTTTCGTGAGTGATCCGTTTGGTAAGGTGATTGCTGAGGCTCCTCAGTCTCAGGAAGACATCCTGATCGCCGAATGCGATCTTGCCCGGATCGAAAATACCCGCCGTCACTGGCCATTTTTGCGCGACCGCAGAATCGACGCTTTTGGCGCGCTGACGTCGCGCTGGATCGATTGAAGGATGAGCGTGTCCGCTGACCGCCCAACCCACCCGCAGGGTCCTGCCGCTCTGGGCTATGCGATGCCGGCCGAATGGGATCCCCATGAAGCCACCTGGCTGACGTGGCCGGCCAATTTAATTACCTGGCCCGACGGACGGCTGGAGGCTGTTGAGCGGGCTTATGCGAAAGTTATCGAATCACTTCTTCCCCACGAAAAAGTCCGTCTCATCGTCCGCAGCCCCGAGGAAAGGGAAAAGGCTGAAAAGACCCTGAAATCCGCCGGAAGCCTCACGCGCAATCTCATCGTCTATGAAAAGCCCGCCGTGGATTCATGGATTCGGGACTATGGGCCCATTTATCTTAAGGGCCGGGACGGATCCAAGGCCTGGTGCAAGTGGCGCTTCAATGCCTGGGGCGGAAAATATGAAGATCTTTTTCCGGACAATGATCTTTTCGCAGATCCGTCCTTGGTGCCTGAGCGCTGTTTCGTCAAAGACATGGTGCTTGAAGGCGGTTCGATCGAGGTGGACGGCGCCGGCACGTGCTTGACGACGGAGCAGTGCCTCCTGAATCCTAACCGCAACCCCGCGATGACGAAGCAGGAAATTGAAACGGCTCTGAGGGATTATCTCGGGGTTTCACAGGTCCTTTGGCTGAAGGAAGGCGTTGCGGGGGATGATACCGACGGGCACATTGATGATATCGCGCGGTTTTGTCCCGGCGGCGTGATCGCCGCCGCTTACGAGAAAAACGAAAACGATCCCAACCATGAGGTGCTCAAGCACAATTGGAATCTTCTGGAGGAGATGCGTAATCTCAAGGGGGAGAAATGGGATTTGGTCCGTCTGCCGATGCCTGCTCCCATCCTTGCCGAAGGCGAACCGCTTCCGGCCAGTTATGCGAATTTTTACATCGCCAACAAGACTGTTCTTCTGCCCGTCTTCGAAGATCCGAAGGATCTCGAAGCGCTCACCATCCTCAAAGATCTTTTCCCGGGCCGGACCGTTGTTCCGGTTGCCTGCCGTGAGGTTGTTTACGGCATGGGAACTCTGCACTGCCTCTCTCAGCAGGAGCCCCGCTAGGACGAAGAGGCCGGGGGCGGGTTATATCCCCACTCAGGATCGAACCGGGGAAGTTCCCAGACCTTTGTCCCTTCTGGAAATTGAATGACCCAGCCCGCTCCGCTTGTCTTCGAAAGAGCTTTGACGGATGAGAAGAGAATTTCGGTCCGGGTATTCTCCTTGGGGTTCATGATCAAGATCTGCTTCGGGAAATAAATCCGCTCCTCTTTTCTTTTCGGAACTGAACCGATGTCCGTGAAGCGATCTCTCGAAATAAGAAGAGTTTCCCGTCCTTCCCTGTCCAAATAGCTCTCGTAGGGGACATCTCCCCGTTCGGTGATCGAAATCACGCGGCTGATAAAGGACCGGCCCTTCCAGGTCTGGTAGATCTGCAGGACGGCCGCGCCTCGGGATTCTGAAACGACCGCCGCCTGTTCCGGAAGGACAGGCATGGATTTTAGAGAACGGTAAAGGTCCAGGGGTTTGATGTGGCTTGAAATCGAGTCGGAATCTTCAAGATCGAAGATGTTCCCGCGGTAAACGGTTTTGTCGGCCGCTAAATAAAGCTCAAAGTCCATTTCCCGCGTAGAAAATATAAACAGGGTTTCTCTCCGCGCATTCAAGCATTCGAGCAGCATTCTTTCTTCAAGGCGGTAGTAGGTGAGCCGGCCTGAGCACGAAGCTGATTGACCCGATGCCGACGTAAATTTCAGATCGGCTTCGGCCTGGATCCCGAGCCAGCGGTAACGCTGAATTTCGGCTTTGCGCAGATAGGGGGCCGCGGCGACAGAAGCTTGAAGTCCCGGAGAGCCCGCGAAAAAAACGGCCAGTGCAAGAATTCCGGCCGCAGCTTGCCGAAGCATGGCGTGCCTCAGGCCGCGGGCGGCGAGGCAAGCTGCCGGCGCGTATGCAGGACACGCTGAACGGCCGTCGCGTTGGATCCCAGAAAAAGGATCCAAAGCGCCAAGGGCAGAAGGGGTGAGATCAGGCAGCCGGCCAGGAGTATGAGGATCCGCATTGCCCGGTCAAAGAGCCCCACGCCGCAATTCTGAATAAAATTCTCAGCGCGCGCCTTGGCGTAACTGACGGCATAGGCGCCGGCGAGAGCGCCGAGAGTAATGACCAGAAGATGGGCCTCCTGATGACGCGCAAAATGAAGAGCGAGCCCGCTGAAAATAAAAAAATCCGAATAGCGGTCGGTCACAGAGTCGAGAAATGCCCCGAAGGAAGTCGCTTTGCCGCACTCTCTTGCCAGCGCGCCGTCGAGCATGTCGCCAAGCCCTGCCAGGATCACCACGAGCGAGCCGAGAAACAAATGACCTGAGGCGAAAATCCACCCGGCGGCGAAATTCAAGACGAGACCCGCGAGCGTAAGCTGATTGGGGGTGATGCCGCGGGCATCCAGAACCCGGGCTGTTTTTTTGAGAGCCGATTCGATCAATGGGTAGACATGTTTTCTCAGCATGGGAGTCCGCCTTGTTAAAGGGTTGAAGATGTCATCTTACTGCGAAGCCGCGAGAATGTCATCCTCGGCTCCTCTAAAAAGGCGTCGGGCGCCGATTTTTTATGCTAAGATGCCGGTCCCGAAAAAAGGAGGCCTCATGATTACGCTGGATGATTTCAAAAAAATCGAACTCCGTGTGGCGCTGATCGAGTCAGCGGAACCGCATCCCAACGCCGACCGGCTTTTTGTGCTCAAGGTGAAGGTTGGCGAAGAACGTAAACAGATTGTTGCCGGAATACGCGCGCATTACGGCCCTGAGGAACTGACCGGAAAAAAAATCATCATAGTGAACAACCTCCAGCCGACTGTGCTCCGAGGCGTTGAGTCCCAGGGGATGCTCTTAGCCGCGTCGGACTCGGAAAGTTTGAGCTTGGTGACTCCGGAAAGAAAGATCGAAGACGGGGCGGGTGTAAAGTAGATCTCAGGGGTTTGCGATCGAGTAACCGCGCAGGTACTGCCAAGCCATAAAGTGGATGAAGCCGGCGAATACAGTCAGTGCAAGCAGGGTCAGTGTTCGGATCCAGCCGCGTTCATTCCAAAGCTTCTTGAACAGAAAACCCGTGAGGGAGAAATAAAGCAAGGTCACAGGGAGCAGGAAACCCAGATGCTTCACAGCCTCTGAGGCGGGTAAATCCTTAAAAACCAGCCCCGCGTAGAGATGCAGAAAATAGGCAAGATAGATGGCCGGCCCCAGAAGCACAGCTGACAATTCGGGAGCGGCGTTCCGGTAGAAAAGAACAAACGCGAGCACCCCGGCGATCAGGAAATAACGTGTCAGATGCTGAATTTGTCTCAGTAAAAAAAACATAAGTCCGAAGCGTTTTGAAATTTCATCAAGGATTGGACCGCGAAGCCGCCATGAGCCTGAATCGTCGGAAGTGTAGAGGGCGCTCTGCGGCTTGTCAAAGAAAAACTCTTGTGATAAACTGCCGCCTCTTATGACGACTCAGACCTCAGCAAAAACATCCTCCAAGCTTGCGGATTTCCGGCCCTTCAGGGCATGGCGGTACGACTTGTCGCGCGTTCAAGCGAAGGATGTCCTCGCGCCCCCTTACGACGTTATTTCTCCGCAGGAGCAAGACGCTCTTTACGCGCGTTCGCCCTACAACTGCATTCGGCTTATTCTCAATAAAATTCTGGAATCGGATACCGACTCCGATAACCGGTATACCCGGGCCCGTGATTTTTTTTCCCACCTCAAAAGCGAGAGTGTGATTACGCGCGAAGACAAACCTTGTTTCTACCTGTATCAACAGAGATTCACTGACCCGCAGACAGGAAGACAGCACAGCCGCACCGCTTTCCTCGGGGCGCTTAAGCTTGAACCTTTTGACAGACAAATTGTGATCCCGCATGAGAAGACGCTGGCCAAGCCGAGGGCGGACAGGCGCCGCCTTTTGGAGACGACCCGGACGAATTTTTCCCCCGTCTTCGGACTTTTTGAGGATGCTCAAAACCGCATTGTGCCGATGATCCCATCGCTCTCCTCAGGAACGCCGCTTTTCGATGTCACCGATGAAAAGGGCGTTTCGCATGCGCTCTGGTGTGTCTCGGATGAGGACAAGGTTCAGCGTCTCCGTGAAGCGGTGGGGCATGAACGCATTTATATTGCGGACGGTCATCACCGCTATCAGACCTCTCTGGAATACAGCCTGGAAAGGCGCGCAGAGGCGGGCGTTCAGGCCGATCAGGAGCTGCCATCGGATTTCACGTATATGGCTCTTGTGAGCTTCCACGATTCAGGCCTTGTGCTGTTTCCTACCCATCGTCTTTTGACGGGCGTGGCCGATTTCGACGCGGCTAAGCTTCTGGAATCACTCAAGACTTATTTCGACTTGGAGGCGGTCAAGCCCGCAGATCTTATGCCGCGCGTTGAAAAGGCATCGGAAAAAACTTCCGCTCTGGGTCTCGCGCTGAGCGCGTCCGAGGGATACGTCCTCAGTCTGAAAGATGAGGCCAAGGCGCGAGCCGCGATGCTGGACGGCAAGCCTGATGTTTGGTACAAGCTGGATGTGAACGTATTCGCCTATCTCATCCTGAAGAAAATTCTCGGACTTTCGGAAACCCAATGGGAGTCGCATCTGCAGTTTACGCATGCCGACGATGAAGCTGTCCGTGAGATCAGTGACCGCAAGGTGCAGGCCGCATTTCTTTTGAAGGCGCCCAAGGTGAGCGTGCTGGCCGATATGGGCAAGGTTCGCGAACTGATGCCGCAAAAATCGACGTATTTCTATCCGAAGTTAGCCAGCGGTCTTTTGTTTTACCAGCACGAAGCAGGTTCGGTCGCTTGACGGGCCTTTTCGGCTGAACGTTTTGATTGAGAATTAGCTTGTCCGGCTCCTGGTTCGATTCCCCCCAGAGCCTCTGCCGAGACACTGCACATGCCCCGGGGAGGTACCCATGGATTTTAATCTGCCCAACAGCAATAATCCCAAAATGCCCCAGTTTTCACCCGCGCCCTGGATGGTCCCGCTGGCGATCTTGATGATTGTAATGTCGGGAGCCGGATCCCTGTTTTTTCAGGTGGGTCCGGATGAATTGGGCGTGGTGCAGAGATTCGGAAAATATGTCCGCACGGAAAATCCGGGTCTTCACTTCAAGATTCCTTTCGGTATCGAAACTGTGCGCAATGTCAAAGTCACGCACGTTTTCAAAGAAGAGTTTGGTTTCCGAACGCTTCAAAGCGGAAGCCGCGCTTCGGTCTACGATGGGCGAAGCGATACGTCAGCTTCCAACGCGGTGAGGATGCGCCGTCAGCTGGGCTCGGGGGCAGACCCTTTCATGGAAGAGTCCTTGATGCTGACAGGCGATCTGAACGTGGCTGTCGTGGAGTGGATTGTGCAGTACACTGTCAAAGATCCGGTTCAGTATCTTTTCCGGGTGCGTGATCCCCGTGAGACCATCCGCAACATGTCCGAATCCGTGATGCGCCTTGTCGTGGGTGATCATACGATCAACCAAATTCTGACCTCGGGCAGGGAAAAGATTCAGTCGCAAATGGAGAAAATGCTTCAGGAACTCCTGGATGATTACGGTTCGGGTATTGCCGTACGTAACGTCATTCTTCAGGACGTAACGCCTCCCAACGAGGTCAAGCCCTCCTTCAACTTTGTGAACGAAGCCCGTCAGGAGAAGGAAAGGCTGATCAATGAGGCCTGGAAGGAGTACAACCGCGTGATTCCCATGGCGAAGGGGCAATCGGAACAGATTGTCCGAGAGGCCGAAGGTTATGCCCTTGAGCGTGTCAATCGTGCCGAGGGTGACGCGGCCAGATTTCGCCTCGCCGTCGAGGCCTACAAAAAATCTCCTCAGGTCACGCGCAAGCGCCTCTATCTGGAAATGATTGAGCGTGTTTTTCCCGCGGTTCAGGACAAACTTCTTATCGATGAACGTCAAACCAATCTTTATCCGCTTCTGGATGTGAATCCGCGCAAAGGGGGGCAGGAGTCATGAAACAGACATCTCTGGCGATTCTTCTCATCGCATTTTCAGCGCTCGGTATTCTTGTCCTCAACGGAGCCTATGTGGTCGATGAAGCCGAGCAGGTGGTTGTGACCCAGTTCGGTGAGCCGATCGGCCTTCCGATCAAGGAGCCGGGTCTGCATTGGAAAACGCCGTTTGTGCAGGACGTGAGGAAGTTTGATAAGCGCATCCTCAATTGGGACGGTTATCCGTCTGAAGTGCCCACGCTCGACAAGAAATTCATCTGGGTCGACGTGACGGGCCGCTGGAGGATTGAGAATCCGCTGCTTTTCCTTCAAACCATGCACAACGAGCGCAATGCGCAGTCCCGTCTGGACGACATCATGGACGGTATCACGCGCAACCACATCAGCCGTTACAATCTTGTGGACATTGTGCGCAGTTCCAATGACATTCTCGATCTCGGTCCCCAGAATGAAGATGCCATGGGTGAGATCGATCTCGAGAAGGTCGAGATTGGCCGCTACCAGATAACGCGCGAGATCATCGAAGCTGCGCGGAAAGTCGTCAAGGAATACGGGATTCAGCTGGTGGATCTCCGGATCAAACGCATCAATTACGTGGATACGGTTCAGAAGCGCGTGTTTGAGCGGATGATTTCTGAGCGTACCCGAGCTGCGGAACAGCTGCGCTCGGAGGGGCAGGGGGTACGAGCTGAAGTTGAAGGCCAGCGTGAAAAAGAGCTGAAAAGAATTAATTCTGAGGCCTATCGGCAGGCCCAGGCCATCCGGGGTGAAGCTGACGCCAAAGCCATGAAGATTTACGGCGATGCCTACGGTTTGGATCCTGAGTTTTATGCTTTCATGTCGACGCTTGAAAAATATCCCACGGCGCTCAAGGACAGCCGCGTAGTCCTGACGACGGAAAGTGATTTTCTGCGGTATCTTAAAAAAGCGGAATAATTCCGAAAGCATGAATGCTCAGACGCCGCGTTGAGCGTTTTTTTTCAGACATCCGCCCCTGGGAGGTTTACCAGAACCTTTATCCGGAGGCGGATGTCTGTTTTTTTTTAGACAGCATTTCCCGCCGCCTTCCCGATCAAAATTATTCGTATATCCTCAGCCGGCCTTTCCTTGAATTTTCGCTTAAGCCCGGAGCCTCGCCAGCCAAGGCACGGATTCTTGTCCGGAGCGGGACGGGCCGTGAAAAGATTTTAAGAGCGAAGGATTGGCTTAAAGCCCTTGGAAAGCAGCTCGCGTCCGTGAAGGTTGCGCCCGCAAAGCCGATGCCCTTTTTTACCGGCGGAGCCGCGGGTTATTGGGCCTACGATTTGGTTCCGCTGCTCGAGCCGCGGATCCGCAACTTCAAGACGGCATCGGGTCTTCGGCCGCTTTATCTGGGATTCTTCAAAGATGTGATCGTTTATGATCACGCCGCGGGCTGCTACTGGCTCGTCACCCATGAAGGCCGCCGTACACCCAAGGCCCGCAAAACGTTTCAGAACATGAAGTCCTTTTTCCGCCGGGCCAAGCCGTTTTCCGGAAATTTCGAGATCTCGGATTTTAAGCCGGAAATGCCACGCGCCCGTTTTCAATCCATGGTCCGCCGGGCCAAGCGCTATATTCAGGCGGGCGATATTTACCAAGCCAATTTGTCTCAGCGTTTCACGTTCCGCTGTCCGGCTGAAAACCGTCTCAAACTCTATGACAGCCTGCGTGAGATTAATCCCTCACCCTTCTCGTCCTTCCTTAAAATCCGGGGCTTGGAAATTATTTCATGCTCGCCCGAAAGGCTGGTCTCCAAGAGGGGAGGGATCTGTGAAACCCGCCCTATCGCCGGAACACGCAAAAGGCCTTCGCGGGGAGGGCTTCGCGCGGTGCGGCGCGAATTGCTTTCCAATGAGAAAGAAAGAGCGGAACACATTATGCTGGTTGATTTGGAGAGGAATGACTTGGGGCGGGTTTGCGACTGGCCCACGGTGAAGGTGGAGGAGATGATGAAGACGGAAACATACTCCCACGTCATCCACATTGTTTCGAAAATTACCGGGCGTATCAGCCGGGGGCGCAGCGCGATCGACCTGATGCAGGCGATGTTCCCGGGCGGCACCGTCACAGGATGTCCCAAGATCCGCTGTATGGAAATCATCAATGAGCTTGAGCCCTCTGCGCGGGGTCTTTATACAGGGTCGATCGGTTACCTGGATTTTTCGGGCGGGATGGATATGAATATCGTCATTCGGACCCTCGTATTGCAGGGCGAACGCGGTCATTTCCAAGTCGGTGCCGGCATCGTGCATGATTCTGATCCGGCTCGGGAATATGAAGAAACTCTGCACAAGGGTGAGGCCCTTGCCGAAGCCCTGGCCCGGGCCGCATCCGGCGGATGAGACCCGTGGGCGCGGTTTTCGGTGTATTCGAAAAAGGCAAAGCGGTTCAGCCCGCTCTTCCGCTCAGAGAGTGGGGCGAGGAAGAGCCCGGAGTTTTCGAAACTCTGCGCGTCTACGGCAAGAGCATTTTCAGACTCGACGAACATGTGAAGCGTCTTGAGGCGTCTGCTCGGTCCGCCGGTCTTATTCTTCCCCGCGGGCGCGCAGCCGTCCGGTCTGAAATCCTCAGGGCGCTTGCGGCATGGAGAAAAACCGCGGGTCCGCCGGCTCCCGGCGCGATGATGATCATGCGTGTCGCCGCGGCCTCCGGACATGTCTGGGTGTGGGTGGGAGTCCGGCCGGAACAGGCTTCAAAATTTTCTGAAGGTGCGGTTTTAAAAACCACGGCGTTCCGCCGTTCACCGACGCACGCATCCGCGCCCGAGTCTAAAACCAACGCCTACCAAAACGCCGTTCTTGCCTTCTTTGATCCGCCCCCGCGGCCTGACGAGCGGCTCTTTCTCGACACGCAAGGGTTTGTTGCCGAGACCTCGGTGGGCAATATTTTTTTAATCAAAAAAAAATGCCTGATGACGCCGCCTCCGCAGGGAATCTTGAATGGTATCACCCGGCTCTTTGTGCTAGAATGCTCGCGCCGAAAGGGCTTGAAGGCTGAAGAAGTCCCCCTTACGCGCCATGATTTTTACAATGCGGATGAAGTTTTTTTAACCAACACCTCTTGGGAAATTCTTCCGGTCCGTGAAATCGACGGACGATCCGTCGGGCACCAGGTGCCCGGCCCTTGGACCAGGAAGCTTCACCAAATTCTTAAAAGAAGGATTCAATCCGAATGCCGAAGTTTGTGATCCGCCGCGCCCTCATCAGCGTCTCAGATAAAACCGGTCTTGCCGCGTTCGTTCAAGAGCTCAAAAAAATGAAGGTCGAAATTATTTCGACGGGCGGCACGCTCAAGGCCATCCGTGAAGCGGGTGTGACGGCGATGCCGATCGACGAGTGGACCGGTTTTCCGGAAATGATGGAGGGAAGGGTCAAGACACTCCATCCCAAGGTGCACGGCGGACTTCTTTATCGCCGCGATAAGAAAGAGCATGCCGATCAGGCCAAACAATACGGCATCGGGGCGATTGACCTTGTTGTGGTGAACCTCTATCCCTTTGAGACGGTCACGGCAGACCCGAAGACTGATCTTGAAACGGCGATCGAGAACATTGATATCGGCGGGCCTTCCATGCTGCGTTCGGCTGCTAAAAATGCCGCAGCGGTCACCGTCGTCAGCGATCCCGCGGATTATGGAAGAGTCCTGGCGGACATGAAGAAAAACCGCGGGGCGGTGTCAGAGACACTGCGCTTCGAGCTTGCAGTCAAAGTTTTCGAAAAAACATCAAGTTATGACCGTGCGATCGCGGCCTTTCTTTCGGGCCGCGTGAAGAAATCCCAAACGGGAGAGATCCCGCAGGTTCTTCCGGCGTCGTATTCGGCCGCTTATAGCAAGGCTCAGGATTTGCGCTACGGCGAAAACCCGCATCAGCGCGCTGCGCTCTATGTCCCGGCCGGCTCGCCTGTGCCCAGGCACTTTATTCAGCTTCACGGAAAAGAACTTTCTTACAACAATCTGCTCGACATCGAAGCGACTTTGGACGTGATCGGAGAATTCCGGGCTCCGGCCGCCTGCGTGATCAAGCACAGCAACCCTTGCGGTGTTGCGGAGTCCAAGACTCTCCTCGGGGCGCTTGAAGACGCGATCGCAAGCGATCCGCTCTCGGCTTTCGGCGGCATCGTTGCCGTCAATCGGCCCTGTGATCTCAAGGCTGCTCAAAAGGCCTTCGAACGGTTAAATTTTTTTGAAGTCCTGATCGCTCCGGCTTTCTCCAAGGAGGCCTTGGAGTACCTCAAAGCGCGCAAGAATCTGCGTCTTATCGAGACCGGTGCGGTCAAGCCGGCGGGCGGCTTGGATCTGCGTTATTTGAAAAGCGGCGGCTTGCTGATTCAGGATGCCGATCCTGCCGTGGTGAGCTCTCCCGCGGCTTTCAAAAAACAGATCCGGTTTGTCACGAAGAAGAAACTTAAAGGCGCGGATCTGGACGCTTTGATCTTCGCTTTTCAATGCGTAAAGACGGTAAAATCCAACGCGATTGTTCTGACTCAGGGCAAGAAGACTGTCGGTATCGGCGCGGGGCAGATGTCGCGCGTCGATTCTGTCGAAATTGCGTGCAGGAAAGCCGGGGATCGTACCCGCGGGGCGATGCTCGCGAGCGATGCCTTTTTCCCCATGCCGGATTCTATCGAAATCGCGCATAAGCACGGAATACGGGCCATCCTTCAGCCCGGAGGATCCATTAAAGATCCTGAAGTTATACAGGCCTGTGAGCGCTTCGGAATCGCCATGGCTTTCAGCGGCAAGCGTCACTTCAAACATTGATACTGCGGCGCGGCGTCTTCGCCGCCTGCCTTCTGGATTGGGTATGAACTTTCGGGATTCACTCGCTTATCTCGACTCCCTGGCCAACCTTGAAAAAATCCGCATCCTGGCCGGCAACCGCCTGCTGAACCTGGACAGGATGCACTATCTGGTCAATCTTTTCGGGCATCCTGAAAAACAATTCTTTCCCGTGCTGATCGTCGGCACAAAGGGCAAGGGCTCGACGGGATTTTTTCTCCAATCGATTCTCAATGCCGCAGGAATTTCCGCCGGATTCTACAGTTCGCCGCATTTAGAAACTCCGCTCGAGCGCATTCGTTTGAGGGGGCGTCAAATTTCCGTGCGGCTTTGGACCCGCACCCTGGGACACATCAAAAAAACGCTGGATCGGCATCCGCTTCCCGGAAAATTGGGCCAAATGACTTATTTTGAGGCGCTGACTCTGGCTGCCCTTCTCGTTTTTCGCGAGGAGGGGATGGAGGTGGGGGTTTTGGAAGCCGGGCTTGGCGGGCGGCTGGATGCTGTCAATGCGGTGGATGCCTCGCTGGTGATTGTCACGACTGTTGGTCTCGACCACGAGGAATTCCTTGGAAATACAGTTGAAAAAATTGCGGCTGAAAAAGCGGGGGTCTTCCGCAGGGGAATTGAGATCATAACGTCTCCTCAAAAAGCGGGGGCAGGACGTGTGCTGCGCGAATGTGCCGGGCGTGCCGGGGCAAAGCTTCGTGAGGTCAGACCCGCGCGAGGCCTGAAGATCGGCCTCCGAGGTGAATTTCAGAAAAACAACGCCGCGGCCGCGCTCGAAGCCGCGCGGCTCACGGCGAGGGCCTTGGGAAAACAAATTCCCGAAAAAGCGCTTAGGCAGGGACTCCGCGCATCGCAGTGGCCCGCCCGGGTCGAGGTTTTTCCCGGGAAACCCGAGGTTATTCTCGACGCGGCGCATAATCCGGATTCAGCGTTGGCGTTAACCGAAGCCCTCCGCAAGCTTAAATCCAAGCCGACCTGCCTTGTGTTCGGTGTCTCGCGCGACAAGAATTCCGCAGCCATGCTGAAATCTCTGAGCCGGGCTGCTCATGCCGTTGTTCTTTCAGGAACGAACTCGCCCAGAGCTAAGGGGCCTGGAGAGCTCCTGGCGGAGGCGCAGCGTCTTTTTGAGGTTATTGTTCCCTCACCCGGATCATCCCGCGAGGCGTTCCGTACCGCCTGTGAAATGGCGGGACCCTCGGGAAGAGTCGTTGTGACAGGATCTTTTTATCTCGCAGGGGAAGTCCGTCCTCTGCTGACGGCAGGCAATTAAAATGGCTCAGCTCAGAGAAGACGATACGATTGCGGCAGTGGCCACGCCGCCGGGCGAGGGAGGAATTTCGATGATTCGCGTGAGCGGCCCGCGGGCTTTGGAATGTCTTCAGCGCTTATTTCATCCCTTCGCCAAAGACGCGCCGAAATCCTTTCCGACGCACACGGCTCAGGCGGGATGGATCTGCGGACCCGAGGGAGAGAAAATCGATCAAGCCGTCGTCACGTTTTTCCGCGCACCGAACTCTTATACAGGCGAAGATACCGCTGAAATCTGCGGGCACGGGGGATTGAAAGTGACGCGGAAAATTCTCGAAGCTGTCCTTGCCGCGGAGTCCCGGCTTGCCGAACCCGGAGAATTCACCAGGCGGGCGTTCCTGAACGGAAAGATGGATCTGACGCAGGCTGAAGCCGTCCTGGATTTGATCCGCGCCAAGAGCGATTTGTCGGCGCGTGCCGCGCTCGGTCAGCTTGAGGGGACTCTCTCGGCGAAGCTGCGGTCGATTAAAGAGCGGTTGATGCGGGTTTACGCGCACATGGAAGCTTTCCTGGATTTTCCGGAAGAAGATATCGAAGTTTATTCAGACCTGACCTTTGCCGAACTTTTCGGAGTTCTCGAAAAGGAATTGAGGGATCTGGCCGAAAGTTTTCGACGGGGTGCGCTGATTCGGGAAGGTCTTAGCTGTGTGATTGCCGGACGGCCGAACGCCGGCAAATCGTCACTTTTTAATGCCTTGCTGGCCAGGGATCGTGCGCTGGTTTCTGAATATCCCGGGACGACACGCGATAGCCTGGAGGAAACCGTCGAAATCGGGGGTCTCGCATTAAGACTTGTCGACACCGCGGGTCTCGGGCATGATGCACATCATCCTCTGGACCGAATCGGGATGGAGCGCACCCTTCAGGCTCTTGAGGGGTCGCAGCTCGTGCTGTTCGTCATCGATGGTTCGGTTCCTCTGGAACACAATGACCAGACGGTCTTTGATCAGGCCGTTCTCGGAAGGCCGTTTCTCGTTGTCCTCAATAAATCGGATTGCCCCCGCCGCGCCGATCCCGAGGCAATTTATAAAATGACGGGGACGCGGGCGGGCATTGAAGTTTCAGCGGCTGCCCGAAGCGGGCTTGACGCGCTTGAGACAGCGATTCGCACGAAGATTGAAGAAAGCGGTTTGAGTCATGAGAGTGAGCAGATCACGAGGCTCCGTCACAAGAGTGCCGTGGACCGTTCGGCTCAATCGCTGCAGCGCGCACGCAGAGCTTTCGAGGCCCGGGAGCCTCTGGACCTGATTTCCGCGGATGTCCGGGACGCGGTTGACCAGCTTGCAGAGCTTGTCGGTGAGATCTATTCGGAGGATCTGCTGGATGTGATCTTTTCAGAATTCTGTATCGGGAAATAAATCGGCCATGAACAGTCTGAAACAAAAAATTCAAAGTATCCCGCTGTATGCCGCGATTCTGGCAGGGATGGTGCTCGGTTTTCTTGCGGGGCATTTTTTTCCCGAGCAGGCGGCATGGGCCGAGCCGCTCGGCACCATCTTTCTTAAACTGCTGCGCATGCTGGTGATCCCTCTGGTGTTTATTTCTATCGTGGACGGCATCTGCCGCGCCGGAACCCTCGAAAAGCTTTCCTCTCTCGGCTGCCGTTCTGCGGCTTACTACCTCTCGACGAATGCCCTGGCAGTTTTGACGGGGCTGGTTTTGGTGAACTGGATCAAACCCGGGCAGGGCGTCACTCTTTTCGGCAGTCATCCGCATCAAGCGGTTTCGACCCAGGGACTTTTCAACGTGATCCCGGATAACATTTTCAGAAGCTTTGTACAGGGCGACACGCTGCAGATTATTTTCATGGCGATCATCACGGGAATAGGTCTCGTGCTTTTTGAAAACAAAACGCCTTCGATACGCAGGGCCTTCAGCGAAGCTAATGAACTTTTCCTGGGCCTGACGTCGCAGGTGATTCGCCTCGCGCCGATCGGTGTTTTCGGGCTGATGGCGGTGCTGGCCAAATCCCTGGATTGGAGCGCCCTTTCCGGCGTTCTGAAATTCGCTGCGGTCATTCTGCTCGGATTGCTGATCCACGGAGCCCTGACGCTGGTTATTTTTTTTAAAGTGTTTTCCAG
>VFQY01000116.1 GCA_018883425.1 Candidatus Omnitrophota bacterium | reverse complement strand
CCCTAAGTCTCTCCCCAGAAAGTATTTAAGAAATACTTTTATTCTCGAAATCTAAACTGGACTCAAATAGTCTGATTAGCTACAATCTCACTAGAGATCTTTAGCGTTCCCGAAAGGCACAGATGCGCTTCACCACAAAAACAGAATACGGGCTTGTTTGCCTGATCTACATGGCCAAACATGCGCAATTACAGTTTGATCCGGTGACAATCAAGCAGCTGGTTCAGGCTGAGCAATTTTCCCTGACCTATACCGAGAAGATCATGCAGACCCTGCGCAATGCGAACATCGTCACAGCCCAGCACGGCAATCAAGGCGGTTATTCTCTGGCTCGTCATCCCTCGCAGATTACGCTCAAAGAGATCGTGGAAGCCTTGGAGGGAGGCACTTTTGAGATCTTCTGTAAGCCCGAAGTTCGGGAAGAGATCATTTGCACGCATTTCCCAATGTGCGGCGTCAAACCTGTGTGGGAGAAAACCAAGGATACCCTCGACCGTCTTTATGAGGGTATCACGCTCGAGAGAATCGCCAAAAATGAGCTGGAAACCGTTCCTGCCCGCGGAGAGGCTAAATCTTAGGATCCCTATGACGGATAAAAATATTCGTATTGAAGATCTTGTGAACCGTGATTATCAGTACGGGTTCAAAACAGAACTCGAGCCTGGTACGACTGTCCAGGGTCTGAGCGAAGACACGATCCGCTTCATTTCCGCGCACAAGAAAGAGCCCAAGTTTATGCTCGATTTCAGGCTCAAGGCCTACCGCCAATGGCTCAAGATGAAGGAGCCCCGGTGGGCCCATCTCCAGTACGCACCGATCGATTATCAAAACATCATTTATTACGCCGAGCCGAAGGCCGCCGCAAAAAAACTCAAGAGTCTTGACGAGGTTGATCCGGAATTGCTGCGAACCTTTGAAAAATTGGGTATTCCGCTGACTGAACAGAAAAAACTGGCGGGCGTTGCCGTGGATGCGATTTTTGACAGCGTCTCGGTGGCGACGACGTTCAAAGAAAAACTGCGCGAAGCCGGCGTCATTTTCTGCTCGTTTTCGGAAGCCGTTCAGGAGCATCCGGAGATCGTGGAAAAATATCTGAGCTCAGTCGTTCCTGCGACAGATAATTTTTTTGCGGCCCTGAACTCAGCTGTCTTCACGGACGGATCCTTTGTTTATGTGCCTCGGGACACCCGGTGCCCGATGGAGCTTTCCAGTTACTTCCGCATCAATACGGAAAATTCAGGTCAGTTTGAAAGAACGCTGATTGTGGTCGAAGAAAACAGTCATGTCAGTTATCTGGAAGGGTGCACGGCGCCCAAATTCGATACCCATCAGCTCCATGCTGCTGTCGTCGAGCTGGTGGCGCTCGATCACGCAGAAATTAAATATTCGACGGTTCAGAACTGGTATGCAGGCGACCCTGCGACAGGCAAGGGGGGCATTTATAATTTTGTCACCAAACGGGGAAAGTGCGCCGGACGCCGGTCCAAGATCTCGTGGACCCAAGTTGAGACAGGTTCAGCGATTACCTGGAAATATCCCAGCTGCATTCTCTCGGGAGACGATTCGGTCGGTGAGTTCTATTCGGTGGCGCTGACCACGGGCAAACAGCAGGCAGACACCGGAACCAAGATGATTCATATCGGTAAAAACACCCGAAGCACCATTGTTTCCAAGGGGATTTCAGCGGGTCAGGCTTCCAACAACTACCGAGGTCTTGTTCAGGTTTCCAAGGGCGCCGAAGGGGCCCGCAACTTCACTCAATGTGACTCACTCCTGATCGGACCGAATTGCGGCGCGCACACGTTTCCGTATATCGATCTGCAGAATGCGTCTTCTCAGGTTGAGCATGAAGCGACGACGTCCAGGGTCAGTGAAGATCAGCTTTTTTATTTTCAGCAGCGCGGGATCTCTAAAGAAGACGCCATGAGCTCAATCATCAACGGTTTTTGCAAACAAGTCTTCCGGGAACTGCCCGGGGAATTCGCCGTAGAAGCCACTCAGCTTCTCGGCCTTAAGCTAGAGGGGACGGTCGGCTAGAGGCCGCCGGTGAATAGAATGCTGGAAATACGCGGATTAAAAGCCCGCATCGCGGGCAACGATATTTTAAAGGGCGTGGACCTTACGATCCGGGCCGGCGAGACCCATGCCCTGATGGGGCCTAACGGATCCGGCAAGAGCACGCTGGCGAAGGTTATCTCCGGGGACCCCTCCGTCGAGATTACCGCGGGAGAGGTTAATTTTGAGGGGCACAATCTGCTGGAGATGGAACCTGAGGCCCGAGCTTTGGCCGGAATTTTTCTCGCCTTTCAATATCCCGTTGAAATCCCCGGCGTGAACAATGCTGCCTTTTTGCGCATGGCCTATAACGCTCAGCGCAAAGCCCGGGGGCAGGAGCCTGCGGATCCGATGGAGTTTGATGAAATCCTTAAACTCAAGCGCGAAGCTGTTGAAGTCTCTGCCGAATTTTTAGACCGTGCCGTGAACCATGGGTTTTCGGGCGGAGAGAAGAAGCGTAACGAGGTTCTTCAGATGGCGGTTCTCGAGCCCAAATTAGCGCTGCTCGATGAAACAGATTCAGGTCTGGACGTAGACGCGCTTCGCTCCGTAGCCCGCGGTGTCAATCGCCTGAAGACCCCAAGCAACGCAAGGCTCGTCGTCACGCATTACCAGCGTTTGCTGGATTATATTGTTCCCGATTTTGTTCATATTTTGGCGGACGGACGCGTCTTGCGTTCCGGCGACAAGACCCTCGCTCTCGAAGTCGAAAAGCGGGGTTACGACTGGCTTGGCGCCTAGGGAGTCGCTGATGACGGTTTCTGAATCAAAGAGCTCTTACGCTCAGCAAGTTCGCCTCTCCAAGGCTCAAGAAGTCCGTCTTGGCTGGGTTGAGGCGCTGCGCGCACGCGCCCTCAAAGCTTTCGATGAAAAAGGATTTCCGGACAAAAGTTGGGAATCATGGCGCTACTTCACGCCGTCCAAGCTTTTGAGTTCTGCCTTCGAAAAGCCTGTACCCGCGGAACTGCTTAGCAAAGAGGATCCCATTTTCGCCGGAGCGAGGTGCCGGATCGTTTTTGTTGACGGACTTTTTTCACCAAAACTTTCTTCTCAGGCGCCCGGGAACGTGGATTTTTCAGAATTATGGAGCGGACTTTTTAACCATCCTGAACTCGAGACTCGTCTTGGCCGTGATTTAGACAAGGAAGATAACCCCTTTTCGCTCATCAATACGTTTGCTTTCGAAGACGGCGCACTCATCATGCTTCCCTCGGGAAGGCAGGCCTTAGAACCCCTGCACCTTTTCTTCTTTACGACGGGCACCCGCGGACCCGTTGCGTCAGTACCCAGAATTCTTTTGGTTGCCGAGGAGGGGGCCGAGGTAGCCGTCGTTGCCCGCTTTTACGGCGGCAATCATGGTCAGAATTCCTTCGAAAATGCTGTCGCTGAAATTTATGCGGATGCGGGCGCCCGCGTGAGGTGGACCAATCTTCAGATTCAGGAAAATGAATCCGGCAGTCTTTTTCTTCAGACACGCGCCTATCTGAAGGAGAAAGCTGAGCTGGATATGGTGACGGTGACACGCGGCCGCGAGATCACCCGCAATGAAATCCGCGCCGAACTTGAAGGTCCCGGAGCCCAATGCCGAATCTCCGGGCTTTCGGTTCTCTCCGGCCGTTCTCAAGCTCATCAGGCACTTTCTGTTTTGCACCGCTCTCCCGGTGCCGTGAGCCGTCAGATTTACAAAAACCTTTTGGACGGCCAGTCCCGGGCTGAATTTAACAGCCTCGCCGAAGTTTGCCCGGGAGCGCAAAAATCGGACTCGCACCAGCTGAATAAAAATTTACTCCTCTCAGATGATGCCCGCGTGTACTCACGGCCCAAATTAAAAATTTACGCCGATGACGTGCAGGCGGCTCACGGCTCCGCAACCGGGCAGGCCGACCCCGGAGAGCTTTTTTACTTGAGAAGCCGGGGGCTTGACCTGCGCACTGCGCGTTTTGTTCTCGCTTACGGATTTGCCGAGGAGATCCTGAGTTTAATTCCCGAAAAAGAAGTCCGCGCGGAAATTGAAGCCTCCGTGAAGAATGCCGTTCATGCCATGGTTCGGGGGTGAATCGATGCTGACCGAGAAGAAGTTCGACATCGAAAAAATCAGGAAAGACTTTCCGGTTCTGAGTCATCAAATGAACGGGCATCCGCTGGTTTATCTGGATAACGCCGCCACAACTCAGAAGCCTCTGGCGGTGATCGACCGTCTGAGCCGTTTCTACCGCGAGGAATACGCTACGGTTCACCGAGGGGTTTATACAATCAGTCAAAGGGCGACTTGGGAGGTCGATCAAGTCCGTGAAAAATGCCGCAATTTTTTGAACGCGAAAAAATCCGCGGAAATAATTTTTGTGCGGGGTGCGACCGAGGCGATCAATTTGGTGGCGCACGGGTATGGACGAAAGTTTATCGGAAAAGGCGACGAGATTTTGGTTTCCGCCATCGAACACCATGCGAATCTTGTTCCCTGGCAGGTTCTTTGCGCGGAAAAAGAGGCGGTGCTGAGGGTCATTCCCGTGAATGATCAGGGCGAGCTTTGTCTGGATGAGTACCGAAAAATGCTCAATCCCCGCGTCAAAATAGCAGCCTTTACGCACATGTCCAACGCCCTTGGAACGATCAACCCGATCAAGCTGATGACTCGGCTTGCTCATGATGCCGGAGC
>VFQY01000001.1 GCA_018883425.1 Candidatus Omnitrophota bacterium | reverse complement strand
CTTATTGACCTCATCACCAACCAGCAGCCTACCCATATGGCCGTGTGCTTCGACACCAAGGCGGCTACGGAACGGCATACCGATTTCGCCGACTACAAGGCCAACCGCCAGGAAACTCCTGAAGATATTCTGGAGGCGGTGCCCGACATCAAGCGAATCATCGAAGGCTTCAACATCCCCGTCATCGCCATCGACGGATACGAAGCCGATGATGTGATCGGGACGCTGGCCGTGAAGGGCGAATCGCGCGGCTATGATGTCTTCATCATCACCGGAGACAAAGATGCCATGCAGTTGGTATCGGAGCACATCCGCATTCTCAACCCGCACAAGGAAGGTCTTGTGATCGGCCGAGCCGAGGTAAAAAAACGCTTTGAGGGCCTTGGGCCCGAAAAGGTTGTCGAAGTTATGGCCCTCATGGGTGATGCGTCCGACAACATTCCGGGAATTCCGGGCATCGGAGAAAAAACAGCGGTCAAGCTCATCCAGGAATTCGGCAGCGTTGAGAATCTGGTCAAATACGCCGGTAAAATTAAGGCGAAGCGGCAGCAGGAACAGATTCGCAAGCACGAAGCTGACGCCCTGCTCTCCAAGGACTTGGCCCGTATTGATACGGCGGTTGATTTTGAAATCGACTGGGACGCGCTGACGCTGACGGATCCGGACGAGAAGAAACTCAAAGAGCTGGCGCAGCGCTATGAATTCCGCACGCTGCTTAAAGACCTGAAGCCGCAGAGTGCGGCTGACAAAGCGGAGCGCCGCTACCTGACGGTGACGTCAGAAGATGCCCTGAAAGAGCTCGTGAGAGATCTTGAAAAACAGGATGCCTTCAGCTTTGATACCGAGACGACGCATCAGGATCCGATGCGCGCACACTTGGTGGGGATGAGTTTTTGCTGGGAGCCCTACCGGGCTTTCTACGTGCCGGTGTCGATGCCGCAGCACCGCGGGGAAGGTATGGCTGTTGAGCGGGCGCTTCAAGCGCTCCGCGGAGTCCTGGAAAACGCGCAAATCGGCAAGTTCGGCCAAAACGTCAAGTATGACGCGATCGTCATGGAGCGGCACGGCGTCCAGATCCGCGGCGTCTGTTTCGACACTATGATCGCGAGTTATTTGGTGAATCCCGTGAAGCTCAATCACAATCTCGATGACATTGCCCTGGAGTACTTGGGTCTGCGAAAAATTCAGACCTCCGATCTTCTCGGAAGCGGCCGCGATGCCGTGACGATGGACGAGGTCAGCGTTGAAAAAGTTTCTCAATATGCCTGCGAGGACGCCGACTGCGTTCAGAGGCTGGTGCCGGTTCTTCAAAAGAAACTCGAGGAGCACGGGCTTGAAAAACTTTTCCGCGAAGTCGAAATGCCGCTGGCCTTTGTGCTGGCTGAAGTCGAACGGACGGGTGTTTATCTGGATGTGAAGATGCTGGAGGAGCTCTCGGCAAAAGCCTCCGAGGAACTCGGTCAGCTGACGCGCGATATCTACCGGGAAGCGGGCGAAGAGTTCAATATCAACTCCACAAAGCAGCTCGCGGAGATTCTCTTTGAAAAATTGAAGTATCCGGCCGTCAAGAAGACCAAGACCGGGTATTCCACCGATGTGAGTGTTTTGGAGAAGCTGGCGCAGGACTACGCGCTTGCGGGGATGCTTCTGGAATATCGGGAAAAAACGAAGCTCAAATCGACGTATCTGGACGCCCTGCCCGGCATGGTCAATCCCGAGACGGGAGCGGTGCACACGTCCTATCACCAGACGACAACGGTCACGGGGCGTCTTTCCAGCTCGGATCCGAATCTTCAGAATATTCCGATCAAAACTCAGGCCGGGAGGCTGGTACGCAAGGCTTTTGTTGCGCGGCCTAGAACTTCGGGAAGAGGCCGGATTCTGTCGGCAGACTATTCTCAGATTGAGCTGAGAATTCTGGCGCATTTTTCATCCGACGAGCAGCTGCTCAAGGCGTTCCGTGAGGAGCGCGACATTCACACATTCACGGCAACGCTGCTCTACGGCGTGAGTGAAAAAGAGGTGACGCGCGAAATGCGCGGTGTCGCCAAGACGATCAATTTCAGTATTATTTACGGGAAGACAGCGTTTGGTCTGTCTCAGGATCTTCATATTCCTGTCGGAGAGGCCGATCAATTTATCCGGAATTATTTTGACCGTTACAGCGGTATCCGCGCCTATCTCGAATCGCAGAAGGAAAGAGCCCGCGAACAAGGATTCCTGACGACACTTCTCGGAAGACGAGCTTATTTTCCTGATATCAATTCCAAAAACGTGCCGCTCCGGCAATTTGCAGAACGGGCGGCGATCAATGCGCCGATTCAAGGTTCGGCGGCTGATCTGATCAAGCTCGCGATGATCCGCATCGAGGGCGAGCTCGTCAAGCGCGGGCTCGAATCCCGAATGATCATGCAGGTTCATGACGAGCTGGTTTTCGACGGACCCGAAGATGAAATGAAAGCACTCGAGGGGATGGTCCGCGAGGGCATGGAAAAAGCTTACGAGCTCCGCGTGCCGCTTCGCGCGGATTTCTTTATTGGGGACTCATGGTACAAGAACTAAAAACAAAAGCCGGACGAACTCTGGTCGGTCTGACGGGAACCTTCGGTTCGGGCAAAAGTACTGCCGCGAGGTTCTTTGAACCTCTGGGTGCGGAGGTTCTTGATGCGGACCGGATAGCCCACGAGGCTCTTCTGGAAGGCAGTGCGGTTTACCCCGCCCTCACGAAGCGTTTCCCTGAAGCGCTAGGGACGGGGGGGATGGACCGAGTGAAGCTGGCCGCGTGTGTTTTCAGCGACGGCGAAGCCCGGAAGGAATTGGAAAGCATCATTCATCCGTATGTGTTTCAGCGGCTCGCTGCGGAAATTGCGGAGGCAGACGCGCGCGTGATTGTGCTGGAAATCCCGCTTCTTTTTGAAACGGGCTTTGACCGCAGCTGCGATGTCTGCGTGGTTGTCCAAGCGCCTCAGGATATTATTGAGAAGCGCCTGGCTGAACGAGGTTTCGGTCCCGAAGAAATCCGCCGCCGTCAGAAGGCGCAGATGTCCCCGGAGGAAAAACTCAAACGAGCCGCTTATGTGATCGACAACAGCGGAGATTTAGAAGGAGTACGCAAACAAGTGGAAAAAATCTGGAAGACCCTCAACAACGCCTCGAAAGGAGACGTATCGCATTATGCCTAAAGAAAGAACCCACCACCCGAGACGGACTAATTTCCCGCCCAAAAGACCCGGACAAGGTGCCCCCGCGGGCGACCATGAAAGGGAGAACGAACCGGAAACCGTGAATGCTGCCGGTGAAAAAGTCATGGACGTGGCGACGCTCAAGGAAATGAAGATGGGCGATCTCCACGAACTTGGTAAAAAATTTAATATCGGTCCCACGACCGGCATGAAAAAACAGGATCTGATTTTCAAGATTCTGCAGGGCCAGGCTGAGCAGTCGGGTCTCATGTACGGGGAAGGTGTTCTGGAGATCCTGGAAGACGGGTTCGGTTTCCTGCGTTCTCCCAATTACAACTACCTACCTTCACCCGACGACATTTACGTCAGCCCGAGCCAGATCCGCCGCTTCAATTTGCGCACCGGCGACTGCGTGAGCGGTCAAATCCGGCCGCCTAAAGAGGGTGAGCGGTACTTTGCGCTTCTCAAAGTCGAAGTGGTCAATTTCGAAGATCCGGAGTCTATCAAGGACAAGATTCCCTTTGATAACCTGACGCCGCTCTACCCGCTCAAAAGGCTTTTCATGGAGACGAATACCGAAGAGGTTTCCATGCGCGTCATGGATCTCTTAACGCCGATCGGTTTCGGTCAGCGCGGACTCATCGTCGCCCCGCCGTACAGCGGTAAAACGATCCTGCTGCAGAAGATCGCCAACGCGATCACGACCAATTTTCCGGAAGCGTACCTCATCGTGCTTCTCATTGACGAACGTCCGGAAGAAGTGACCGACATGCAGCGTTCGGTGTGCGGGGAAGTCGTCTCGTCGACTTTTGACGAGCCTGCTGAGCGTCATGTGCAAGTCGCGGAAATCGTTCTCGAAAAGGCGAAGCGTCTTGTGGAGCACCGGCGCGATGTTATCATTCTGCTGGACAGCATCACGCGTCTGGCGCGCGCCTACAACACGGTGGTTCCGCATTCCGGTAAGATTTTGTCCGGCGGTGTGGACTCCAACGCTCTCCATCGCCCGAAGCGGTTTTTCGGAGCGGCCCGCAATATCGAGGAAGGCGGCAGTCTGACGATCATTGCAACGGCGCTTGTCGATACAGGCTCGCGTATGGACGAAGTCATTTTTGAAGAATTCAAGGGCACGGGCAACATGGAACTGCAGCTGGACCGCAACCTGTTCCAGAAGCGCATTTACCCGGCTATTGATGTGAAGAAATCCAATACTCGTAAAGAGGATCTGATCATGCACCCCGATGAGCTTAGCCGCGTCTGGATGCTTCGAAAGGTTCTCAACGAATTAAACCCTGCCGAGGCCATGGAACTACTCACGGATCGGCTTAAGAAAACGAAAACCAATGCTGAGTTTCTTATCAGCATGAATAAAGCGGAGAAATAAAATGAAACAAGATATTCATCCCCAGTACCAAACCGTTACCGTTCAGTGCGCTTGCGGCAGTTCGTTCGAGACGCGCAGCGCCGCCAAGGACAACGTAATTCAGACGGACGTGTGTTCAGCGTGCCACCCGTTTTTCACCGGCAAGCAGAAGCTGATGGATACGGCCGGCCGCATTGACCGTCTGAAGAAAAAGTTCGGCAACAAAATTGCCGCTGCTCCCGTGAAGAAAATTGCCCCCGCTGCGGTTCGCCCCGCGGCCCAGGCTTCTTCTTCCAAGCTGTCTATCAAGGACAAGCTCAAGCAGGCTGCTCAGCAGAAGCCTGGCGCGGAAGCCCCGAAGGCTGAATAAGCCGACGATTTCAGCCCAGACGTGATTTACGCAGACAAGCTTCAGAAAACCGAAAAAAGGCTGGCTCAGATCGAACATGAAATCAGCCAGCCGGAAGTCGTCAAGGACCAGGCGAAGTACCAAAAGCTGACCAAGGAAATGGCGGAAATCCGCCCCTTGGTCGGCGCTTACGCGGAATACCGCAGAGCCGAAGAGGAACTTGCCGCTCTGTCCGAAGAGCTGAATTCCAAAAAGCTTGATGCGGAAATGCGCGATCTGTACCGCGAGGAAGAAAAGTCGCTGAAACAAAAAAAAGACGCGCTTCTCGAGCAGATCGAGACTATGCTGATCCGCGATGATGATCCGCGCTCCGGCCGAGATGTGATCGCTGAAATTCGGGCCGGAACGGGCGGAGAGGAAGCTGCGCTTTTTGTTGCGGATCTTTTCAGGATGTATTCCCGCTATGCTTCCTCTCTTGGGCTGAGGCTTGAAGTCATGGATTCCAACCCGACGGGGATCGGCGGCTTCAAGGAAGTTATTTTTGCCGTCAGCGGCTCGGGAGCTTACGCTAAATTCAAATACGAAAGCGGGATCCACCGCGTTCAAAGGGTGCCTGCGACAGAGGCCAGCGGACGGGTTCACACCTCGGCCGTCACGGTAGCGATTATGGCTGAGGCGGATGAAACGGAAATTAACATCGACCCGGCGGACCTCAAAATCGACGTTTACCGGGCTTCGGGTGCAGGGGGTCAGCACGTCAACAAGACGGAGTCGGCCGTCCGAATCACCCACTTGCCTAGCGGCGTCATTGTTCAATGCCAGGACGAGCGCTCCCAGCACAAGAATAAGGCCCGCGCCATGCGCGTCTTAAGAGCCCGGCTTTATGAAGCCGAGCAGGAGCGCCGTCAGCTTGAGCAGTCCCGTGAACGCAAAGCTCAGATCGGAAGCGGGGACCGTTCGGGCAAGATCCGAACCTACAATTACCCGGATCAGAGGGTTACGGATCATCGAATCGGTTTGACTTTGCATAGTCTGAATGATATTTTAAACGGCCATTTGGACGAAATGGTCGGAGCTTTGGAGAGGGACGAGCGCAACCGCAAACTGATGAGCGCGGCCTGAAAAAGGCGAAGAGCGTTTTTGCAAAGCGCCGCATCCCATGTGCTTGAATGACGA
This sequence comes from Candidatus Omnitrophota bacterium, assembly GCA_018883425.1. Classification (GTDB taxonomy): domain Bacteria; phylum Omnitrophota; class Omnitrophia; order Omnitrophales; family Aquincolibacteriaceae; genus ZLKRG04. The sequence continues at coordinate 60,106 of VFQY01000001.1, read as the reverse complement.
CCGTTCGTGAGCTGTTAGAGTGGGGCCGCAAAGAACTTGCGGATCTGGGCGCCGAAGAAGCTGAAGCGAGCGCACGAGTTCTTTTATCGGAGGTTCTGAGTCTTTCCAGAACCTCTTTATATTTAGAGGCCCGTCGGGAAGTGCCGGAAAAAGAATCCCGGCATTATCGGACCTGGATCGCCGGCCGCAAGCAACGGATACCTACCGCTTATTTGACAGGGACCGCTTACTTCTGGAACGAAACGCTGATTGTAGGGCCGGGTTGTTTGGTGCCCCGGCCTGAGACCGAAACGCTCGTGAAGGCGTTTGTCGATGCTTCGGGGTTTTCCCAAACCAGTGCATTTACCTTCGCGGATCTTGGAGCCGGAAGCGGCGCGATTGGGATCGCTCTGCTGAGACATTTCGAAAAAGCCCGCTGTGTTTTTCTCGATTGTTCGGAAAAAGCGCTTGAGCTGGCGGCGAAGAATGTCGAGAAGTATGCTCTCGGTGAAAGATGCCGTCTTGTGAAAACCGATCTTTTCGGGGCTTGCGGCAAAGACCGTTGGGACGCTCTTGTATCCAATCCGCCGTATTTTAAAGAAAGCGATTGGGCTGAAGCGGATGCGGAAGTTCTTCAGGAACCCCGCGAAGCTCTTGATGGCGGTCAAGACGGACTTTTTTTTTACCGGAACATCGCTGAATCGGTCTCTGAAAGGCTGTATCCTTCAGCGCCCTTTTTTTTAGAAGTCGGACGGGGTCAAGCGCCCGAGGTGCGGGATCTTTTAGTCCGGAAAAACTTCACCGATATCAAAATTTTTAAAGACGACATCAACGTTGAAAGGGTCGTGATGGCCCGCGCGGGATCTCATGGATAAGATCGTTATTACAGGCGGACGAAAGCTCAAAGGGGAAGTTGAAATTTCCGGCGCGAAAAACGCGGCTCTTCCGATTATGGCAGCGGCGCTTCTCGCGGACGGAGAGTCTATCATTGAAAACGTTCCGGACCTGCGCGACATTCATACGATGATCCGCCTTCTGCGGTCCTTGGGTGCCAAAGCTGTTTTCGAGAAGGGAACGGTCAAGGTTAAGCCGGGAAACAGTCTTCAGCCGCTCGCTCCCTACAAGCTGGTCAGCACGATGCGGGCATCGGTCTGCGTGATGGGGCCCCTGCTGGCCCGTATCGGACATGCCGAAGTCTCTCTTCCGGGCGGCTGCGTGATTGGACCCAGGCCGATTGATCTTCACCTCAAAGGTCTGGAAGCCTTGGGCGCGAAAAACGAAATTCAGCACGGCTACGTGACTTCGCGTGTTGCCAAGCGTCTGAGCGGAGCCGAGATTTATCTCGGCGGGGCCTTTGGTTCCTCCGTTCTTGCGACGGCGAACGTGATGATGGCGGCCACGATGGCCAAGGGAAGAACGGTTCTTGAGAACGCCGCCTGCGAACCCGAAATCGTCGATTTGGCCCGTTTTCTTCAGAAAATGGGTGCTAAAATCGAGGGGATAGGATCACCCTGCATCGAAATTACCGGCGTCACAAAACTGCACGGAGCCCGTCATGCGATCATCCCTGACCGGATTGAAACGGGAACGTACATGTTTGCTGCGGCCATGACAGCCGGGGATGTTCTGATTAAAAAGGCGGATCCTTCCCATCAGAATGTCGTCATCGATAAATTGCGCCAGGCGGGTGTGCGCATCGATAAGGGAAAATCAACTCTCCGAGTACGGGGGACGGCCAAATTAAAGCCTGTCAATGTGACGACGCTTCCGTATCCGGCTTTTCCCACAGACCTTCAGGCTCAGATGATGGCCCTGATGGCCGCGGCGCCGGGCATCAGTGTGATCACAGAAAAAATTTATCCGGATCGTTTTATGCACGTCAGCGAGCTGAACCGTATGGGTGCGAATATTTTTCTCGAGGGGCCGACGGCCATTATACACGGCGTGAAAAAGCTCAGCGGGGCTCCGGTGATGGCGTCCGACTTGCGCGCCAGCGCGGCGCTCGTGATCGCCGGCCTTGTGGCCGAAGGCACAACGGAAGTCCACCGCGTTTATCACCTGGACCGCGGGTATGAGCGGCTGGAAACAAAATTTTCTTCTCTCGGCGCATCGATTCACCGGGAGAAGGAGTAAACCCTTTCCGGAGTTTCCGGAGAGGCATTGGAGGAGGATACCTTGGCAGTCAAGATCAGACTTAAACGTTTTGGAACAAAGAACCGCGATCAATGGCGCATTGTTGTGGCGGAGGCGAAGATGCCCCGCGACGGCCGTTTCATTGAGGAAATCGGTCATTATGATCCGCTTCCCGCTAATGAAGTGATTGTCGTTAAATCCGACCGCTTCAAATACTGGGTCGAAAAGGGCGCGCAGGTTTCACCTTCGGTGAAGAGCCTGGTCAAGCGGGTCGAGAAGAAAGCCAAGAAAGCAGCAGCTCCCGAAAAAAAGAAGAAGTAAGGGGCGGGCGCGGACGTGGCGCTTCGGATTGACGTGGTCAGCCTGTTTCCTAAATTTTTTCAGGGTCCTTTGAGCGAGTCTATCCTCAAACGGGCCCAGGAAAAAAAACAGGTTGAAATCAAGGTTCACGACCTTCGGGACTACACCCACGACCGTCATCGGACCGTCGATGACAAACCCTTCGGGGGCGGGGCCGGTATGGTGATTAAACCCGAACCGGTTTTTGAGTGCCTCGAGGACATTTGCGGTGAGGAGAGCTGGGTAGTTCTCCTTTCGCCTCATGGTCAGCCCTTTCGGCAGGAGAAGGCCGCGGAACTTGCGGGCCGAAAACAGATTGTGCTGATTGCGGGACACTACGAAGGTCTGGATTACAGAATCCATGAGCATCTGGTGGATGAAGAAGTTTCCATCGGCGATTTTGTCACCATGGGCGGTGAGGCTCCGGCGGTCTGCGTGATCGAGGCTGTGGTGCGCTTGCTGCCCGGTGTTTTAGGCAACAGTGAATCCTTGAAGCATGAAAGCTTTCACTCGGGACACCTGGAATACCCGCAGTACACTCGTCCGAGAGATTTTAAAGGCTGGAAAGTGCCTGAGGTTCTTGTTTCGGGCAATCATCGTGAAGTAGAAGACTGGCGAAAGCGCCAGGCGCGCAAGTTGACGCGCGAAAAGAGACCGGATTTGATTAAAAGGAGCGAAAAATGAAAGCCATCGAAAAAGTTGAAAAAGAAGCGATCAAGAAAGAAGTGCCTCCGTTCCGCGTGGGCGATACACTCAAGATTCACATCCGCGTCAAGGAAGGCGATAAAACCCGAATTCAGATCTTTGAAGGAACCTGCATCCGTAAACGCGGGAGTTCCATCAATGCCAGCTTTTCTGTTTTGAAGGAAACGCACGGCGACGTCGTCGAAAAAATCTTCCCTCTCTACTCTCCGACAATCGAGAAGATTCAGGTTGTTAAGGAAGGGAAAACCCGCCGCGCCCGCATGTATCATCTGCGCAAGAAGAAGGCCTAAGGCCCTTTTTTGAAGCGGGCCGCACGGATTAAAACGGCATAGAGCCCGGCCTCGCGCCTCGGCGCGCAGGCCCAGGCGGAAGGCCGCGAGCCTTATGAAACCGGGTCTTTCAGAGAAGCTCAGAGCTTTCGACGAACCGTACCAGACGAGGTGTTCGCCGGGTTTTCTTGCCGGTGTGGACGAAGCCGGCAGAGGCCCCCTTGCGGGCCCTGTGGTTGCCGCCGCTGTTGTTCTTAAGCGCCCGCTCGAGGACCCCTATCTCAATGACAGCAAACAGCTGTCAGCAGTCCGCCGCAAGTCTCTTTTCTTTAAAATTCTCCAGAATGGCCTGACGGGAATCGGCTCGGCCACGAGCTCAGAAATCGACCAACTAAATATCTATCAGGCGACTCGCCTGGCGATGCGGCGAGCCGTGCTGAATCTCGGATTGACGCCTGCATTTCTCCTCATAGACGGCACCATGTCCCTGGATCTTCCGATTTCTCAGCAGGCAGTCGTCAAAGGCGATACGCTTTCGGCCTCGATTGCGGCTGCATCCATTTTGGCGAAGGTCTATCGGGATGCTCTCATGTCCGGCCTGGATGAAATTTATCCGGGCTATTTTTTTTCCCGGCACAAAGGCTACGGCACCCGGGTTCATCTGGAGCGGTTGGATGCCCTAGGCCCTTGTCCGGTACACCGCCGCTCTTTCTCTCCCGTAGAGGCCTCTGAAAAAAAAGGACCGCATGAAAAGAATTTTTTCGATTAAAAACAAAAAACCCTTCCGGCTGACTTTGGGAGAACGGGGAGAGATGGCGGGAGCTGCTTTTCTCGTGCGCTCGGGATACCGGATTCTTGAAACGAATTACCGCTGCCGTTTGGGAGAGGTGGATGTGATCGCGGTGCGCGGAGACCGTCTCGCCTTTATTGAGATTAAGACCCGCCGCGACCACGCCCGAGGGGCGCCTGAGGAGGCTGTTCATGCGCGCAAACAGGAGAAGTTAGTCCGATTAGCGCAATCGTATTTGCGTGATCATGAAAACTTACCCGAAAAGATTTCCTTTGATGTGCTGGCTCTTACCTGGAACAAAGCTTCCGGGCCGGAATTCCGCCTGATTCAGGATGCCTTTGATCTCTCCGGAGACTAAGTTCAGGAATCGCTTGATCCCGGAAAGTCTCTGGGTATAATAACCCCACTTTCGAGTCACCATGCTGTTCAAAAGAAAGATAGAAGAATCCGTGATTAAAATAAAAAGCCGAATCTATCCGTTCATTGCGGTGTTGGCAGCAGGGTTGACTCTTGGATACGGCCTGCTCCAAGCGGCTGAAGCGAGTTATGACCGGTATGCTTCACTGCCCCGAGTCTCCGAACCCCGCAGTTCGGCCTCCAAAGTTTCGAGTGATTTTTTGACCTACCCGCTCGAACTTCTCAGAATTCCCGCAAGTAAGTCGCTTTACCTGACCGAAAAGTATCACTTGGACAATAAAGCCAAGTGGGCCTATGACAAACTCACTGAAAACGGTTTGACCCCCAAGGTCGGACTTTTCAGCGTGACGGGGGGATCGGGCGGGCTGGACGTGGATTATGTCCGTCTTTTCCGGCGTAAAACGGATCTGCCGGATCTGGTCGCCAAAAGCTGGGTTGAATATTCCAACAGTGTGCGTTTTGACGCGGGCTCTGAACTCGGCTGGCAGGATATCTCCGGAACGGGTGTCGGCAGCGCGGTCTTTGTGGACTACGAAAGCCGGCCAGAAGAACATTTTTATGGCCTGGGTCCCGAAACAAGCGCCGGCAACGGCACTTCCTACAAAATGGAAACGACAACGGCGGGCGTGAAGCTCAATTACGATCCGCGCCCTACCCTCAAGGGCGATCTGTACTTTCATTATAAAAACGTCAATATCACTAACGGCGAAGACGGAGGCCGGGGCATCATTGACGAAATTTTCCCAGCAGGCTCCATCCCCGGGCTGGCTGGCGACGAACTTCTTGTTTACGGCGGTGAGATTCAGCACGATACCCGCAATCAGCGAGAGCTGTCCACCTCGGGGGGATTGCGGCGCTTGGGGTTGGCCCTCAACGACGGCATTTCAGGATCCGATGCGCAATTTCTCAAATACCAGGCCGAATTCAGTCAGTATTTTGCTCTAGGTTCACCCCGCCGAGTTTTGGCCTATCACGCCTATGGCGAGCACAACGATGAGCTCGGGGACTCCGGCGTTGTACCCTTTCATCAGATGGCCCGCCTTGGCGGGCATGGTTTAGGTCCCTGGCTTAGCCGCACGCTTCGCGGCTATGACGTAAACCGATTTTCCGACGAAAGCAGTTTTCTTATGAACTTGGAATACCGCTACACGGTTTGGGAGAGTAAAAACTTCCGGATGGATACCGTGACGTTTGCGGATCTCGGTCAGGTCTTTGCTGAATTCCATGAATTTGAAATGGATAATTTCCGTGAATCTTACGGAGGCGGCTTCCGATTCAGTGTCGCCAACCACATGCTCCTTGGAATCGAAGTCGCGCATGGAGATGAAGGAACTAATTTATATGTCAGAACAAGTACGCCTTTCTAAGCTGCTCAGGCTGTCACTCTTGGCCGTTTTGCTCAGCGCCCCTTTGGGGGGCGGTCTTGCGCAAGGTGCGCTCGAGATCAAAGCTCAGGAGACCTCTTACTACCAGGATCTTTTTGAGCAGGCCGGTTACTATGAAGGCACTTCCTTCCTGAGACTGGATCGGCTTTATAGAGCCCTCTTTGGTAAGGCCGCACCCGCCGAGGACGTCAATGTTTACGATGAAGTGCCGGACTCATCGTTTTTTACAAATCGGCATTCTAGGTCCCGTCTTACGTCAGATCAATTAAAGCAGGGTTTTCGTGAGAATCAGGGTCCTCAAATTTCAGGGGCCATTCAAGTTGTGGGCGGGGTATTCGAAGGTCTGCAGCCGGTCTATGAAATCAAGGACAGCGCCGGGGACCGCTACCTCCTGCGCTTCGACCCTTCCGACAGTTTCGAGTTGGTGACGGGCGCGGAAGTTATTGCGAGCCGTTTCTACTATGCCTTGGGGTATAACGTCCCGCAAATGACGATTGTGTCCATTCCCTCAGGATCGCTTGCGGCCGCTCCCGGCGCGAAAGTCACCGACGACACTGGTTTCGCCAAAGATCTCACACAGGAAAAACTCGAAGAATACCTGCTTTTTCTTCCTACGGACGATCAGGGCAACTACCGTGCTTCGGCAACTAAAATCATTACGGGTCAGGACAAGGGATCTTTTGATTTTCTCGGCAAACGGCGCGGTGACCCCCAAGACGCTGTCGATCAGGAAAGACGCCGCTCCCTGAGGGCCCTCCAAGTTTTTTCCTCCTGGCTGAACAACACCGACGTGCGCCCTGGTACGACTGAGGATGTGCTCGTGAACGAGAATGGCCAAGAGGTGCTGAAACACTACCTGGTTTCTTTCTCTTCAGCGCTCGGAGCGGCATCGAAAGGCCCCAAGCCCCCGATGCATGGACATGAATCGCTTTTTGATTTTCGTGAAGTTGCCAAAGCGTTCCTCACGTTGGGGCTGTGGGAAAAACCCTGGCAGCGGCGCTGGCGCGAAGTAGGTGAAAAAGTGTCGGCCTCTCCCGCCGTGGGCTATTTTGATAACCGCTACTTTGATCCCGGGCAATTCAAGACGCAGCTTCAGAATTATGCTTTCAAGGATGTCACCCGTGCTGACGGTTTCTGGGCCGCTAAAATCATCCGCACGTTTTCTGATGAAGACCTTCGCGCTTTGGTGGAAGCAGGAGCCTATTCCAATCCGGCGGACGCTCAAACGCTGACGAAGATTCTCGCGGATCGGCGCGACATTCTTGCCCGGCACTGGTTCCGTGAGGCTAACCCTTTAGATAATTTTGAGAGCGACGGTTCGGTGCTAACCTTCAAGGATCTGGCTGTTGATGAGGGGTTTTTACCTGCTGAAGGCACTTCCTATACTTTTGAAGTTCTAGCTGTCGAAAACGGACGTGCCCGCAGCATCGCTTCGCTCGAGTCTGCGCAGACGAACCTTCGGCTCGATGCGGCTTGGTTTACCTCAGCTTCTCAAGTCCATGTTCTTATACGGACACGGCGTCCCGGTATGACTCAGCTTTCGCCCGTCGTCAGGGTGGAACTCGACGCGAAAAGTATTCTCGGAATTGTCCACGAAAATTAAGCCTGCCTTCTGACGTATCGGTGTCTCTATGCTGCTGCTCTCACCCGAAAATAAACGGGCTATACGATGGCACGCCGAGCGCGAATATCCCCAGGAATGCTGCGGTTTTTTAACAGCACCGTTATCGTCAGGCCTGCTGGGGCCTCTTGTCGTCCTTCCTGTCACGAATGCTCAAGACCGCCTTCATCGGGAGAACCCCAGCCTTTTTCAGCGGACCGCCCGTGATGCCTTTTTTATGGAGCCGCGGGAGCTGCTTGATACCGAAAAAAAAAACAGGGAGTCCGGCCGTTTCACAGCGGTTATTTATCACTCCCACATCGATGCCGATGCCTATTTTTCTGAGGAAGACGAGAGGGCGGCCCTGATGAACGGGCATCCTGCGTATCCCGGGGTTCTTCATCTCGTTGTCAGCGTACGGGCGGGACGAGCGAATCATTTCCGTGTTTTTGGATGGAGCCAGGAAAACCGCCGATTCGAGGAAATTCTCGGCGGGTCACTGACGGAAACTCCGGAACCCTCATGAACGCGTGGCCCCCTGCGAGCTTCATTCCAGCCGGCGTTCATATTCCCGGCTTGTGAAGCTTTCCTCTGAACGCTCAGCACGAGTCCGTATGTTGTATCCCCATGGATTATTTTGAACATTTCCCGATTCAGTCCTGAGAGGTCTCAACCCCATTGACGGTCCAGGGAGCGGTATTGGATGGCCTCTGCGATATGCTCACTTCGTATCTCTTCACAGCCCGCGAGATCGCTGATCGTTCGGGCGATCTTGAGAATTTTGAAATAGCCGCGTGCCGACAGGTGCAGATCACGCATGGCGCTTTCCAGTAACTTTTTACCCGCCTGGTCCGGAGACGCGAAGAGTTTGATATCCCGGGGCCGCATGAAAGCGTTCAGCAGTCTGGACTTCTTGGAGAAGCGCTCCTGCTGAATTGCCCGGCAAGCGATAACCCGGGCCCGGATCACCTCGGAACTCTCGGCTTTGGTTTCGTCCGTGATCATTTGATAGGTCAGGGCAGGCACTTCCACATGGAGATCGATCCTGTCCAGAATCGGACCCGAAACGCGCGACTGATATTTTTTAATCTGCATCAGCGAACATCGGCATTTCCTTCCCGGATCCGTCAGGAAGCCGCACGGACAGGGATTCATGGCAGCAACCAGCATGAAACGGCACGGGTAAACCGCCTGGGATTTGGCGCGGGAAATCGACACGCTGCCTTCCTCCAGGGGTGCGCGCAAAGTTTCGATCACGTCGCGGCGGTATTCCGGAAGTTCATCCAGAAATAGAACTCCCCCATGAGCGAATGAAATTTCTCCCGGTTTCGGCCAAGACCCGCCGCCGGCCATGGCCGCCGCGGATACCGAATGGTGAGGATCCCGGAAGGGGCGCGTTTTGACCAGCGTCTCATAGGACCCTCGCCCCAGTCCGGCGATGCTGTAGATTTTCGTGATCTCGAGGGCTTGTTCGAAATCCAGCGGAGGCAGAATGCCGGGAATGCGTCTTGCCAGCATAGTTTTACCGGACCCCGGTGAGCCCAGCATGAGAAGGTTGTGTCCGCCGGCGGCAGCGATTTCTGCAGCGCGTCTTGCCATGAACTGACCCTTCACCTCATTAAAATCAGGCACCCCGGAAGGTGTGCCGAGATTTGAATCTTGCTCCGGAGATAGGGTGCGCGAAAGGGGCTTATCTCCCTTGAGGAAATCCACAACATCCCGGAGATTTCGAGCGCCGTAAATCCGGGCCCTTTTTTCCAGAGCTGCTTCGCGCGCGTTCTCCTCAGGTAGAACAAGAGCGCGCTGCTGTTTGAGACTCTCGGCGATGACGATCGCCCCTTTGATTGGGCGAAGACTGCCGTCCAGAGCGAGTTCGCCTAAAAAAATGTACGGGGTTACTTTCTCCTGAGGGATCTGCTCGGATGCAGCCAGAATACCCAGGGCCATGGGCAGATCGAACGCTGAACCTTCTTTGCGAAGATCTGCGGGCGCCAGATTGATCGTGATCTTATCGGGCGGAAAGCTGAAGCCCGAGTTTTTGATGGCAGAGCGGACGCGCTCTCGGGATTCCTTCACCCCGGTGTCAGGAAGACCAACCACAATCATTTGCGGCAGGCCCGTAGTTACGTCTACTTCGACTTGAACGGGACAGGCTTGAATGCCTGAGCAGACGGCACTTTCTGTGATGGCGATCAACCAAAACCTCCTTGCATTTCAAGGGTTCGCTACCTATAATGCCCCCCATCCCTGCTTCGATGGGAGTATGATTATTAATAATATGAATAATTTTTTTATATTAAATCATATTTCAAGTATCGAGTCAATCCTTCCGAGAGAACTTTACGCCCGTGACACCTTTAGATCAGCCTTTTGAGCCTGTCCTTGCCGCCTGGGCGGTCTTTCTCAGCTGGGCTCTCTCCCAACTCGCCAAAGTGATCCGCGGGATGATTCGGGAAAGGCGCTTCAACTTCCGCTGGATCTTTGATACCGGAGGAATGCCGAGTTCTCACTCCGCCTCTGTGGCCAGTCTCGCGACCTCGATGGGGCTGTATTACGGATTCCTATCCATGCCTTTCTTGATGACGCTGGTTTTCACGATTATTACGATGTTCGATGCCGCTGGTGTGAGGCGCAGTGCCGGAAGGCAGGCACAGGTTCTCAACAAAATGCTCGACGAGCTTTATCAGAAAGGGCAGTTCGCCGAGGAGCGAGTCAAAGAATTGCTGGGGCACACTCCTGTAGAGGTTTTTGCGGGAGCTTTCCTCGGAATTTTAATCTCGTTCCTCTTTTGCGGAATGCGCTGATGCGCTGGAAAGCCGGACTGGTGTCGATTCTTGTTGTCCTCTTCGCGGGGATAGAAGAGGGGCAGGGGCTTCGAGCCTCCGAGCCAAGCGGTGTTTACCACGCTCAGCTTGAACAGGCTAGACAGCTGGAAAAAAACGGGAAGTTTCTGCAGGCGAGAAAAGTTTACGAAAATATCCTGGCCAGCAAAAAAGAAGTTCCGGGCCTGAAAGAAGCGGCCAGGAAGAAAATCGGCCAGCTGAACGTCAAAATCGTTCACTCAAAACTGGAAACCCCCGAAAGTGATCTCTACGAAGTTGCCGCGGGCGATAGTCTCTACAAGATTGCTCAGCGGTTCGGTACCACGGTGGCGCTTTTAAAGCGAAGCAACGGCATCAAGTCAGACGTGATCGTTCCCGGGGCAAAACTTAAAGTCTTGAACGCGCCCTTTTCGATGCGGGTGGACAAGTCAGACAACATTTTGACTCTTCAGCTGGGGGGGCGGTTTTTCAAAAGTTACCGAGTTTCAACGGGAAAAAACAATTCAACACCCGTGGGGAATTTCAAAATCAACATGAAGCTGGAAAACCCGACCTGGTACTATGCCGGCGCCGTAGTTCCGCCCGGAAGTCCCGACAACTACTTAGGGACGCGTTGGATGGGTTTTGATCTGAAAGGTTACGGCATCCATGGTACGACCTTTCCGGAGTCGATCGGCAAGCAGGAGAGTCTCGGCTGTGTGAGACTGCTCAATAAGGATGTGGAAGAGCTCTATGACCTTGTGCCTGTCGGCACGAGCGTCAGGATCAAAAATTAATCGGTTTTGTCATCGGATTTTTGAACGAAAAGGATCCCGATCTCATGAGTAAAAAAAAGAAACAAAATCAAGAAACCGAAGTCCTGCCGGTTCGAAAACCCAGAACGCTCGGCACGCGCAAACTGGCCGAGGCATGTCTTTCTTTTGAAAGGCCCGTGATCGAACTCGAGAAGAAAATTGATGAGCTGCGTGCCTCTGCGGCTCAAGGCATCGATCTTTCCGGAGAGATCAGCAGTGCGGAAAAGAAAATGGAGAAGGCGCTCAAAGACATTTTCGACAACCTGACGCCCTGGCAAAGAGTTCAGGTGGCAAGGCACCCTCTGCGCCCCTACACGATGGACTATATTCAGTATCTCACCACAGATTTTGTTGAGCTCCACGGCGACCGGCACTTTAGTGACGACCGCGCGATCGTTGCCGGTTTTGCGAAGTGGCAGGGAAAGCCCATTTGTGTTATCGGTCACCAGAAAGGACGCGACACAAAAGAAAATCTTATGCGCAGCTTTGGAAGTGCGCATCCCGAAGGTTACCGCAAAGCGATGCGCATCATGCGTTTGGCGGAAAAGTTCGCAACGCCCATCCTCTGTTTTGTCGATACTCCGGGGGCTTACCCCGGCGTCGGGGCAGAGGAGCGCGGACAAGCTGAGGCGATCGCCTATAACCTCCGCGAGATGGGTGATTTGACTGTGCCCATCGTGGTGATTGTCATTGGAGAGGGCGGAAGCGGAGGGGCGCTGGGTATTGGTGTCGGCGACCGGGTTTACGTCATGGAAAATGCGTATTACTCCGTGATTTCGCCGGAAGGCTGTGCGGCCATTCTCTGGAAGGATTCTTCCCGCTCAGAGGACGCGGCCCGAGCCTTGAAGCTCACAGCCCGCGACCTCAAAGAACTGGGCGTCATTGACGACATGATTCGGGAGCCGCTGGGGGGTGCTCATCGGGATTTTGAGGCCACGGCCGAGAATATCCGGGCGACAGTCAATTCGGCGTTTCAAGAACTCGCTGAAATCCCCCGGAAGGACCTCCCTGGGGAGAGGTATGAAAAATTCCGGAAAATGGGGGTCTTTACCGTCCGATAAACTTCGAAAAAAACCCTAAGTTTGCTTTCCAAGCGCTCGAGTGATCGAGCGCTTTTTTTTCTCCAAACTCGAAAAGCCTTCCAAAACTCTCGCCATTTCTTAAACCGCAAGCCTCAACTTTAGACTTTTTTTTGATGCAAGCCCCCCTACTAATTGTGCCCGCCTAAAAAAAATACACAATTGCTACATTTTGCTAAAAAAAGTTGTAAATAAATGTTGACCATGTACGATTACTTTTTATAGATTGTAATTTATAAAATGTAAACTACAAATTATAAAATGAAAAAAACGATAAGCCTTGGAGTTGTGTTCATGATGGTCGGATGCCAGACGGTTTCCAGGCAGAGGGCTGCTGATCCTGTTGAGCTCAGGCAGCAGGCACAGGACGCGATGCGCCAGGGCGAGTACTTCAAGGCCCGCAAGCTGACCGAACAAGTCCTTCGTCAATCTCCCCAGGAAGAAGAAGCGTCGAAGCTCATGGCGTCGATTCTTGAACGGGAAATCGCTCAACAGAAAGAAGCTTTCGAAGAGAGGCCCTTCGAAAAATCGCAGGCGGAATCCGAGGAAGAAATCAAAACGCTGTTGGAACGCTCCCGGGAAATGTTCCGGGCAAAGCAGTACGAAGAGGCCATGGTGACTGCCGAAAAAGTTTTTGCCTATGACGCGGAGAACCGGCAAGCCTCCGAGTTAGTGGATGAGATCCGCAAACAAGTCTTTGCGGAAGGCAAACAGAATGAGGTTTTTCTCAAGGGCATGTACCGCGATGAGGCCAGAGAAAGAATCGTGCGTTACCGGAAAAAAGCCGGACAGCTGATGGATTCAGGGCAGTGGGGCGCGGCAAAGCTGACAGTCGAAAAAATCCTGCTCCTCGCTCCGGGCGACAAGGATGCTACGAGACAGTACGAACAGATCAAACAAAGAGAGGCGCTGAACTCGTGAAAAGAGAAAAACTCTTCAAGATCGGCGAAGTGATGCAGTACACGGGGCTTTCCCGCCAGACGCTTCACAACTACACCCTCACGGGTCTCATTCAGGAGGCGCGGAGAACAGCCTCGGGGCATCGCCTTTACGACGAGGGCGTTTTTGACCGTCTCGAGCAAATCAAGATTCTTCAGACCAAAAACTATACCTTGCTTCAGATAAAAAAAATTTTAGAGCAGCAGAAAGAAAAAAAGTAATTCATCGTTCTTTATAACCGGAGGAGTCCCCTATGCGCGAAGAAGAAGTCAGGATGTGGAAAAAGTTCAAGAGGACGAAAAGCCAGGCGTTGCGGGAAGAAATCGTTAAAAAGTATCTGTATTTGGTGAAATATGTGGCGGGCCGAGTCGCGATTGGTCTTCCCCCGAACGTTGAGTTCAACGATCTGGTCAGTTACGGAATCCTGGGTCTTTTCGATGCGATTACGAAATACGATGTTTCTCAGGGCAACAAGTTCGAAACCTACGCGGTTTCCCGAATCCGGGGGTCGATCATGGACGAGCTCCGTAAACTGGACTGGGCTCCGCGCCTGCTCCGTAAAAAGGCTCGGGAAATCGAAAAGAAGTGCAAAGAACTGGAAGAAAAAAACGGCAGATCGGTGAGCGATGATGAATTGGCCGAGGCCCTCAACATTTCAACCGATGAACTGAACGGCATCTACAGCGATCTCAACTCAACGACCTTTCTTTCCCTCGACGAAGTCTGGCAGAATGATGACGGAAATAAGCCGATTTCAAGACTTCAGACCATCGAAGACTCGCTGATCACCAATCAGTTCAGCTATGTGCATCAGAATGAGGTGAAGGAGATTCTGGCGCACTCGATCGACGATCTTCCGGAGAAGGAAAAGCTCGTCGTTGTTCTGTATTACTATGAAAACCTGACGCTCCGTGAAATCGGCGAGATCCTTGATGTTTCCGAATCGAGAGTCTGTCAGATTCACACCAAGGTTGTTACCAGGCTTCGCTCTCATCTGACGAGGAGGGTGGGCGAGCTGACCTTGGATGCCTGAAGCAGCAGTTTTCAAAGGGCGCCTTAAGTTCAAGGTGGGATGGGCCGATAAACGAAAAGATCGCGGCTTCTAACTGGCCGCAGCGAAACAGCGTTATTCTTTTCGATTTAAAGGGCGATATGAATCTACCTAGACGTGAGCACCCCGGCCAGAATCCCTCGTCATCATTTAAACGGGTCCGGATTACAGGACCTGTTGTTCAGAATCATGAAGATGAGATTTTGTGGGGTGAGGTCAAGAAGTTCGCTGATTTGATTCCCTCGGAACCGGATCCGAACTTCGGAAGAGTTCGTGAAATCAAGGAAGAACTCAAAAAAGGCACTTACTTTACCCGCGAGATGATCGAAGAGACAGCTGCCCGCCTTGCCATACGCTTTATGACGAAGGAGTGATTTTCTCTTTCTTTTGAAGCGAGCACACTCTGATCCATTGCCGGACGGCATTTAAGGCCATGAACTTCTGCCAAACGGCTCCCTGATTGAGGAAATTCTCCAGCATCAGGACGATGATTCCTTGGTCAATTCCGATGTATTCGTCGGCCCACCAGTCCTTGTCGATGTTGAAAGCGTCTTTAAAGCCAAAATGTCCATAGAGTTTCTTGTTATGCTGCTCAAAGAAAAATCGAGCAGCTGCCATGGATTCTTCCGGTGTGAAAACAATGGATGCAAGAGCCGCATAGGGCGTGATGGTACCGTCATGAAGTCCCTCTCCCGGTTTAGCGCCGTATGCTTTGTAGCCGCCCGGTCCCGCGGACGCCGAAACACCCCAGGAGTTTTCAGAATAAGACCGGTAAAGATGCCGGAATCCCAGCGTGTATTCCCGGTTTGCGAGTACGGCCTGTTTTGAGTTTTCAAAATAGTTGATGCCCACATCGTCAAGGTCTCTGAAATCGATGAAGGCGTGGGGATATTGGTAAGTGAAAAGGCTCCCGGAGTGCGCATAGACGATTTTACGCCCGTTAAATTCGTCCTCGCGGCGCTCCCAGGCGTTCCATGCATCCTTGGTCACAGGCTTGGAGGGTGATCCCAGAGCCAGGGCCTGCAGAATCAGGTGTTCGTTGTACGTATCCCAATAGTAAGGGAGGAACCCCGATTCCGGTGTCCATCCCATGGACATCAAATCGGTTCCGTTGAGCATCCACGGCCAGTCGACGCGTTCATAAAGAGCATGCGCCATCCGTTCGATCTCTGTTCCCGGATAGTATTGTGCTGCCACCAGAGCGCCGGCCACAAGGAGAGCCGTGTCGATAGATGAGGCTTCTGAGGCCCACACCCTCCGGCCGCTTTGGGCATCCAAGAAGTGATAAAAAAAACCGCGTTCATGCTGGGCTTTGGTCAGCAGGCTTTTCATGGTTTTGCGCAGCGCGGCTTCAGCCCATTCTGAGGGTATCCACTGATGGGAGGCTGCAATGGCAGTCGAGGCCAGCGAAAACCCCGTTGCGGCAATCGATGCAGGGGATCCCGGCTTTGAAGTATCCCTGGTGAAGCCGGTATTTTTATCCGATAAGCGAGGGAAGTACTGGAAGGAATCGCGTTGGATTTTCTTTAAGAGGTCAAGGTCTTTGACGCTCAGAGCTTCGGCTGAGAGCACAGAGGCCGGGAGAGAGAAACACAGGACGCTGAAAGAAATTGAGCGGAGAAGCCTAGTTATCCGCACTGGTTTTGAGCCGCGAAAGTTCAGCTTTAAGAAGGGTCAGGGCTCGGGCCGGGTCAGCCTCATTTTGCCGGATGATAGTTTTTACTTTAGAGAGCGTCTCGTCGACGGTCGCTACAGAAGCGTTGAAGGTTTTCGCCAGACCCTGGCCCTCGTCAAATTTTCTCAATTGCATCCGCGCACGAAGATCTCCCTTCTGCACATCCTCCAGGGAACGGCAGAAGCGGTAAAAAGGCCCAGCCACTTTGTGAGAAATAAAAATCGAACCCCAGGCGATGAGCACGAGAAGCAGCAACGCTTTGGGAAAAAGATCTTTATTGGACTCGTCGAGAATCTGTTTGAAGACCTCTCTCTGTCTTACGCTGAGTTTTTCGGCTTGTTTGAAAAAACTCAGCTCTGATGAGCCGGACGAAGCAGATCCTTGCCGGGCTTCTTCGTAGTCCGTCAGGCGCGAAGCGGTGAGCAGGTCGTTGCGCAGATCCTCTTGGGTGAAGGCCCCCAGAATGCTGCCCCAGATACCGATGTAAAGTCCCAGCAGAATCACGGTGGTTGCCGTGAACAGGGGAAGTGAGATGTAAAGCATGAATCGAAGCTGGAGGGGTTTATTGATGAGGAAATGCCGCCGTCGGTTTGTGTGCATGGATGACATCTTATGCCAATTCCCCCGAGAGTGTCAAAGTCATATTCCGATAAATGCTTAGGTTTTTGAAGGGATAAATACAAGATTTTTTTCGAGAGGGTTTTAGAGGAAAAAACTGCTGAGAAGACTCCGTAAGCTCCGTGCTGGGCGAGGGAGATGCGCTTGATCCCTAAGAGTCTCATCCCATACCCGGAGAGGTGCTCGTCCCCGCCGGACTTTTTTTAAGGGGTAATGTTTTCCTTCCAGAAGCCGAAAATTAAGAGCAGCACTTATTCAAAGAAATCATCGCGATGTTGAAGGGGAGAAGATCCATGGTCAAGATTGTCTTTGTTGGTTCTTCAGAGCGCCGAACCAAGGCGGATTTGCTCATAACGGGATGTTTCAGCGGTCAGGACCTTGACCGGGCGCTGTTAGCTTTAGAGCCCGAGTTTTCCATGGGCGCCAAAACAGCAGTAAAACGCCACCGCTTCTCGGGGAAATTTGGAGAAACTCTGGCGAGTTTTGGGCTGAAATTCAGAGAGGCCTCGGAAGCGATGCTTTTAGGGCTTGGCCCGCGGGATAAATTTTTCAAACTCTGCGCCCGGAAAACCGCCGGCAACCTTGTCAAAGCCGTGCGTGAAAGAAAAGCCGGACGTGTCAGAATCCTGCTGGAGTCCTTCGTCAGCCCGGAAGTGTCCAAAGAATCGTTGGCAGACCTTTTTACAGAGACGATTCTTTTGGGTACTTATGATTTCCGCAAGTATAAGCGATCCGCTGACGCTGAGCCCCAGCAGCCGATCATCTTCGAGTTTATGGTTTCCCGGGAACGTGATTGCGCTCCGCTTAAGAGGATTTCAGAAAAAGCCCGCAAAACCGCCGACGGAGTCATTTTTGCAAGAGATTTGGTCAACGAACCGGCCAATGTGGTCAATCCGCAGACCCTGGCCGCTGCCGCCCGCAAGATGTGCAAGGCAGAGGGTATTCAATGCCGCGTTCTTGGAATCAAAGAGATGGAAAAGCTCAAAATGGGAGGCATTCTCGGGGTCAGCCAGGGAAGCTTGACGCCCCCCGCTTTGATTCTGATGGAGTACGGAAAGAAGTTTGCTTCGCGCGGGACCGTTTGCCTGATTGGCAAAGGCGTCACTTTTGATACCGGCGGCTTGTCGCTCAAACCTGCCGGCGGTATGGAAAAGATGAAATACGATATGGCGGGTTCAGCCGCAGTTCTCGGCGCTCTCAAGGCTTCGGCATCCCTCGGACTCAAACGGCACATTGTCGGACTCGTACCCGCCGTGGAAAACAACATCTCAAATAATCCGCAGCGTCCAGGCGACATCATCCGCATGTTCAACGGCAAGACGGTTGAGGTGTTGAATACGGATGCCGAAGGCAGGCTAATTCTCGCAGATGCCCTCGCTTTCTCGGAGCGTTTCAAGCCCGGAATGATTGTCGATATTGCGACGCTCACCGGGATGTGCGCGGCAACTTTTGCCGACCAAGCGATTGGTCTGATGGGGACAGATTCTGACCTCGTAGAAAAAGTGAAGGCTGCAGGTCAAGAGTCCGGTGAACGCTGTTGGGAGCTGCCTCTTTGGGACGAATACAGGCCGCTCATCCAAGGTAAACAGTCTGATTTAAAAAATATAGGCGGTTCCAACGGCGGTACGATCACGGCGGGTATGTTTCTCAAGGAATTCGTGCCTGCTAAAACCCCCTGGGCTCATCTGGACATTGCGGGCACTGCCTGGTGCGAAACAGCGCGTCATGATTGTCTTTTTGGATCGACAGGGGTCGGTGTCCGTCTCTTTTTGAAACTTCTGAGTCAAAAAGACTAAGTTAGATTTTCGATCCGTTGACATCGATTTCTAAAACCGTTAACATTCGCAATCACGCATTCAAACCTGATTTTTTTGAACACCCTTGATTCGGAGGACCCTATGAGAATAAAATTTCCAGCACTGATACTCGCTCTTACCATGGCAGTTTCCGTACAGCCGCAGACAGCCCAAGCTCAAGGACTTCGTGAAGCAGGCGCCTCTCTGCTTCTTCCGACAACGGGTCAGGCTCTTAATGGTGAGATCCGATCCCGCAAGACGAAAGTCATGGGTGCGATTGAAGTTGCCAGTGTGACGACGGCTGTTGTTCTCGGCACGACGGTGAGCGGCGGACTGGTGTGGATCGGCCTCGGACCGATGCTTGCCAACCGTGTTTGGAGCGCCTCGGACGCCTATAAAGTCGCGCGCCGAAATCCCCAGCAGGAGCCCATGATGCAGACGCAGGTGGACGATGCTCAGCGTACTCTCGAGTATTCCCGCCAGCGCCGTTTTGACCGGGAACAAGCTCAGCGCAGCGACCTCCGCGACCGTATGCGCCAAGCCGCGGAACTTGGTTACGCCTCATAACGCCCAATAAAAAAAGCCCTTCCGGGTATTCCGGAGGGGCTTTTTTTTTGTCCGAAAGCTTTTGGTTCAGGAGTTTGCGGACTTCGGACCGTAGTAATCTTTCCCAAACTCAATTTTTTCCCGGCCCTGAGACAAGCGCCATTGATTCGTGTCCCTGAGCGAATAGGCGCAGCCGCAGTATTGCTGCTGATAAAAAGACTCATTTCTTGCGATCTGGATCATTCTCTGGGAGCCGTTGTCTTTGCGCCAGTTATAGTCCCAATAATGGATACCCGGGAAAAGCGCAGCCGCGGCAGCGCCTGCCCGGGTGACCTGATCGAAGTCTTTCCACCTCGAAATTCCGAGGCAGCTTGTGATAATTTTGAAACCGTTCTTAGAGGCGTATTCGGCGGTTTTAACGAAGCGCATTTCAAAACACATGGAGCAGCGCTCACCGCGCTCTTCGTCGAGCTCATGGCCCTTCATTTCTTGGAACCAGCGCTCGGCGTCATAGTCCGCGTCGATGAAAGGTATGCCGAGTTTCTGGGCGTACCGGATATTTTCTTCCTTGCGTATCTCGTATTCCTCGCGGGGATGAATATTGGGATTGTAAAAATAAACCGTGAGTTCCAGGCCTGCTTGGTGCATGTCTTCGATCACCGAGCCGGAGCAGGGAGCGCAGCAGGAGTGAAGGAGTACTTTTTTTTCGCCCCCGGGAGGAGCAATCTTGCGTTCGTTCATCGGTTGATTCCAGTCTTGGGTGTTGTGCGCTAACAGGAGTATAATAACGGATCTGCCGGGGTGTATCAATGAACGTAAAAAAGCATTTTGGGAGAAGCGGGTAATGCTTCGTTTCGGGCTTGACCTGGGAGGGACTAAAATCGAGGGAGCTGTGCTCGATCAGCGCGGGCGGGTCCTTTTTCGTGAACGCATTCCGACCGAGCAGAAAAAAGGCTACCGCGCAATCCTCGGCAATCTAGCCCGTCTCTACAATTCCATGAAAACCGCGGCACAAAACCGCCCGCACACTCTGGGCATCGGAACGCCGGGCACACTTTCGTCGAAGACCGGTAAGCTGAAAAACTCGAATACCCTTTGCCTGAACGGCCGTCTTAGTCTGGCGGAGTTAAAGCGCGTCTTCAGAAGGCCGTTGACCCTTGAAAACGACGCCAATTGTTTTGCCCTCGCCGAAGCTTTATTGGGAGCCGGGCGCGGCCAGGCGAGAGTCTTTGGTGTTATTCTTGGGACTGGGTGCGGCGGCGGAATTGTGGAAGGCGGACGGCTGCTGCGGGGTCGGCAGGGGCTCGCCGGTGAGTGGGGACACATGGCCATCGATCCTTACGGCCCCCGCTGTTATTGCGGTTCACGAGGATGTGTGGAAACTCTCATCAGCGGCGGAGGGCTGGAAAAAAAATACCGCAGGCTTTACGGGCACAGCCTGCAGCTGACCGGGATCGTCGAGGGGTTCCGGAGAGGGGAACCTCGAGCCAAAAGCATCATGAAGATTTTTTTTAAAGACTTCGGCCGGGCGATGGCGAACCTGATCCACATTCTTGATCCCGATATCGTGGTTTTAGGGGGAGGAGTTTCCAACGTCCGGGAACTTTACACGCAAGGACTGCGTCAGACGCGGTGCCGGATTTTCGGCGGCGAGAGCGGTACGCCTATCGTCAAAAACCGGCTTGGAGATTCGGCCGGAGTTCTAGGAGCCGCTCTCTTGGGAGTTTAAGGGGGAATGAGTATGCGATATTTTAAATATCAGGCAAGGGACATTCGGGGCTTCACGTGTGCGGGAAGCCTCAAAGCTGACACAGAAGAGGCCGCCCGTGCTGAACTCGAACGCCGCCGGCTCGAAGTCTTGGAGATTGAGGAAGATGCAGAGGCTTCCTCGCGAACTGCGGGCCCCCCTCTCGAGGCAAGGCGCTCAAGCGCTAAGAGATCTGCCAAGTTACAGGAGTTTTTGAGTTACGGGATGCCCTTGGCTGCCGCTGTGATCGCCCTGTGCGGTATCCCGATCGTTTTTCACTTCGTGAAGCCGCCCGTGGCAGAGAAAACTCCCGTCAAAATTTTGGAGGATTATCTGCGTCTGGAGAGCCTTTCACAATTTGACAAGCAGTTTGATCTGCTCAGTCCCGAGCGAAAAAGGCATTACGCGTCTCCCCAAGTTTATGCCCAGACCCGGCGCCAGCCGCTGATCGGCAGCCCCACGGTCAAAGCGGTTCTTCCTGGGAAGCCCTCGGGCATGAATGAAATCGAGAAAACCGCAAGAAGGGCGAGGTTCGAAATCAAAATCCTGCGCCCGGACGGATTAACTCCGGGAGAGGCCCATCTTGTCCTTCACCGCGGACGGTGGTCGGTGGACTATGTCCGCGATTCAAAGCTGACGGAGGCCGCTCTGGATCGAATCTCAGAGACTCTGGATGAAGAACAGCGGCGGGGTCTTCTTGTCGAATTGAAACGCGAAAGCGGTCACTCCGACCTTGAGATTCAGGACCTTCTCGAAAAAAGAACTCAATCGAAACGTTCCCCAGCTTTTGGAACGCAGCTCTGATGATGTTCGATTTTTCGCGCATGAAAAAGCACGCCTAGGCCGATAATGTAACGGTCGAATCCAACAAAGGAGCGGGTCATGGCGGAAAAAGAGCTGATCGAGCTGGGTCTTATAACCTTAGGCGTTTTGACGGCGGCATGGACCGGGTTTTGGGCTGAGAAGTTCCGTTCCCGCAAGGAACTCAGCAAGGCCTTGAAAAAAGCTCAGTCGGCTGAGGCTTATGCCGAGACGGCGCGCCGGGAGGTGTCGAGGCTCAAAGCGAGTGTTTCTGAGCTCCAAACCTCTTTAAACTCAGAGCGGGCTGAGCAGAACCAATACCGCCTGAATCTTGCGGCGAGCTATAGCCTGAAAACGATGCGTCTGAGCGCCCTCGCCCTTTGTGCCGGGCTCGGAGCGGGCAGCCTGTTAATTTCGTGGGGCTCGAATCTGCGCACGGAGGTTCAGGTTCTCAAAGCGACCCGCGAGTTTGAGATTCGGGCTCGGGTGGCCGAAGCCAGAGCCGAGAGTTTATCCCTGGAACTGAAAAACTCGGGAGATGAGATTCAAGCACTTCGGCGGAATTTTATGCATCAGCTTGAAGCTAAAGCTGTCACAGCGGCTAAACTCGAAATGCTCTTGGATCAGCTCGGGTCACGGAGAATCAAAGGAGCTTTGGAGCTTGACGTGTCGGCGCTCAAGCAAAATCTTCAGGATTTACGGCAGCAGGACACGCTGCCCGTTCCCGATCTGATGCCTGCGTCATTCCAGAAAGTCTAGTTTTGAAGTGAGCATTTTTTTCTTTACAGCTGTATTCTTTCTCCTGCTGCTTGCCGCCGTCCTCATTGGGCGCGCCGTTCGTCCTCACCGGATCGCGAAAAAACACGCTCGAAAAATCTGCGGCCTCTATGTTCAATACTCCCAAACGGAGCATTCTGAAGAAGGGCGGTGGGAAAAAACCGCGGAAGCTTACTTAAGAAGCCGGAAGTATTCGGGGCCCGATTTAGAAAGCTTAGTGACGCTGATCCGTTGCAGCTGCGAGGATTTTATGGCTCGCCAGGACGTGCTTAAAACGAATCGTCAGAAGGCTGCTGAGCTGGTCCGAAGGGTCCTGCTTGCCGAGCTCTCGCTCAGGGGTCTAACGAGAAGGGCCGGCGAGGTAGAAAGAATCCATGGGCTGGCCGAGGACGCCGCGGGGAAATTTTTTTAAAATAAATATATTTTTGGATGTCTGGCAATCCCAATCGAGGCTGAATATAATAAGCGCAAATCAAAAAGACGCCCTCAGGAGAAGTGACATGGAAAGAATCGCAGTGCGGTCGCGTGATATTGCCGTCATCGGATATGATGAGTCAAAAGCTTCCCTCGAAGTCGCCTTTAGGGCAGGAGGTGTTTATCACTATGAACAGGTCCCGCCGGATGTCTACCGGGCCTTCTTGAAAGCGGAATCTCACGGGTGTTTCTTCCGCGAGAACATCCGGGAACGCTACGCTTTCAAAAAAGTAAGCGGCTGAGATTTCATGCGACCCTCAGCCGAAGTTTATTGTATCCTCAGAGCTGCCCGGTGTTCACGCCGCGGGCACCCCGCCCTCGGAGTTTTCGCGTGAGCGAGTCCCGTCTGGTGTATTCCACGGATCCGGAAAAAAATAAAAAATGTCCCCAATGCCGTGAACTGAAGGAATCCTGTGTGTGCCGGCCGGAGGAATCTGCTGAACGTCCCTGCGCGTTAGTCTGCGGCTTGAGAAATCCGGGCGGGGCGGAAAGATAGTCACGGTGATTGACGGTTTTCCTAGGGCGGAATCCCTCTTGCTGAAACTCTCGCGTGAACTCAAGAACCGCTGCGGCGCCGGAGGAACTTTCGGCTACGGGGACAAGTTCGGTTTCATCGAGATCCAGGGAGACAAAAGAGAGAATATTCGAAAAATTTTGGCGTCCCAGGGAATTGTCTGCAAAGGATAAAAGCGTGATCTATCAAAAAGGGCGCAGCAGAGCGTACCTCGTAATTCTCCAGACCTGGCAGCGATCGAAATCATTTCTTGAGGAGAGCACGCAGGAGATGATGGAGCTTACCCGATCCTGTCTCGTCGAGGTGACGGGAGTGACCCAAGCCCATCTGCCGCACCCTAGCCCAAGCCATTTTCTCAGAGAAGGTAAACTCGAGGAAATTCGTCAGCAAGCTAAAGCAGCGGGAGCGAATACTCTTTTTTTTAACGTCGATTTGACGCCTGCGCAGGTTCGCAACATCGAGAAGTTTACCAAGATTCCCGCCGTCGATAGAACGGGACTGATCCTCGACATCTTCGGCCGCCGCGCGAAGACCAGTGAAGGTAAGCTTCAGGTAGAGCTCGCGCGGCTGGAATACATGCTCCCAAGATTAGGCGGTTTAGGAGTCGTTTTTTCGCGTCTCGGAGGCGGTATCGGAACGAGGGGCCCTGGAGAAACGGAACTTGAGACGGATCGCCGCAAATTTCGTAAACGGATTCAAAGCGTTAAAGAAGAGCTCAAGAAGGTTAAGAAGCACCGCGAACTTCTCAGGGCTGGACGCCGGCGGAGGCGTTTGACGACGGTCGCTCTTGTGGGCTATACCAATGCGGGCAAATCGACCTTGCTGAATGCTTTGACCGGAGCCTCGACGTATGTGGAAGACAAGCTTTTTGCGACGCTCGACACCACGACCCGCGCTCCCAAAATGAGCGGCAGAAAGGATCTTCTTTTTGTGGACACTGTCGGCTTTCTGCGCGATCTTCCTCACGGGCTCATTCGCGCCTTCCATGCGACGCTTGAAGAAGTTTCCGAAGCTGATGTTCTTGTCCATGTCTTGGATGCATCCGCTCCGAGTCCTCAGGACACGAAGGCGGCCGTTGAGAAAGTTCTCGGAGAAATCGGGGCGGGTTCTAAACCCGTCATTCTCGCCCTTAACAAAGCCGATCTTATGACCCGTGAAGCTCAGGACCGGATTCAGGGAGAGTGGCCGGCAGGGATTCTTATTTCAGCCAAGGAGAAGCTCGGGTTCCGCAGTTTGTTCGCCCGCATTGAGCAGCTTGCGCCGAGGGAGCCCTTTGCCGAGTTTCCGCAGGGCGATGAAGCAGCTCGGGGAGGCGGAGCTTGAGCACTCCGCTGCGCGCCGAGGGAAGCGATCCTGTGTCCTCGAGAAGACAGCATGCCCGGCTCTGTCATGCGGCCTCCCTTTGGGAGGAAATCCGGATCGCATCGGCGCCGGCGGACCGATGGCTTGGAAACTATTTTTTTAGGAACAGAAAAAAGCTGGGTTCTCAGGACCGCAGATTTTTATCGCAAACCATTTACTCGCTTTTTCGTCACCGCAGTTACATTGCGGCATGGGCCGACTTTCTGGGCGGACCCCATGACGCTCTGCTGTGGGCCAGTCTCGGGGCGCTCCTCGACGGCCAGATTACCGGCGCGCAATGGGCGGAGGCTTCTCCGCTGAATGAAAAGCAAACGGCTTTCGTTTCTAAAAAATGCGCATCGTTTCTGGCCTTCAAGTTTCCAGTCCTGGAGCCGGCTTCAGGATCTCCGGCTCTGGCCTTGAGATTTTCTTTTCCCGAGTGGATGGTCGCCCGCTGGCTCCGGGATTTCGGATCCGGGCGCGTGCGTCCCTTGCTGGAAATTTACGAAAAACGGCCGCCGCTCACCGTACGGGTCAACCCCGTTAAAATCAGCCGCCATGACCTGATGCAGAAGTTTAAAAAGGCGGGATTTTCTGTGCGCACTTGCGGCCTGACTCCCTGGGCTATTGTCTTTGAGGAGAGAGCGGCTGTTTTTGATCTCGAGGAATTTAAACAGGGACTTTTTGAAGTGCAGGATGCCGGCAGTCAAAAGGTTTGCGAGGTTTTGGGTCTCAAGCCCGGTCAGCTTGTTTGGGATGCCTGCGCGGGGGGCGGCGGTAAAAGTCTGCTGATGGGGGCGATCCTTGAGAATAAAGGACGTATTGTGGCAACCGATATCCGCCCTCAGAAGCTTCAGGATCTTAAAAAAAGGGCTAAGCGGGCGGGGCTTTTCAATGTTTTTCCTGCGGACCTGAACCGCATGGATGAAATCCGCTCAGCCCGTCAAGGCTTTGACTGTATTCTCGTGGATGCGCCGTGCTCGGGAACCGGAACGTTGAGGCGCAATCCCGACGCAAAGTGGAAACTCACCGAGGATCTTTTTTTGAGGCAGCAAAGTGAGCAGGTTAAAATACTCGAAGGGGTTCTCCCGAGATTGCGTAAGGGCGGCCGTGTTTTCTATGTGACGTGTTCGCTGGAGAAAGAAGAAAATGAAGCCGTGATCGAGAAGGTTTTTTCGAACCGTAAAGACTTCCGCCTGATCCCTCTGAGCGGATTTGGGACTGTCTCAGCCTGGGGTTCCAGACTCTGGCCTTCCGATGAAAACGATGGATTTTTTGCAGCTGCAGCCGAAAAGATAGAAGCAACTACAGACATGGAGACATCAAGCATATGAAAAAAGTGAGCCTTTTTTTTCTTTGTGTTCTTCTTCCAATTTTTCCGGCCTTCGCCTACGACACGGGCCGCAGCGAGGCCGGAGTTTTCGACCGCATGGCGCAAGCGGAGGCTAGAGGTTTTTTGAATGTTTTGGGCATGCCCGCGGAGCTTGTACGCACACCCGCAGAGGAGTCCGCGATTCACCCCCGCCTTTGGCCTGTTACGGCCGTTCCCAGAACCGTGACGAATATTTTTACAAGGGCCATTTCAGCAGTCTATGACATCGTGCTGACGCCTTTTGTGCAGCCCTTTAGCGCCGATCTCTCTCCGCTGACCGATGCTATGGGTCTAAGCGATTATCCCTGGCAAATCAGCGAAAGCCGCGCCTAAGAAGAGGCAGATCTTATGCCCGTTCAATGTCCCGGCTGCGGCCGCAAGCATGATGTGACGGAGTTCGAGGGGGACCGTAAAATACGATGTGTTTGCGGGCGTGAGCTGGATGTTCTCGGGTTAGAAACGGTTGAGGATTTCCTGCGGTTTTTTGAAAGTGAAGATGAACGTGTCAAAGCCCTCGAAATTCAAAGCGATGCGGAAGAGATCTGCCGCATGATTCTTGACGACCGGTTTGAGGATGTCGATATTCAGATTGCGCAGGACAAGCTGAGGGAGAAAGCCGCAGGGTTCTTTCCTGATAAGATGGAAACCTACCGCATGATTTATGAAGCCCGGTTTCTGCGCTTAAGGGAGCAGTTCAGGAAGCCTGGAGAAGGCTTTTGCGGATAAGCCCGGGATTGTCGGACATGATGCCGTCGGCTTTTCTGTCTGCCAGCAGACGCATTTTTTCCGGGTCATTCACGGTCCAATAATAGACCTCAATGTCCTTGCGGTGAAGCCAATCGATCCAATTTTTTTTCTTCAGATCCGGGAAACGGCTTTCGGCCGGGAGCGAAGCAACGAGCTTGGGTGTTTTTCGGGGGTTCAAAGGATGA
The DNA here is from genome assembly GCA_018883425.1 of Candidatus Omnitrophota bacterium. GTDB lineage: Bacteria > Omnitrophota > Omnitrophia > Omnitrophales > Aquincolibacteriaceae > ZLKRG04. The sequence continues at coordinate 33,211 of VFQY01000001.1, read as the reverse complement.
AAAAAGGATTCGGCGAGCAGGCGGAAAACAGCTTTTTTTGAAGTGAACACGCGGGTCGGTGCATCAGCCCGCAGGATATTTTGAAAAACCGTATCCTCCAGGGAACCGACAATGCAGTTTTTTTCGGCGCCGTATGTTTTGATCAGCTGAAGCACCTTAGCAACGAGAGATGGGTCCGTTGCCTTGATTTCCACGGCTAGGCGGCGGCCTTGAAACTCTCGGAGGACTTCTTCCAGCGATGGAATTCTGATCCCCTTGCCGCGGCAAGGAAAGGAAGCCAGGCCCCCGGGGTCGAACCGGAATCCTGCGTCGAACTTTTGAAGTTCCGCAAGTGTCCGGTCTACGACAGGACCTTGTCCGTCGGTAGTCCTTTCAAGGGTCTCATCATGAATGACGACAGGGACGCCGTCGGCTGAAAGATGGACATCAAATTCGATCATGTCCGCCGCATGCTCACCGAAAGCCAGGCGGAAGGATTCCAGTGTGTTTTCGGGAAGCAGGGCTGAGGCGCCCCGGTGACCAATCACCCAAGGGATTTTTGAACTCATAAGAAGATTATGAGGGATGCGCTCCAGAGGATTCAAGCAGTAACTTAAAAGGAGAGTACCTTGTCTGTCGCGATTGTTCTCGTCGAACCTGAAATTCCCGACAATATCGGGGCTGTCGCCCGAGCCATGAAAAATATGGGTTTGAACGATCTCAGGCTTGTAAAGCCGCCGGGAGGCTGGCGTGAGAAAGCCCGCAAACTGGCGGTGGGAGCAGATCCCTTTTTAGACCAGGCCAAAATCTATGACGATTTGAAGTCAGCCGTCCGCGACACGGTTTGGGTTATAGGGACAACGCGCCGCCAGGGCGGACGGCGGCGGGCGTTCCTGGAATACCATGCAGCGGTTCGGAAACTTCGTGACGTCAGCCGCGAAAAAACAGCAGCGATCATTTTCGGGAAGGAATCCAAGGGGCTTTCGAACGAAGACCTTCATGTCTGTGACTGGTTTACCACGATTCCCACAGGTGACGAATATCCCTCGATTAACCTGGCGCAGGCCGTGATGATTGTCTGTTTCTCGCTCTTTCAAGGGACGGTCAAAGCTGAGGGGTATGAAAAGTGGGATCAGGTTTCAAAAGAGGAATTTGAGTCTGTGATGGCCAGCTTCATGAGGGCGGTGGAGTCTCTTGAATACAAACCCGCAATTGCCCGGAGAATTGATTCGACTTTTCGCGCGCTTCTCAAGCGCCAGGGCCTTCTTAGGAGTGAAGGGGAAATGATTAAAGGCTTGTCGCGCCGTATCGTCGAAAGGGCCGTTCAGAAATATCCCAAAAATTCCTGATGCCCCCCCCCGCGCGCGCGCGCGGGCCTGATCATTGCAATTTGAATCGCTTGAACGTATCATGGGAATCTCACTTAAGGAGACGATGCTCTATGGATGAAGCTAAGTTGAAAGAAGAACTGCTTGCCCTCTTGAAACAGAAAGCCTTGATGAAAGGCAGCCGGACTCTTGCTTCGGGAAAAACCTCGAATTTTTACATCGACGGCAAGCAAGTAACGCTCGATCCCCAGGGTCTCTTTCTCACTGGGAAAGTTATTTTGAATATGCTGCACGGAACAGGCGCTTCTGCGGTAGGCGGTCCGACGCTCGGCGCCGATCCGATTGCTGCGGCGGTTTCCCTTCTCAGCTCGCAGTCCGGTCACCCCCTCAAAGCTTTTATTGTCCGAAAAGAGTCGAAGGATCACGGCATGCAGAGGATGATTGAAGGGCCGGCGATTGAAGAGGGGGATCGGGTGGTCATGGTTGAGGATGTGATCACGACGGGCGGGTCTGTTCTTAAGGCCATTCACGAAGTTGAAAAGCTCAAAGCTAAGGTTGTGAAGGTTGTGTGTCTTGTGGATCGGGCCGAAGGCGCCGATCAGGTTTTAGCAGGATACAATTATTCACCTATTTTTTCGGTTCAAGATGTTCTGGCGGGGGAATTCCCCTCCAAGGTCTAGCATTGGAAATTTCTGCAGGATTCAACTAAAAAGAGCTCCGGACTAAAAATAAATAACAATTCTTGACAAGATATAGTCAAAAGCCTAGGATTTCCCTCATTTGCTGTCGACTTGGGGAAAAAACCAGCCACTCTAAACAGGCGAGAGACTATGGAAACGAATAAATCTGATTCACAGCAGCCTCAGCAGCAGCGGCAGCGCACCCAGATCATGACGCCTAAGGAAGCTGCGAAATATCTCGGGTTTCACCTCGTGACCATCTACCGTCTTCTCAAGAAGCAGGAGATTCCCGCTACGAAAATCGGCGGACAATGGCGTTTTAAGAAAGATGTCCTGGATGCCTGGCTCATGAACCGGATGAATCAGTAAAGCAGACTGGGTTGAACGGATTACCAGCCGTAACATTCCTCCGCAAGACTTTCCCGCAGTTTCCGAGTAGAATAGCCGCTCCTATTAAACCGCTAACCTTTCAAACTGAGTGAATTTAATGAAGGTTCCTCTTCTAGATCTCAAGGCTCAATACCAAACCATCAAACCCGAGATCGACCGGGTGATGGCAGAGCTTTTTGAGCAGCAGCAATTCATTCTCGGTGCTCGTGTTGAGGAGTGTGAATCCGCTTTAGCGCGCTATTGCGGCGTGGCTTACGGATGCGGAGTGTCATCGGGAACCGATGCTCTGCTGGCGGCGCTCATGAGTGAAGGGATCGGTCCCGGGGATGAAGTCTTGACCACGCCCTACACGTTTTTTGCGACTGCAGGATCCATTGTGCGTTTAGGGGCAAGACCGGTTTTTGCCGACATTGATCCGGAAACCTACAATTGGAATACTTTGCAGCTCGAGAGCCGGATCACCCCGAAAACCAAGGCGCTGATGCCCGTTCATCTTTACGGGCAGACCGCGGACATGGATCCTGTGCTGGAGTTGGCCGAACGCTTCAAAATTTCTGTGATCGAAGACGCTGCTCAGGCTATTGGAGCTGAGGATGAAGGGCGCCGCGCCGGATCGATGGGGCTCTATGGATGCTTGTCGTTTTTTCCTTCAAAGAATTTGGGCTGCTTCGGTGACGGCGGAATGGTCGTGAGTCATGATGAATCGATCATCAAGAAAATCAAAGTTCTGCGCAATCACGGATCCGAAAAAAAGTATTACTATAAAACCGTCGGCGGCAACTTCAGGCTTGATGCGCTGCAAGCGGCCGTTTTGATTGTGAAACTGAAATATTTAGACGCCTGGACCCGGCAGCGTCAAAGCAATGCAGCGTTCTACGACCAATTTTTCAAGCAGAGCGGTCTGGCTGATTCTGGGCGCGTTATCCCGCCGAGGAAGAAAGCCGGCAGGCATGTTTACAACCAGTATGTGATTCGGGTTCAGCGGCGCGATGATCTTATGGCCTATCTGGCCGAACGCGGCGTGGGCACCGAAGTGTATTACCCTAGGCCCCTTCATCTACAGGAGTGTTTTGCGTTTCTGGGCTATCGCGAGGGAGACTTTCCGGAAAGCGAGAAAGCGAGCCGTGAAACCTTAGCTCTCCCCATCTACCCTGAGCTTAGCAGAACGGATCAGGAATATGTCTGCTCCGTGCTAGATGATTTCTTTAAAACCCGATAGTGCCCCCCAGATGAACCCTCCCAAGGTTCGATATATTTACCGTAAATCAGGGCTCGCCCCTTTTTTTTGGCGGGCGGGCCGATTGATTCTGCGTTGTTTGGGTGTTCAGGATGTTCACGATTGGCCTTGCTGGTTCGGTGAGCTTTGCGGAATCGACGTCCCTTTTCCTTCAGGGCAACCGGGGAGAATGGCGCACATTCTAGAAAAACTGAGGCGCGTGGGAAACGTGCCTGGAGCAGCCGCCGAATGCGGAGTTTACCAGGGCGCTTCTTTGATACCTATTGCCTATCAGGCAAAAAAAATCATGCCCTCAAAAAGAATTTATGCGTTTGATTCTTTTGCGGGTTTTGATGATTCAGTGATGAGTGCAATTGATCAATCCGGAGAGAAGTCCTCAAGGAAAAGCATCGGCGGATTCGGCAATACCTCGATCGCCCTTGTGAGGAGTAAACTCAGGGCCTTCGGCTTGGAGAAGGACGTCCAGGTGATCCCCGGTTTTTTTGAGGAATCGCTCCGGCATTTGCCGAGTGAGCGGTTTGCCTTTGTCTTTCTCGATTGTGATTTGTACGAATCCTATCAGATTTGCCTGGAGTTTTTTTATCCGAGAATGAATCCTGGAGCGGTGATGGTTTTTGATGAATACGATGACCCCGCATGGCCCGGAGCCCGAAAGGCTGTAGATGAATTCTTTCTGGATAAAGCTGAAAAACCGATTGTTCCTAAATTTCCGGATAGGGCGTATATCGTTAAAGTTTAAGTTTGCAGGCAAAAATAAAGCCGCTTGGATGAGGTCCAAGCGGCTTTATTTTTTTGAAAAAAACTTGCCAGGAACTATTTTACGTAAGAATTCTCGTTGGAGCCCTTCTTAACGTACGCCATCGGATCAGGCGCATCGCCTTTCTTCACATAGTCCATAGGGTTCGGAGCCTGCACCACAACGGGTTTGGCAGGCTCTTGAACAACCACGACCTGAGGCTGCTCAATCACTTGGGTTTGCGGTTCACGAACCGGTGTGTAGCGGGCTTTCGTGTATTCGGCTTCCAGACAGTTCGAGTAGGAGCGGGACACCTTGAACCCGTTAAATCCAGGGACCCAGAAAGTCGCCACATCCATAATGCCTGAAGAGGCACGCAGCGCCGTGCAGCCAAGGCCTGAAGAGAGCCCCGTGAGGGTTCCAAAAAAAGGAGGTCCTTCCTGAGTGCTTTCTACAGTCTGAACGACAAGGTCAACGGGGCTTGTTGCGGCATTGATCAGACCGCGGCCGACCATGCCGGCGCTTTTCTTACCATATTGCTCGGATTCAGCAAGATCCCAGACATCCTCAGATGCCAGGAGGCGGGGGGTCGTGAGCGTCATGCAAAGCATGACAGCGAGTAAGGCAGAACGAAGTTTCATTTCAACACTCCTTTTGGTTCCAGAATCTAGGTAGAAAACTGATCGAGGATGCTTAGGTGATAAAAACAAAGGCCGTATTATAGCACTAAAAGCGGTCGAGAAAAGGATTTTATTGATTATTAGGAAATGTTGGCAGGAAAAGGAAATAAGGCGTTTTTGCTATATAAAAATAAATAGCAAGAGTTGACTATTTATAATTATGACATTAATATTTGAAATAGATTATAACTAAAACAAGCAAAAACAGTAAATCAAGGGGTCCATTCATGGAAGAATCTAAGAATACACCGAAACGTCCCGAGAGAACTCAAATCATGACTCCAAAGGAAGCTGCGAAGTATTTAGGGTTTCATCTGGTCACAATCTACCGACTCCTCAAAAAACAAGAGATCCCTGCGACAAAAATCGGCGGTCAATGGCGGTTCAAGAAAGATGTCCTGGATGCCTGGCTCATGAGCCGGATGAGCAAATAGCTTTTCATTCACCGCATCAGAAAAGGTCAGAGAGCGGGCGGGGGACACAGTCATAACAAGGACTTCTTCCGCCTGCCGCTTAACAGCAGGGCATAAAACCTGCGCAAGGATAGCGTATGAATAAAGGAGGCAGGCTGCCGCTTCTTGAATGGCGCTTGCTGCAGCGGTTGTGCAGAATTGCTGAATTGAGAGGGCATCAGTTTTTCGCCGCTTGTGTGCTTTCTGCGGGAGCCGTCTTGTTCGAGGGGGTTACTTTGGGGCTCCTCATGCCGCTCCTGAAGGGCATTCTCGAGAGCGATTTCGGCTTTCTGTTCGAGAGCCGTGTTTTCAGTGCGGCGAAGGTGCTTTTCGGCTTTTCGATAGATAAGACACCGCAGAGTGTGCTGATGATTTTCCTCGTGTCAGCAGTGTTTCTTACTGCGGTGTTGAAAAATTTACTCCAATATGCATCCCTGGTCCTTGCGGACCGCATTCTCTGCGATTCGATCCACCGCATTCGCCTTAAATTGTTCAGCCGTATTATTCATTCTTCGAAAAGCCGCCTTGATGAGCTAAACCAGGGCACCCTCCTCAATACGATCTCATCGGCGGTACTAGAGACGGCTGTTTCGATGAAAGCGTTATTCCGAAGCCTTTGTTCGGGTCTGCTGATTTTTCCTTACCTGGCCGTCATGATTTATATTTCGCTGCCCCTGACGCTTTTGACGCTTTTCATGGCGCCGCTCTTTATGAGGACAATTTCGGGTTTGATACGGAGGATCAAGGAACGCTCGAAGGTTTACTCTAAGATGAACGCAGATTGGGTCAGCCGGACATCCAATGTGCTCATGAATCTTGGGCTGGTCAAAGCTTTTAGAACTGAGGACGCAGAGGAGAAAAGATTTGAAGCGGGCAGTCTTCAATCTGCCAGGGCTCGATTCAGCATGGAAAAGAAGCAGGAGCTTGTTCCTGTGATCTACGAGCTGGGAGCGCTGTTTGCCCTTCTTGTCATGATGTGTCTGGCGGCGCTGTTTCTTCAGACGAAGGCCGAGCAGGATATTGCAAAATTGCTGATTTTTTTCTTTACGCTTCGAAGAGCGTTGAGCAATTTCGGTGCCTTGGGACACATCCGGGCCCATATTTCCAGAATGATGGGACCTATGAGCGAGGTTGAAGAAATCCTGTCCCAAGAGTCAGCATGGGGTGAAGTACAGGGATCCGTTGATGCCGTTGACTTTCAACATGCCCTTGAGCTGCGGGGGGTCGAGTTGACCTACAAAGGCGGGAAAAAGGCTTTAGCCGGGATTGATCTGAAGTTCGAAAAAGGCCGCATGACCGCCCTTGTCGGAAGTTCAGGCGCCGGAAAAACAAGCGTTGTGAATCTGCTCCTCAGGCTGTATGAGCCCCAGGCGGGAAGTATTCTGATGGACGGCCGGGATATCCGGACTTTGACGCTGGATGCTTTGAGAAAATGTTTCGCTATCGTCAGCCAAGAGACGCTTCTTTTTAATGACACGATACGAAGCAACATCCTTTATGGAGCCGATAAAAGTGTTTCTGAGAAAGATTTGGCAAACGTGATCCTGAAATCCAGGCTTGAAGATCTCATTCAAACCCTGCCTCAGGGTCTTGAGACCGTTATCGGCGACAAGGGCGTGCGTTTATCCGGAGGAGAGAGACAGCGGTTGGCCATTGCGAGAGCCATTCTTCGGGGTTCGCCTATTCTGATTTTTGATGAAGCCACGAGCGCACTCGATTCAGTTACCGAAAAGAAAATACAGGAGGCGATTGAAGAGGCGGCTGCAGAAAAAACTCTGATCGTTATCGCCCATCGGTTTTCTACGGTAAAGAAAGCCGATAAGATTATTGTCCTGGAGAAAGGCCGGGTTGTTGAACAAGGCGCTTTCGGAGAGCTTCTCAGTAAGAAAGATTTTTTTTACCGTTACTGGACTGAACAAAGTTTTGCGGACGCCTAAGATACTGCAGGGGGAGCTGTGGCAAGATCGTTGGTGACGGGAGGGGCAGGTTTCATCGGATCCCATGTGGCGAGGCATTGTATCGAGCATGAGGGGCATCAGGTTGTGGTTCTGGACGACTTGAGCGGAGGATTCCGGGATCAGGTTCCTGCTGGAGCTGTTTTTGTCCAGGGCAGCGTGACCGATGGGGAGCTCGTTGAGCGGCTTTTTCAAGAGTACAGATTTGATTACGTGTATCACCTTGCAGCGTACGCGGCGGAAGGACTTTCGCATTTCATAAGGCATTTTAATTATACAAACAACGTTCTTGGAAGCATCAATCTGATCAATGCTTCGGTCAGGCATGAGGTGAAGTGTTTTGTTTTTACTTCCTCAATTGCTGTTTACGGGAGCGCGCCGCCTCCCGTCAGCGAAGAGACGAATCCCCGTCCGGAGGATCCTTACGGCATTGCCAAGTTTGCCGTAGAGCTGGATCTCCGGGCAGCTCATCAGATGTTCGGTTTGCCTTACATTATTTTCCGGCCGCACAACGTTTATGGAGAGCACCAGAATCTTGGTGACCGTTACCGGAATGTGATCGGTATTTTTATGAATCAGATCATGCAGGATAAACCGCTGACTGTTTTTGGAGACGGCTCCCAGACCCGGGCTTTCAGTTACATTGATGACGTTGCCCCGCACATTGCCGAAAGCCCGGGAATACCGGAGGCTCGAGGCCAGGTGATCAATATCGGAGCGGATCAGCCCTACAGCATCAAGGAGTTGGCGAGAGTGATTGGGCAGGTTTTTGGAAAGAACCCGCAAGTGAACTATTTACCACCCCGCCTGGAAGTTCAGCATGCTTTTGCGCAACATCACAAGGCCAAAAGCCTGTTTGGATATCAGGGCTCAGTGGAGTTGGAGCGCGGCATTGAAAAAATGGCGGCTTGGGCCCAAAAGACCGGCGTCCGTCAGAGCCGGCCGTTCAAGAACATTGAAATTTTGAAAAATATGCCCCCGAGCTGGAATGAAGGCGGACAGGCAGTCCAAAGACCGGATCATGGGTCTCGGTAAAGCCGCAAATCATGGCTGCATCGGCGCAAGGCAAATGAGCCGGTTTTTTTGCTGTTCGAATCGGAAATAAATCGAGAAGTCCGGAGTCTTTGAGTGGAATTTATTCCTCTGAAAATTCTCGCTGTCGGCGGTGAAGATGATCCTCAGGCGGAGGCTGTCCGCAAGGCGGCTGGAGAGAAGGCACAATTTTTTTTTCTAAAGGAGTTTGATGCTGAGGTCTTTTCCAAGATCAAACCTGATTTGGTGCTGATTACCAGCGGAGTCCTTCATGAAGAAATGCGGTTTATCGAAGAGGCCCGTCATCAAAACATCCCTTCGCTGGCTCTTCAGGACGGAATTCTTGAATGGCGGTGCCAGTATGAAAACCCACTTTTCGGCAGCGGGGGCGGACCGCCCCAGCATCAGCCCGTCATGGCGGACAAAATAGGCTGTCTGGGTCATCAGAGCGCCCGTCAGATGGCCGCATGGGGAAATGCCGCCAAGGTTGAGGTCACAGGTATGCCGAGACTTGATCGGATTCTGCAGAGTCAAACCTGGAGGCCGCCGGCCAGGCCGGGGAAAACGCTTCTTGTCATGACCGCCCAGAAACCATGGTTCGATGACAAACAGAGAAATCTCGTTTTGCAATCCCTTCGGGATCTTAAGGAGTTTCTGTCCAGCAAGCCTGAGATTCAAGTCCTTTGGAGATTAACGCGGGATATTCCCGGCATTCTCGGCGTCGAGAATCATGAAACCGATAAGGGCCAAGCGGGGCTCATCCGTTTGATCGAGTCCGCGGATGCAGTGATAACGACTCCGAGCACGGCCGCGATTGAAAGCATGATGCTTTCCCGGCCGGTCGCTTTTCTAGATTACACAAATTCACCCCGTTTTTTTCCGGCCGTTTGGCAGATCTCAGCGAAGAGTCATTTGAGTACTGCCGTTGCGGACCTTTTGAATCCCGGAGCTGCCAAAATGGCTTATCAGAATGACATCCTGAACGATGTTCTTCAAAACACTGAGCCCTCGGCAAGCCGTGTTTTTGATTTGATCCTGAAGATGGTCGAAGAGTTCCGGGACCAGCTGCGCAAGCGTCAGTCTGTAGCTCTGCCGCCGGCAATGCTGGATTCGACGCCGATTTTCGTCAGTTACCTGCCTCTGCTTGCAGCGCTCTACCCAGGCCATCAAATTTTTTCTGAAGCAAACCCGACCAGGCTTCAATCACGTCTTGCCGCGGCCGTCAAAGAGAATGAGATGCTGAAACGGAGGCTGCGGTCGCGAAGCCTCGGTTACTGGATGGAACTTCTTGGAAATTATTGGGTAAGAGAATTTCGTTCGAAGAGAGGGAATGAAGCGTGAGAATTCTTATGCTCAGCGGTTCGATGACCGACCCTGCCTCGCGCTTCCGCATCCTTCAATTTGCCGAGCCCTTGAGAGCTCGAGGTCATGAGGTGGCTGTGCGAGCCTCGGTGCCCTCAAGGCAATGGAAGAGTGCACTTCCTGACGGTGTGTTTCGCCGGATGCACTCGGGTCTGGGTGCTGCCGGCCGTCTGATCAATGCCGTGTGGCGCATCCGTGATCTTGAAAAATTTGATGTGGTCATGATGAACCGAGATCTTGTTCCGGAAGTGAAAGTGCGTTTTCTCGAGCCTTGGATGTATTCCCGGAAAGCCAAGATCGTTTTTGATTTTGACGATGCCATTCATCTCGGCCCCCGCAGGGAAAAAATCGAAGGCATCTTGAAGTTATCTCAAGGCGCCGCTGCGGGAAATGATACGCTGGCTGCCTTTGCGCGGGCCTTTCAGCCCCGACGATGCGCGGTGATCCCCACGGTGGCGGATACGCTGCGCTGGGTGCCTCAAAAAGAGAGGCGGGCTGGACCCTTTCGTGCGGGCTGGTCAGGATCAGTCGGTTCTTTCTCACTGGCTGCACCGCTTTTAAAAAAGATTTCTGAGTGCCTCACTGAGGTTGATCAGGAAGCCGAATTCGTGCTGGTCCTTGAAAAGGATCCGAGGGTCAACTGGGGGGGGCGCAGAGTCATTTACCGCCGCTGGACGGAACGCAGTGAGGTTGAGCTCATTCAAGATTTTGACGTGGGTTTGATGCCGCTCGAAGACAGTCCTTTTGAGAGAGGAAAGTGCGGTTTGAAAGCGGTCCAATACATGGCGTGCGGAATTCCGGCGCTGGTCTCGCCTGTCGGCGTGAATCGAGAAATTGTAAATCATGACAAAACGGGATTTCACTGCAGCACTTTTGATCAATGGAGAGCGAGTCTGACCTGGGCTGTGCAGAACCGGGATAAGCTCGCTCAGATGGGTCGGGCTGGGAGGGAGCGCGCTGTGAAGTTTTACTCGGTCGATGCGGTTTTGGCCGCCCTCGAAGATCTTCTCAAGACAGCATCCGAAGGGGGAGCGAATGTCTGAAGTCCGTTTTGCTGCGGCTGTCTGTACGTATAAAAGACCGCGTCTTTTGGAAAAACTTCTGGATGATCTTGCTCTTCAGGAGACGGTGCCGGATGTCTTGATTGTTGTCGACGGCGCCCCCGAAGATCCGGAGATCTCCAGGCTCTTGGAAGATTGGGCGATGAGGACCCAAAAACAAGCGGTCTATCAGCCCTCTCAGCATGCTAATCTTGCGTATCAGAGGTACTTGGCCTGGCTGAACGCTGCACGAATGTCCGTAGAATATTTGCTTTATTTCGATGACGATCTTCGGCTCCGAAATTCCGCGATTGTTCGAGACATGCTGGGGATCATGAAAACAAAAACATGCGCAGCGGGACTTACTGTTTCCCTCAAGTTCACGGATAGCGGAAAGCTGAGCGGTCACGATGTTTTGTCGGATCAAAAAAAAACAAAAACCCCTTGGACGAATTCGGTTTTCCTAAAACTTTTCCAGTCTTCGCGCACAGCCTCGCCCGGCGGGCTTAGCGCTGCTGGGCATCGTTTGCCTCTTCGTCAAATTCCTGGTCAAATGATCTATGAGACTCAGTGGCTTCGAGGCGGTGTGATGTTTTACCGCATGAGCGTCTTGAATGAGAGTTGCTATTCGGATGACCTGTTCGCATTAACTGCTCGCGGTTGCGGTTTAGGAGAGGATACTTATCTTTCCCGCCGGGCGGGACGAGCCGGGAAGTTGCTTTTGCTGGAAAGCGAGGGCATTGAACATCCTGGCGAAGCTCTTCCCTGCGCATATCCCATCAGACCCTTCCGCTTCGGCTTCGCGTCTGCCTACAGCCGCCGTTTTCTCAATGATCATTACCGCGGGGATCGGCGGCCTTCATTTTGTGACCGCCTCAACCTTCTGAAATCTTATGCCGGAGGAGCACTCGTTTTCCTCACCAGGTTGTTCGCTGCGCCCAGTCTAGCGAGACTCCAAGGGTTTCTGGGATACGGAGCAGGTGCGGTCCTCGGGCTGATTGTGCCCCCAAGGTCCTGGCTGCTGGCTCCCAGGGTGGATTGGCGAGGGGATGCTCAGCGGGACTTGACCCGGCGGAAAAACCTGCAGAGTGAATATCTCGGAGGGGCCGAGTGATGAGGGCTGCCCCGGGTTTCGACCCTTGTTTTAGAGAGTCTAAAAAAATTCCTTGGTCAGCCAAAGTTTTTGCTTTGGCCGCAGGCTACACGGTGCTGCCTTTCCTTGAGCTTCCTTTTGTAGGGCTCTCGCTGTCAGCCATTCTTTTTTATCTCCTTTTTATGGACGTTTTTTTGAAGGCTCGCCGCCGGGTAGATATCCGTGCGGGCGGATGGATCAGGCTGGCGCTCTGGCTGGGTGCTGGTTTCTTTTTCAGCGCTCTCGTGAATGGGTTATCCAGCAGCGGCAGTTCCTTTGGAAAAACCGAAATGATCGTTCTCATCCGCTGCACCTACTGGCTGATTGTTTTTGTGACGACGCTTTTGTTCGCGTCTCTTCGACCCTGGATTTTTCCGCTGACGGCTGGAGTTTTTTCGCTCAGCGTTTTCCTGCTGGCACTCGTGAGGCTCTATGAGGCTATCCGATACGGAAGTTACGGGGCTTGGATGGAATTGAAGTTTATGACTCAAAATGAGTACGCGTTTATTTTTTCGGCCAATACGGTTTTCATCGCGGGATTTCTCATGCAAGCTGAAGCGCGAAAAAGGATGCTCGCGATTTTAGGGCTAGGCATTGTTTTGGCTGTCGTTCTCATGAATGGTTCCCGGTCCTCCTGGATTGCTATTGCGGCATCGTTTGCGGTGTTTGGATGGATTTGCGCCGCAGCAGATCCCAAAAAGGGAAGGGGCATCTTCAAAGCAGCTCTATTTCTTGTGCTGCTTGGCGGTTTGATGGGGATTTTTTCAAGAGCTGCGCCGCAGGAGGTTCGTGAGCGTTTTGTCTCGCGATTTTCGACTCTCGAAAGCCTGGATCAGGACAAGTCGTATCAAATTAGAAAGGTGATGATCCAGAAAGCGATAAAGATTATGCAGAAACATCCCTTGTGGGGGTGTGGACCCGGCCGCTTTCGCTTCACGAGAGTTGAGCTTGAAATGCCGAGGGCGCTTCGTCATTTTTCATCGCAGAAGTTTGAGAGCAAATCCTCGCATAACGCTTACATGCAATTTTTTGCCGAAACAGGGTTGGCTGGGGGCCTTCCCTACCTCACACTTCTTGTGCTGTTCTTAGGGAGGGGGTATAGCGCAGCGGTTTTCATGACTCGCCGCAAGCACTATTGGGCAGCAGCCCTTTATGCCAGTTTTATCGCAATGTCGATTCATCTCTGGTCGCTCGCGGGTTTGACCGGGACAATGCCCTGGCTCAAGTACGGTCTTGTTGCGGGCATGATCGTAACCTCTGCAAATATCCGCCGATTTCTCAGGACGCAGAGAAGCTCCGAGGGGCAAGTAACCGAAAGAGCGGTTGTCCTATGAAGCTGGGTTATTACTACCATCTGCCGGCTCTGAGGAAACAGGACGGCCTCTATATGCCGGGTTATCAGGCGGTTTTTGTGGAAAGGCTTGCGAGACATTTCGAGAGGATCGTCTGCTTTATGCCCTCGCCTGCGTCCGGGGAGGCGGCGATGATGGATTGCAGAATCAAGGCTCGGAATGTGAGCTTGTGCAGCCTGGGGGAGCATCAGCGCGCAATCCTTCAGATTCTTTTCGGCCATCAAATCGCGGGGAGGGTCAGGCAGCAGCTCCGAGAGGTTGACTTATTGCTGCTCCGGGGCCCCTCCCCGCTTTTAAAAGCCCTTGCAAGCCGAGCCCCTCACATCCCGCTGGCCTTGCTGCTTGTTGGGGATTACGAAAAAGGGATCTCAAGCCTTGCCTGTTCGGGATTAAAACGGCTAGGGATTTCAATGTGGAGCCGATGGAACCGAAGTCAGCAAAATAAACTTTGCCGCCGGGCCTTAACGTTTGTGAACAATCGTCCGCTCTTTCATCAGTTGGAAGGTGTCGCTGCGAAATTAGTAGAAGTTCGGACGAGCACGTTTGGGGAAAACGATTTTTTTTACCGGGAAGACACTTGCCGGGGGCAAGTTATCAGGCTTCTCTATACCGGCCGCATGGATAGCGCAAAAGGCCTCGAGGATGTTCTCGAAGCGGTGATTCTTCTCTCGAATAAAGGTGTTTCTGTTCGATGGGATCTCGTTGGCCCGCTAGATCCTCGGGATAGGGTTTTGGAGAGGGTCTTTGGAAGAGCCCGAGATGCAGGTGTTTCAGAGCGGGTTTTTTATCACGGGTATGTTCCCCTTGGGCCGCAGCTTTGGAACTATTATCGGGAGGCGGATTTTTTTGTGACCGCTTCACGTTCTTCGGAAGGTTTCCCCCGTGCAATCAGTGAGGCGTTCTCGCAAGGGCTTCCTGTGATTGCGACAGACGTGGGGTCGATTTCTGAATATGCCGCAAAGGCCTTAAGGATCGTCCCCCCTCAGATGCCTCACGATATTGCAGAGGCGCTGCTCGACCTCATGGGTGATTCTGAGAGCAGAATGCAGATGATCCGATCGGGTTTCGATTTGGCGCGCAGCGTTGTGATTGATCGTCAAGTTGAGATGATGGCCGAACATCTTCAGCTTTGGAGAGGTGAACAGGGTGCGTAATTTTCGGATTCAATTACGTCATGATTGGCCGCTTCGTACGGTTCTTTTTCTTTGCGCATGGATGCCGGACCGAGCTTCCTTGATGCGTTTTCGGGGTTGGTTGGCATCTTTCTTTTCTGCTGAATTCGGGCCCCGGCTCGTTTTGGGGCGGTATGTATCATTTTATCAACCCTCTCGAATTCATCTGGGCCAGGACGTTTATCTTGCCTATGGGGTGGTGATCCTTGCAAATCATGACGTGTGTATCGAAGATGACGTGATGATCTCGCCTTATGCTGTCGTGGCGAGCGGGAGGCACACACGAAAAAGCGGTTCGTTCCGAAAAGGGAAGGTTATTGCCCGGCCCATTCGTATCGGACGCGGTACATGGGTTGGGACTCATGCCTCTGTTCTCGATGGGGCGGTTATTGGGGCCGGATGCATTTTGGCCGAAAATTCCTGCGCAACTGCCGGCAAGAGTCCTGATAATACGCTCGATGCCGGCGTTTCAGCCAGGGCCGTGAAGGAAGTTCACGATGACGAACCTTGATAGGGAAGAAGGCAGATATGCCTGACAAAACTCTCGGGGAACGAGAAAGTGGAAAGCGGGTGCTCTTTATCGGGAATTTCATCAAGGCATCGCCCATCAAATCCCCCTATGAAGATCTCTTGTCGCGGCTGTCCTCCCGGGGTTGGAGAGTTTCCCGAGCCTCTGTTTTCAAAACTCGGTGGATCCGCGCACTTAGCATGGCGTGCGCTATTGTGTTTTCCCGCGGTGCTTATGACAAAGCGGTCATTCTGGTGTACAGCGGAAGAGCCTTTTATTGGGCCGAGGCAGCTGGTTTTCTTCTGAGGGTGCTTCGAAAACCCTATGTCGCAGCTCTGCATGGAGGGGATCTGCCTGCGTTTGCAGGGCATTTTGAAAAAAAATTCAAACGGTTTCTAATCCAAGCAGAGCGGGTAATTTGTCCATCCTACCATCTTAGGGATTCTCTGAGCTGCCCGGGGATCGAAATCGAGTACCTGCCGAACGGCATCGATTTAAAAAAGTTTTTTTTTCATTCAAGGCGGAGCCCGCGTCCCCGGCTTTGTTGGGTTCGAGCTTTCCATAAAATTTATGATCCTCAAACTGCTTTGACTACTCTGGCGCTGATTCTCCAGGACTTCCCTGAAGCAGTGCTCACCATGGCGGGTCCGGACACCGGAGATGGAACGTTCCGGAAAGTTCTTCAGACGATTCGCGAGCTTGGGCTAGAGAAGGCGGTCCGTCTTTGCGGAGGAATCCCTAATGCAAAACTTCCCGAACTCTTCCAAGAGCATGACATTTTTCTCAATACCACAACCCTTGAAAGCTTCGGCGTTTCTGTCATGGAAGCTGCGGCGAGCGGTCTTTGCATCGTTAGCTCGAACGCGGGGGAAATCCCTAGAATCTGGGAGGCAGGAAAGAACGCGCTTTTATTTAACCCGGGAGATCCGAAAGGGGCTGCAGAAGCTGTCAAGCAGCTGCTGTGTCAGCCGGAGCTTGCAGTCCGGTTTTCGCGTGAAGCGAGAGTTAACGCTGAACGATTCGGTTGGGATTCTATTCTTCCGGAATGGGAAAAAATTCTTCTCACGGGGAAAGAGGGTATGGAACGATGAATTCTCGGGTGACCTGTATTTATCAAGCGCTGCCGTATACTTTCCGATGCCTTGGCGCGAGTCTTTGGGGATACCATCTCAGGATGCTTCGTTACGGGCCGGAAACCGAGAGGTTGGTTGCTGAAGCGCTTGAGAGAGAGTTTTGGGATGCGTCGCAATGGAAAGCTTGGAGGGATGAGAAACTTCCCGATTTTTTGGAGGATGCGGCCAGGAAAGTACCCTACTACCGAGCGATGTGGGAGTCGAGAAGAAAACAGGGAGATCTGTCGGATTGGAGAGATTTGCAGAACTGGCCCACCCTTTCGAAAGAGGAGGTGCGCTCAAATCCTCAGGCTTTTCTCAGAGAATCCGGCCGGAGAGAAACACTTTATCTTGAGTCGACCGGCGGAACGACAGGGACTCCCCTCAAACTTTGGCAAAGCCGCGATACCTTGCGGGAGTGGTATGCTTTGTTTGAGGCGCGCTGGAGGAGGTGGTACGGAGTCTCGCGTCATGATCGATGGGCGATTATAGGAGCCCAGAAGATCGTTGGGCCCGCTGCTCGAAAGCCTCCTTTCTGGGTTTGGAACGCCGGCTCGAATCAGCTCTATATCTCCTGTTATCACCTATTTCCTGAATTCATCCCGGAATGTCTGGAAGCGGTCCGCAAATGCCGGGCTGTTTATCTGCTGGGTTATACCTCAGCATTGCATTTTTTAGCCTGTGAAATTCTTGAGCGCAATTTGACGGTGCCTCCGCTGAAGGTTGTGATAACCAACGCAGAGCCTGTCAGTCCGTCGCAAAAGGCGGCTATGGAAAAAGCTTTCCGATGCCCTGTCCGGGAAACCTACGGGATGTCAGAAATGGGCGCCGCCGCGGGAGAATGCGAGAAGGGTGTTTTGCATCTGTGGCCCGAAACGGGTTATCTGGAAGTCTTGGAACAAGGGGTCCATGTGCCAGCAGGTCAGATCGGCGAGCTGATCACAACAGGTTTTATTCATCGCGACATGCCGTTGATTCGCTATGAAACGGGCGATAGGCTGAGTCTGGCCCCGGAAGATGCCCCGCCCTGCGCCTGCGGTAGAAAGCTTCCAGCAATACGAGCTTTCGATGGCCGCAAACACGATGTTCTCAGCCTCAGGGACGGCCGCAAGGTCTGGTATTTCAACCCCGTTTTTTCCGGTCTCCCTGTCCGGGAATCTCAGATTGTTCAGGAAAAATTGGATGTCTTCAGCGTTGTTATGAATTGTTCGAGACCCCTTTCTGCAGAGGAGGAACAAGCCGTGATTCAACGCATGAAGAACCTCACCGGACCGGCTCTGATCCAGATCCAATACAGCCGGCTTATTCCCCGCGGTTCGAACGGCAAATTCCGCGCAGTGATCAGCCGCATGTCAAAGGATGAGGCTCCTTCAGACAAGTTATGACTCCACAGACCTCTCTCTCCTTATTCCGACTGGGTGGTGAAGATGCGGACAAAGCGGCGCGTCTCCATAGGAGGGCTTTTCCGGACAGCTTTCTGACTCTCTTGGGCGTTGAGGCCGTGCGGCGTTATTATCGTTGGCTTCTGACGGGACCGCATGAATGTTTTTCGGTGGGAATTTCGTCGGACGGAAAATTAGCCGCATATGCCATGGGAGGCGCTTTTAAAGGCGCAGTGAGCGGTTTCGTCAAAAAAAATCGACGATTTCTTTTTTGCCGCTTGCTCGTAAGTCCCCGCGCATGGGTTCAGGCTCGATTTTTACGGAAGGTCCTTGCCCCTTTGATACGGCTGTTGGGGAAACGTGATACGAAACCTCGGTTTTCTATATGCGAAGACAGTTTCGGCGTCCTAGTGCTTGCGGTGGATCCTGAGTTTCAGCGCACAGGTTTGGGCCGGCGTCTTATGGGTGAGCTTGCGAAAGAGGCTAGGCACAGGGGAAAAAAACAGATGCACCTGTCTGTGGATAAGAATAATCATCAGGCGTTATTTTTTCATAGAAAGCTCGGGTGGGTCTTGAGCGGCGCCGTCGACGACGGCGGCCAGGGTCTTTTGATGACGAAGAAGTTATGAAGTGTTTAGGTCCTCCGGGGATCTTCTGAATCGTGACAGCTTGCGAAACGCCCGGAAATCAAGGCGGCTGTTCCCTGAGTCGATGAAAGCCTAAGCTTTCCGGAAAGGAGTGGAGAAAAAACTCCCATCCGGGGGCGCATGCGGAACCTTCGGGGGGTCTGCTCCCGGATGCTATTTTTCGCCTCGCGGGATTTACGGTCATTTTCAGGGGGGGACAGTTTGATCAAGGCTCGTCATTAAGAAATGTCTATTTTCGCGCACTAAAAAGAAGGAGAGAGGCGCACTCGATGATGAAGATTATCCTTCACACACAGTATTATCCGCCGGAGAAAGGGGCCCCGCAGGCCAGACTTTCGAGCTTGGCGGAGGCCTTCGTTCTGCGCGGCCATTCGGTGACTGTGCTGACAGCGATGCCGAGCTATCCGGAGGGAAGGATTTATCCGGGCTACGGCGGGTTTTTCCGCAAGGAGGATGTTCGGGGTGTTCAGGTGATTCGAACGCCTATTTATCCTGCACAGAGCGAGGGTCTGCTGAAAAGACTTTTCAATTATTTCTCGTTTGTTTTGGCGTCGTTTGTCTACGGCATTTTTTTCCTGCCGAAAGCCGATTATTTTTTTACAGAAAGTCCGCCTCTTTTCCTTGGAATCAGCGGATTTCTTCTCAGCCGATGGAAGCGTGCCCGCTGGATTTTCAATGTGTCAGACCTTTGGCCGGACTCCGCCGTTCGGCTCGGTAAGCTCCGCGCGGGCGGTCCTGTTTTTCATGCATGCAGTCTGATGGAAGCCTTTTTCTACCAAAGGGCCTGGCTGGTGACAGGACAGTCGCGGGAGATTATTGCTGACATCTCATCGAGGTTTCCCGGAGTGAGAACAGCACTTTTCTCTAATGGGGCGGATCTCGAAAAGTTCGATCTTCTCCCGGCGGCCCGGCGCCAAGAGGTCTTTCCGGGAATCCCGAACCATCCTCAAAAACCGTGTCTTGCTCTTTACGCCGGCCTTCACGGTCTGGCGCAGGGGTTGGAACAAATACTGGAGTCGGCATCCCGAACCCGGCATCTTCCGGTCCATTATGTTCTTGCCGGTGACGGGCCCGCAAAATCGGCATTGATAAAGCTGGCGAAAGATAGAGACCTTAAAAATGTGTCTTTTTTTGATGGAAGACCGTACGACAGAGTTCCTGAAATGCTCGCGGCGGCCGATATTCTCATGGTTCCCCTGCTTGGAACTCTACCAGGAGCTGTTCCATCCAAGCTCTATGAAGCGATGGCTGCGGCTAAACCCGTCATTTTGGCGGCAGAGGGGGAAGCTGCAGGTATTGTCAGAGGCTGCGGCTGCGGTATTGTGGTCAAACCCAAAGATACCGAGCAGTTTGTCGAGGCCGTGGAGGTCTTGTCCCGCGATGCAGGATTGCGTAAGACCATGGGTGATGCCGGCAAAGCTGAAGTTAAAAAACGTTATGACCGAAGAAAGATCCAGGAAGAATTCATCCATATGCTGATCAGTCCGGTGCCGTCATGATCCTATCGGTTGTCGGTGCCCGTCCCAACTTTGTCAAAATGGCCCCGGTAGTCCGCGAGATCAGCCGCAGGAAACTTCCGCATATGCTTGTTCATACGGGACAGCATTACTCCCCCGAGATGTCGGATGTTTTTTTTCGGGATCTCGATTTGCAGAAGCCGGATATGAATTTGGGTGCCGGCTCGGGTTCGCATGCATCTCAAACAGCAGAGATCATGAAGGCCTTTGAACCCGTCTGCGCTCAAGCCGAGCCCCGAATTGTGATTGTTGCCGGCGATGTGAATTCGACAGCCGCCTGTGCTTGGACGGCGGCAAAAATGCAAGTACCTGTTGCTCATATCGAGTCAGGTTTGAGATCTTTTGATCGAGCTATGCCGGAGGAAATCAACCGGGTTATTACGGATCACCTCTCGTCGCTGCTCTTTGCCACGGAGCCGAGTGCGCGGAAAAATTTACTCCGCGAAGGTGTTGACGCGGCTAAGATATTCGATAGCGGCAATACCATGATCGACAGCCTGATTCGGGGGCTCGAAAAAGCCCTGACGAGAAGGGCTTGGGAGAGGTACGGTTTTCGGGAGAAATCTTACGCTCTTTTGACTCTGCATCGTCCTGAGAATGTCGATCGGCCCTCAACGCTTCTTGAGTTGAACCGTGCGGTCTGTCAAATTGCATCCCGGATCCCCGTTGTGTTTCCCATTCACCCGCGGACACTTCAGCGCATCGAAGTCCTCGGAGCTGAATGGTCGGGGGTAACGCTGACGGAACCGCTGGGGTATCTCGACTTTCTCTCGCTGACGGCCGGATCCGCCTTCGTGATGACGGACTCGGGAGGACTGCAGGAGGAAACTTCAGCTTTGGCTGTCCCCTGCATCACTCTGCGAAAGAATACCGAAAGGCCGGTGACTTTGACTCAGGGAACAAACCGGCTCTGCGCTGTCCATGAAAAGAAAATCATTGAGCAGGCTTTCAGGATCCTGGAAGAGCCGCGGCCTGTTCCGACAGCTATCCCTCTTTGGGATGGCGGCGCAGCGGAGCGCATTGTTTCTATCCTTGAAAAATTTCTTGCCGAAGGGGACAGCTTTGGAAGAGCTTAAGATTCCATTTCATAAACCGGAGTATGGAGAAGAAGAAATCCGCGAAGTGACGGAGACGATCCGCAGCGGTTGGATTACGACGGGGCCGAAAGTCCGGGATTTCGAGCGGGCCTTTGCGGCCGAGATCGGGGTCAAACACGCGTTGGCCGTCAATAGCGGGACGGCAGCGATGCACGTAGCGCTCGAGGCTCTTGGGATCAAAGAGGGCGACGAGGTGATTACGGTCCCTTTTACTTTTGTCGCCACTTCTGAGGTCATTCTCTATTGCAAGGCTAAACCGGTTTATGTGGATTGCAGTCCTGAGAGCTTCAACATTCTGGCTGACAGAATCGAGGAAAAAATCACCGCCCGGACCCGGGCTATTTTGCCTGTCCACTTTGCGGGGCAGGCGTGTGAGCTGAATCCCATCAAGAGGATCGCAGAGCGCTACAGTTTGAAGCTGGTGGAAGATGCCGCGCACAGTTTTCCAACGCTTTACGAAGGAAAAAAAGTCGGCGTTTTCGGCGATGCTACTTGTTTTAGTTTCTACGCGACCAAGACACTTTCCACGGGTGAAGGAGGAATGCTGGTGACGCCTCATGATGAGGTGATCGAGCGGGCGCGGCTGCTTTCCCTTCATGGGATTACGCGCGACGCCTGGAAGCGCTATCAAAATCCAGGCGCTTGGCGCTACGATGTGGTGACGCTCGGCCGAAAATATAATATGAGCGATATTCAGGCAGCCATTGGTCTTCAGCAGCTTCGAAAAAGCGCACGCTTCCTCGAGAGGCGGCGGAGGATCGCGGCGAGCTATTTGGAGGCCTTCCGGGGCTGTGAACTTCTCCGTACACCGGCTTGCGGCAGTTTTGAGTCGCATGCCTGGCATTTGTTTGTGATCAAGCTTGAGATCGAGAAGCTTTCGATCAGCCGCGACGAATTCATGGAGAAGATGCGCTCTGCCGGTATCGGAACAAGCGTCCATTTTATTCCGCTCAGTGAACACCCGTATTATCAGGAAAAACTCGGGCTCAAGCCCGAAGATTTTCCCAACACCTCAGACTGCTTCAAAAGAATTGTTTCTCTGCCCATCTATCCCGGGATGTCGGATGAAGATGCCGGCTTCGTCGCTCAGAAAGTTCTCGAAATCCTGCAGAGCGCAGACCTCAAGAGGCCGTTATGAAGAGAGTTCTGGATTTTGCGGTCAGTCTGACGGCTCTCGCGGTTCTGTCCCCGCTGATGATTTTGACTGCGCTGCTCATCAAGCTTGATGCCGAGGGCAGTGTTTTTTTTCGGCAAGAGAGAGTGGGGCGGAGAGGTCAGGTGTTCTGGATTTGGAAATTCCGTACGATGGTGGAAGACGCTGAATCCCTCGGCGCACAAATTACGGCTAAGAACGATGTGCGGATTACGAGGATCGGCCGTGTTCTAAGAAAGTCAAAGCTGGATGAGCTTCCGCAGCTTTTCAATGTGGTTTTAGGCGAGATGAGCCTGGTGGGGCCGCGTCCCGAGGTGCCCCGCATGATGGATCTTTATGCGGAGAGCGAGCGCGCTGAAATTTTTGAAACCAGGCCCGGCATTTTGGGTTCATCGCAGCTTCTTTGGCGCGATGAAGAGAAAATTTTGCCCGAGACCGGAGATATTGAAGCTTTTTACCGGGAACATATCCTGAAAGCAAAAATACAGTGCGATCTGGATTATGTGCGAAGCCGGGACCCCCTGAAGGATTTGAAAATCGTTTTCCGAGCCGTGCCCGCTCTGACTTCCGGTTTTTTTAAATGGGGATATATCTTCGAAAGCCGGCGCAGAATTTCTTTTCTTGCGTTTGATTTGGTGCTGGCCGCAGCCTCCTACGCGGCTGCCTTTCTTCTGAGGTTCGAAAATCAGGTCCCCGAAGATCAGCTCGCCATTTTCTGGGCCATGCTGCCCTGGGTGCTGATCCTCCGGGGGTTTTGTTACGTTTCTTTCGGACTTTATCAGACGCTTTGGCAATATCTGGGACTGACCGAACTGATTGCGATCGTCAAGTCCGTGACGGCGGGTTCTCTGCTCCTGCCTGTCGTAAGTTTTTTGGCACAGACGGGTTATCAGCCCCGATCCACGCTGGTTTTGGATTGGCTCATCCTGATTTTGGCGCTTGGCTTTTCACGTATTTTTTTTAAGGTGACGGCAGAGCGTCTCCGCGTTCCCCGCACCGGACACAAGTCGAAAAATACGCTTATCCTCGGGGCGGGTGACGCCGGCGAGCGTTTGATCCGAGAGTTGATGAAAAGGCCCGGCCTGGGTTACCGCCCGGTCGGCATTCTGGATGAAGACCCGCTCAAGGCGGGGGTCCGCATTCACGGTATCAAAGTTCTCGGGGGGTTGAATCACCTGACGCAGGCTGCCCGGGTCAAAAAAGCCGAGGCCTTGATCATTGCGCTGACAGAGGTCTCAGGACAAACGATCCAGACCATTCTCAGCGAAGGGAGGCGCTTGGATCTGATCTGCCGCATCATGCCGCGCATGGCAAACATTCTGCCCCCCCAGATCGTGCCGCTCCAGCTCAAAGAAGTCGATGTCGCCGACCTTCTCGGAAGAAGTTTGGTCAAAGCGGATGCGGGCCGTCTTGAAAACTTTCTGGCCGGGAAGCGAATTCTCATTACTGGGGCCGGCGGATCCATCGGGTCGGAGCTTGCCCGCAGAATTCACGAGCATCATCCGCATGAAATCGTTTTGGTCGATCAGTCAGAAAGTAATCTTTATGAGATCGAAATGGAGCTTGCGGCATCGGCAGCTTCCGGGGTTCGGGTGGTGCCTTATCTGCGGGATATTCGGGACCGCGCCGCTCTTGAAAAAGTTTTTTCCAGTCATCGTCCCGAGATCGTCTATCACGCCGCGGCCTACAAACATGTGCCGCTTCTCGAGCATCATGTTGCCGAGGGTATCCTGAATAATGTGCTCGGTACCCGCAATGCTGCGGATTTGGCGGCCCAGTTTGAATCGGAAAAATTCGTGATGGTTTCCACGGATAAAGCGATTCGTCCCTCGAGCGTGATGGGGGCCACGAAGCGGATCGGAGAACTTTATCTGCAGACCATGAGCTCCGCAAAAACCCAGTTCATGGCAGTCCGTTTTGGAAACGTTTTCAACAGCCGGGGCAGCGTCGTCCCGCTTTTTAGATCCCAGATTGAAAGGGGCGGTCCGGTCACCGTGACGCATCCGGACGTCAAACGCTATTTTATGGATATCTCGGAGGCGGTTTTTTTGATCCTGGAGGCCTCCAGGATCGGCGGAGGTAAAAGAATTTTCGTTCTGGACATGGGCGACCCTCTGAGGATTGCCGATTTAGCCCGTAATCTTATGCAGCTCATGGGCGCCGCGCCGGATCAGATTCCCATCCGCTACATCGGTCTCAGGCCGGGCGAGAAACTCGAAGAGGAGATCCAGATGAAAGGCGAGCGGTTGATCCCGACCGAATGCTCCAAGATTCAAATTTGGGAAGCCCCCGTCACAGACGCTGATTTTCGCAAGAAGATGGAATTCCTTCTTAAGCAGGCATCCCTGGGCTCGGATCGGGACGCGATTCTCAGAGCGCTTTGTTCAGCCGTGCCTGATTATCAGCCTTGGCGGCCCGATTGATTTCTCAAATCCCGCGGGTCGAGCACGGCCGTCTCTGACTCGAGGCCGTTGATCGTCAAAAACGTTTTGCTGCCGATTTCGAAGTGCCCTCTCCTGAGATATGCAAAACTCATGGTTTTCTGCTGCCGTGCTGAAAAGCAGGAGCTTGTAATTCGGCCGATTTCCCCGCCCCCTGAAAAGATCGGGCTGCCCGGGTTGGGAACCCTTTGCGATGTGAACATGAGGACCCGCAACTTTTTTGCATGACCGCTGTAGGTATTCGTTCTTGCGACAACTTCTTGACCGGGGTAACAGCCCTTGGTGCCGCTCGCTAGAATTCCGTCCAATCCGGTTTCCGGAAGTGTGTCTTCCTCCGTGATGTCGATGCCGAGCTTCGCCAGACCGTGTTCGATTCGATAAACTTCCCAGCCTCCGAGGTCTCGGCAGCTGAGCTGCGCCGCCTGTTCCGATTGGACAAGACGCTCTTCGAAGGAAGGGGCGGAGGACGCCGGAAGGAGGACTTCAAAAAAATCCGGCCGAATTTCCGCAAGGACAGCGGCATTCCCGCCCCACGAAAATTCGGCAAGGTCAAAGAACCTTTCGGAGCGCAGCGGGGCTAAGGACAGCGAGAAAGCCGTTTCGAGTATCGTTCTTGCCCGCCGGCCCGTAAGGATGATCCGCACGAGGTTCTCCTCGCTTTCGATTTGGACATCTTCTGTGATGATGAGTTTTTCAAGTGCCTCACGGGTTTTTTTTCCGAAGTCTTGTTCGACAGAAATGCGCAGAGAATCCCCAAACGCTTCGACTTTCATGAGGGCGAGCACTTTGCCCCGGGCGTTCAAGAGTGCGGATTCCGTTCCGAGGTTCGGCGCCAGGGCGCGGATATCCTGAGTGAGGAGGCGGTGAAGAACGCTTACCCTGTCTTTGCCCCGCACGCGCAGAGCGTCGCAAGGCAGCGGTGTAAAAAGAAGAGTTTCTT
Source organism: Candidatus Omnitrophota bacterium (assembly GCA_018883425.1). Lineage (GTDB taxonomy): Bacteria > Omnitrophota > Omnitrophia > Omnitrophales > Aquincolibacteriaceae > ZLKRG04. The sequence goes on along the minus strand of VFQY01000001.1, from coordinate 7,887 downwards.
CCTGTGAGAAGGAATCAGGCTGCGTCATATCGGTCCTTCCGGGCAGAGCCGGCGGTTAGTTTTTCCGCGATTTTACGGTGCGGCGCCGGCAGTGCGTAACCCTTGAGTTCCTCGAGCCGCACCCATCGCCCGCTCGTGCCGCGCTTGCATGTGCGCGCAACGGCGGAAACCGCCGCATGATAAACGTCCAGCTGGATCTGAAATTTCGTGTAGCCGTGTTTCAGGCTGAACCATTTTTGGGCGGCTCCTCCTGCGTCATCCGCGGCTTGCAGCAGCGATTTTAGGTTATCCCAAAAAGGAAACATCCACAGACCTCCCCAGCGCCCTTCTGCGGATTGTTTCTGAAGCCAGACTTTGTCGCGCTGATTCAGGACGAGCGAAAAGTTCCGGATTTTTTCAATTTTTACGCGCCGCGGCTGTACAGGAAAGCGGGTGGGATTTCCAAGAGCCCTTGCCCGGCATTGCCGCTCAACAGGGCAAGCGCTGCAGAGCGGATTCCTGGGAGTACAGAGGACTGCACCCAGCTCCATCAGGGCCTGGTTGAAATCGCCGGGACTGCCGTCCGGGACCAGAGCGCCGGCAAGAGCCCAGATTTCTTTTTGGGTTGCCGGTTCGGCGGTGCTGCGCGGAATGGCAAAAATTCTCGTCAGGATCCGGATCACATTTCCGTCGACGAGGGGAGTCCTTTCTCCGAAAGCGATACTGGCTACGGCACCGGCCGTGTAGCGGCCGACGCCGGGCAGGAGGATGAGTTGAGCGGCCTGGCGCGGCATTTTAGAGCCGTGTTTTTCCACAAGGAGCTGAGCGGCCTGGTGAAGGCTGCGGGCTCTGCGGTAATAGCCCAGCCCGGCCCAGGCGGACAGAACTTCTTCGAGCGGCGCGCTTGCGAGGGTTTGGACATCCGGAAACTTTTGAAGCCAGCGCCCGTAATACGGGATGACGGTATCGACCTGGGTTTGCTGAAGCATAATCTCGGAAACCCAGATTGCGTAGGGATCCCGCGTTTCCCTCCATGGGAGTTTGCGCGCCTCCGAGCGGTACCAGGCAAGGAGTTTTTTTCTCAGCGGATGAAGTAAATGAGGTTTCATGGACCCCTAGTTTAGAAAGATCGCGGTTCTTTTGCAACGGGCGGGTTTGTCATTGAGTTTTAAAGCCGGATTGACTAAGCTTGCACGGAGAGACCTTGCGATGAATTTCTGGGAAGGATTGCTTAAACTTATGATTGCTTCGATGATTTTTTTTCCGGAAAAGGCCTTTTATGAAAAACCGGCCGACTACGGACTGATTTTTGAGAACGCGCTCATTCGCACGTCTGACGGGGTGGATCTGCACGGCTGGTACCTTCCCGCTCCTGGCGCAAAAGCAGTTCTGCTTTTTTTTCACGGCAACGCGGGAAATATTTCCGGCCGACTTGCCAAAGCTGACGGATGGGTTCGGCGCGGATACGCTGTGTGTCTCGTCGATTACAGGGGCTACGGCGCCAGCCAGGGACGAATCGAGCATCAGGACGATGTGATGCGGGATGCTGAGGCCTCTCTTGAATGGCTCATGAAAGAAAAAAACTGGCCTCTGTCCAAAGTTGTTTTCTACGGGGAATCTCTGGGGACGCATCCGGCAATCCGCCTGGGCGTTGAGCATTCCGCGGCGGCTGTGATTCTCGAAGCCCCGTTTACTTCGTTTGCGGATCTCGGCAAAATCCACTATCCCTTCGTGCCCTCGGCGCTCGTCCGTGACTTCACCTTCCCTAATGAAGATTACATCGCAGGGCTCAAGGCACCCCTGTTCATTCTTCACGGAATGGAAGATGAAATCTGCCCGTACGCCATGGCGGGAGAACTTTTTGAAAAGGCGCCCCTTCCCAAGGAGTTTTTTTCAATCGCCGACGGGCGCCATAACGATCTTCCCATCAAGGCTGGCGAGGATTACTGGGACAAACCGGCAGCTTTTCTGGAAAAGATATTGTCTGAGAAAAAGAATTCTGCTCAGGCGTAGGGCCGGAGGACGGCCATCATCGAATCGTGCAGGACCCCATTCGAGGCGAGGTTGGCGCGGTCTGTGAGCTTGAGAGCATTTCCCGCATAGTCAGAAATTCTTCCCCCGGCCTCCTCGACGATCAGCAGACCCGCGGCCTTATCCCAGGGCTGAAGATTTTTTTCATAGTAGGCGTCGAAACGGCCGCATGCGACATAGCAAAGGTCGAGCGCAGCAGCTCCGGCCCGGCGTACGCCCTGAGAGGCGAGCAGGAACTGTTTGAAAACCGCAAGGTATTCGTCGACGTGCTGACGGGTATCGTAGGGGAAGCCTGTGCTGATGAGAGCTTCCGTAAGTTTTGAGACTGCGGACACGCGGATGGGCTTGCCGTTCATGAAGGCGCCTCGGTTCTTCTCGGCAAAGAAAAGCTCGTCCCGAAACGGATCCAAGATCCCGCCCATGAGCACCTGAGACTCGTATTCAAACGCGATGGAGACGCAGGAAACCGGGTAGCCGTGAGCAAAATTGGTGGTGCCGTCAATGGGATCGATAATCCACCGCGATGAGGAATGGCCGCTTGCCGGGGACTCCTCAGTTAAGAAGGCGTGATCCGGAAATTCCCGGCGGATTGTTTCGACGATCACGCGGTCGCATTCCATATCCGTCTGGGTGACAATGCTGTATTCGGCTTTAATCTGGACTTCTTTGGGGGCGTGGATCGCTTCGCGGGCGATGGATCCGGCCTTTTTCAAGGCTTCGAATAGGGTGCTTTTAATTTTTTCTGTGTTCATATAAAATACGCGCTTCTCGCAGGAAAGAATTAAGACGGCCTTATTTTGCAATGAAAACCCCTAAAGTCAAGTGCTCTTCGGGACCCCCTCCCAAGCATGAGGACTTTACCCTCGACTTTTCAAGGAGATGGTCATGAAGACTTACGATATTACCCTTATTCCGGGAGACGGCATCGGTCCTGAACTCGCCGAGGTGACACGCAAGTGTCTTGAAGCTACCGGCGTTCAATTCCGTTGGGATGTTCAGGAAGCTGGAGTGGATGTAATGGCCAAGCTCGGCACGCCGCTGCCCGACAGTGTGCTGGAATCGATCAGAAAAAATAAAATTGCCATCAAGTCGCCGATCACGACGCCGGTCGGCACGGGATTCCGCTCTGTCAACGTTGCCCTCCGCAAGGAACTCGATATGTATGCCTGCGTGCGCCCCTGCAAGAGCTACGAAGGCGTCCGTTCACGCTATCAGAATATCGATCTGGTGATTGTGAGGGAAAACACCGAAGACCTCTATGCCGGTATTGAATTCCAGAAAGGCACGAAAGAATGTCAGGAAGTCATTGAGTTTATTAACCGGTATGCGGCCAAGAAGATCCGGCCGGATTCTGGCGTCAGCATCAAGCCCATCTCGGTTTTCGGGACGGAACGCATCGTCCGCTACGCGTTTGAGTATGCCCGCAAGTACAAGCGCAGGAAGGTCACCGCGGTTCACAAAGCCAACATCATGAAGTTTTCAGACGGGCTTTTTCTTGAAGTGGCGCGCGAAGTTGCCAAGCAGTATCCCGACATCGAATTCGATGACCGGATCGTCGATAACATGAGCATGCAGCTTGTTCAAACGCCGGAGCTTTACGATGTGCTGGTGCTTCCCAATCTTTACGGCGATATTCTTTCTGATCTCTGCGCAGGTCTCATCGGAGGTCTGGGAGTCGCGCCTGGAGCCAACATCGGATCCAACGGAGCTCTTTTTGAAGCGACGCACGGGTCTGCGCCGAAGTACAAGGGTCTGAATAAGGTTAATCCGACGGCGATGATCCTCTCCGGGGTTCTCATGCTCCGCTACCTGGAAGAGCATGATTCGGCCGATCGTCTCGAGCAGGCTGTGGCAGAGGTGATTCGCGAGGGCAAGGACGTCACCTACGATATGAAAGCCAGCCGGAATGATCCGACTGCGGTGGGGACCCGTGAAATGGGAGATGCCATCATCCGCAAAATGGAACTTTCCAAAGCTGGACGTTAAAACATTCCGCGCCTGGCGCGGTCTTCTTAAGGAGATAAGAACATGGCAAAACCTAAGGTAACTGTTGTGGGCGCAGGCTTCGTCGGGTCGACGACGGCTCAGCGTCTCGTGGAAAAAGAAATCGCGGATGTGGTTCTGATCGACGTCGTCGAAGGGCTGCCGCAGGGCAAAGCGCTCGATATGATGGAATCCGCTCCGGTCGAGGGATTTTCGACAGCCATCTTGGGAACCAACCGCTACGAGGATACTCAGGATTCAGACGTGATTGTGATCACGGCCGGTTTAGCTCGGAAACCCGGTATGACCCGTGATGACCTCCTCTTTAAAAATGCCGAGATTGTCGGCGGGATTGTTGAACAGTGCGCGCGGTACTCGCCCAGCGCGGTGATCATCACCGTCACAAATCCGCTGGATGTGATGACGTATCTGGCCTGGAAAAAATCCGGTTTTGAAACCCGCCGCGTCTTCGGTATGGCCGGCGAGCTCGATTCGGCCCGCTGTGCCTATTTCATCGCAGAGGCTTTGGGATGCAAACCAGCGGATGTCAAGGCGATGGTGCTCGGCGGACACGGCGACGAAATGGTGCCTGTGCCTCAGCACACCTTTGTTCAGGGCCGTCCGGTGACTGAGCTGCTGCCTGCCGATAAGATTGAGCAAATCAATCAGCGAACCCGCGACGGCGGCGCTGAAATCGTAAAATATCTCAAGACCGGAAGCGCTTATTACGCGCCGTCATCCTCGGCGGTCCGTATGGTCCGCGCCGTGCTCGGCGACACGCGGGAAGTGATACCGGTTTGCGCCTACTTGACAGGAGAATACGGAATCCGCGATGTTTACTGCGGGGTTCCGGCCCGTTTGGGCCGTTCCGGAATTCTGGAGGTTGTCGAACTTCCGATTACCGAGGATCAGCGTAAGGCGCTTCATGTGTCGGCGGAGCATGTGCGGGAAAACTGCGCGAAGATCAGCACGACACAGGTGAAACCTTAGCCGTTTCATACCCGACAACAACCGGGACGCCCGCGGCGGCGTCCCAACAATTGCGTCCGGCCTCTTCCAGGGGCCGGTAAAATCCGGAGCGTCATGAACAGCTTTCAATCCAAGTCGACCCTCAAGATCGGCAGTGAAACCTTCACCCTCTTTCGTTTGGATGCCCTCGAAAAAGCGGGGTTTCAGATGGCGCGTATTCCGTATTCGATACGCATTCTTCTGGAAAATCTTCTCAGAACCGAAGACGGCAAGTCTGTCCGTAAAGAGGATATCCAGGCGCTGGCCCAATGGGATCCCGCCCGCAAATCCGAAAAAGAGATCTCGTTTACACCCGCCCGTGTCCTGCTTCAGGATTTTACCGGGGTCCCGGTCGTTGTCGATCTTGCCGCGATGCGCGACCACATCCGTCTGATGGGAGGAGATCCCGCGAAAATTAATCCTCTCGAACCGATGGATCTTGTCATCGATCACTCGGTGCAGGTGGATGCTTTCGGAAGCGATTCCGCGTACCGTGAAAACGTCGCGCTTGAGTATGAACGCAACCGGGAACGCTATCAGTTTTTGCGCTGGGGTCAGCAGGCTTTCCGTGATTTCCAGGTCGTCCCGCCGGGCACGGGTATCGTCCATCAGGTCAACTTGGAATATCTGGCCCACGTTGTTTTCACGAAAAAAAATGGTCCCGAAACGCTCATTTATCCGGATTCTCTCGTCGGAACGGATTCGCACACGACCATGATTAACGGGCTTGGAGTTTTGGGATGGGGTGTGGGCGGAATCGAAGCCGAAGCCGCCATGCTGGGTCAGCCGTGTTCGATGCTGATTCCCGAGGTGGTCGGGTTCAGGTTCTCGGGCAAGCTGCGCGAAGGCATTACGGCAACCGATCTTGTTTTGACGGTCACGCAGATGCTGAGGAAAAAAGGAGTCGTCGGAAAGTTTGTGGAATTTTTCGGTCCCGGGGTCGATGAGCTTTCGCTTGCCGACCGCGCCACACTTGCCAACATGGCGCCTGAATACGGCGCCACGATGGGTTTTTTCCCGATTGATGCCGAGACGCTGAATTATTTGCGTCTTACGGGCCGGACCGAGGAGCAAATCCAAAGGGTTGAAATCTATTGCCGTGAACAGGGGCTTCTGAGACAGCCTGGAAGTCCGGACCCTCTCTTTTCTGATACGCTGGAATTAAACTTGGCCGACGTCGAGCCTTGTCTGGCTGGTCCCAAGCGCCCTCAAGACCGTGTGGCCTTGGGCAAAGTTCGGGATTCGTTCCGCACTTCTTTTCAGCCGCTGCTTCAGGATGACGGAACAGCGCTTGTGCGCGACGGAGACGCTTCGTATGAAGTGAAAGACGGCGCAGTTGTGATCGCCGCGATTACGAGCTGCACGAACACTTCGAATCCCGCCGTGCTCATCGCGGCAGGGCTTGTCGCGAAAAAGGCGGTCGAGAAAGGGCTTTCGGTGAAGCCTTGGGTCAAGACCAGTTTGGCTCCGGGTTCCAAAGTTGTTGTGGATTATCTCCAGGAAACGGGACTTCTGCCCTTCCTCGAAAAACTGAAATTTCATGTCGTGGGTTTCGGCTGCACAACCTGCATCGGCAATTCGGGTCCCTTGCCCGAACCTGTAAGCCGCGCTGTGAAAGAGAAGGACATTGTGGCTGCGGCGGTGCTGTCCGGCAACCGCAACTTCGAAGGGCGAGTCAACCCGCAGGTGCGTGCGAATTATTTGGCCTCGCCTCCCTTGGTGGTTGCTTATGCTCTAGCCGGCTCGGCTGACATGGATTTGACCGCTGAGCCGATAGGAACGGATGCTGCGGGAAAAAGCGTCTACCTGAAGGATCTCTGGCCGAGCAGCGCTGAAATTCAGGAAGCGATGGGCAAGGTGCAGTCGGCCATGTTCAAACGGCAGTACGAAAACGTTTTCGCGGGCGACAGTCTGTGGCAGGCGATTCAATCACCGGCCGGGGATACCTACACCTGGGATGAAAAATCAACCTACATCAAGAAAGCTCCTTACTTTGATGCGATGCCCAAGGAGCCCGCTCCTCTCTGCGACATTTCGGGAGCGCGTGTGCTTGTCATGGCGGGAGACTCGGTCACGACGGATCATATTTCCCCGGCTGGAAACATCGCCAAGGACAGTCCTGCGGGGCAATACCTGCAGTCGCTCGGAGTGCCGCCTCGAGATTTTAATTCCTACGGCGCGCGGCGCGGCAATCATGAGATTATGGTCCGGGGAACTTTTGCGAATGTGCGGCTCAAGAACCTGCTTGTCCCCGGCGCCGAAGGATGGTGGACCCGCCATTGGCCTGATGGAGAAAAGGTTGCGATCTACGATGCTTCTGTGCAGTACGCCGCGTCTAAGACACCGCTTCTTGTGATTGCCGGAAAGGAATATGGTTCCGGTTCGTCCCGTGACTGGGCGGCCAAGGGACCCGCGCTGCTTGGTATACGGGCTGTGATTGCGGAAAGTTATGAGCGCATTCACCGTTCGAACCTGATCGGAATGGGCATTCTGCCCCTTCAGTTTCTTGATGGAGAAAATGCCCAGACGCTGGGTCTCGACGGCAGTGAAGTCTATGCTGTCGAGGGAATTGCAGGCGGCCCCGAGCCCGGAACAAAACTCACGGTGAAAGCCCAGGGGCAGGCGGGGACCAAGGTTTTTCATGCGGTGTGCCGTCTCGACACCCCCGTGGAACTTGATTATTACCGCCACGGCGGCATTCTTCAGTATGTGCTCCGGCAGCTTCTGAAGCAGGGGTGAGCATGCCCGCAAGAAAGACCCCGCCCAAGGCACCTCTTCTGCCGGTGAGGCCCGTTTTGGGTCGCCGGGTTTACGTTGATCCCGCAGCCCACGTGATCGGCGATGTCAGGATCGGCGATGATTCGAGTGTTTGGCCCGGCTGTGTCC
>VFQY01000035.1 GCA_018883425.1 Candidatus Omnitrophota bacterium | reverse complement strand
ATTCTGGGGCGTCCAAGCGCGTGTTCAGAAAATCTTCGCGTGATACCAGAACGCCCGCACTTTTAGACGCGCCTGGATTCGTATGAATGGGAGTCTCGCTGAACAGGATGTGAATACCCCCTGCCAAATCCTCATTCGACAGACTCAACGGACTTTTGAGGGTATAAGAAACCCGGCGTATCCCCGGCAATCGGAAAACCGGTGCAACTTCACCTCGTGTCTCGGTTGACTTGAGATAAGCGAAAGAGAACCCTCCTCCCGCGACTTTATTACGGACGAAATCCCGGGCCTTGGACTCGTCCGTATCTAGAAAAAAATCGAGGTCCATCGACAACGGAGAATTTTCAGGAAAAACGGTCCTTCGTCCGAAGTGACGGCTGAGCAGATCCAAGAGAAGCTGGCGCTGCCCGGGTGCCAAAAGAAATTTTGCATGCTGTACATCCGCCGAAGTCGGTTGATAGAACGCTCTTGAAATCTCTTGCTGGCCGGGAAAAAATGCACTCATAACACTTTGCCAGCGCAAAAGAAGCGCTCGGGCCAAGGAGAATCCGGCGGGAACTTGCGGCACATCCGCAGGATCAATCTTCCATGGACGAACATCAACTCGGCCGCTCTGGGCAGTTTCTCTCTTCAGCCTTTCCAAACGGCGGCGCGCCCATGACGCTATCGTTTCATTCTGAAATCCAAGAGCTCTTGCACCGGCCGCCGCAGCCTGTTCCAAACTCACTTGCGGGTCCGCAGGGATATCGAGATCGACGTCTCCCTGCGCAAGAAGTCTGAGCTCGGATCTCGCTTCCGGCGGGGCTTTCAGCGTCTCTCCATAATAACGCTCCGCCTCGCGCACGATTTTTTTCCACGTCTCCGGCCAACCTTGATCAGCAATGTCTCGCTGTATTTCCTGGCGCGTTGAAGTAATGCCTCGGCCTTCTTCATGGCGGCCTGTAAAATAAATCCAAAAAATACTCGCGGCATAATCTGCATCTTGGGCACTCAAGGTTCCCTGCATCTTCGGGTGTTTTGCGAAATGATCTCCAAATCCCTTCGCTTCGCTCAGAGCACGCACCGCATCCGGCCGAACGGGCGGAGCCCCGGTTTGTCTTGGAGGTTTCTTTGGAGTTTCGGCGGGCGGCACCGCCGAGGACTTACGGCTATTCCTGTATGCAGACTTCAGAAAATCCCAGCCGCGGCCTCTATCACGCGCCGCCGGGCTGGCGGTATCGGGAGCTTCACCAAGGGGGACAAGAACAGAGCTCTGCAGGTCACGGCGTAAACTTTCGACGCTGATCTCAAGGCGGCCGAAATACCAAAAAAGCGCATCTTCGATCAGCCGGGATTCAGCAGCCGCCTCAGGATCGTTCACGGGCTTGAAATAGCTGACCCATCCCAGGGCTTCGCGCACTCGCCGTTCCTTTTCTTCAGCCAGACGTCTGAGGTGTTTCTTCGACTCCAGCATTCTCTTGCGCGCCATCAGCATCTGCGTCTTCTCCCGCGATTCGATCGCGTCGAGAGCCCGGTCCCGCCGCTCGAGCGATTCCCCTGAAAGTGAGGGGCTTAAACCAAACGCGGGAAGCAGGACTTCGAAATAAAAGGCCCGGATATTTGTTTTTGCCATCCACCACCCTTCAAAGTCTTGATCGGCCGGTGCAGGAACCGTCTCCGCATTCGTGTCACGGATGATGGTCATGGGGCCGGCATGAAAGGAGTAAAGCGGCACTTGGGTTTCAAGGTCATTATATTTTTCCGCTCTGAGAGCCCGCACAGCTCCCCTCCCAGCGAGTCCCAGAATGGCCCCCCGGTAGGGAATCCCGGCATCCTTTAAGCGCATCGTCTCTGTGATTTGATGAATCACTTGAGACCCCATGACCGTCCTGATGAATCTCGGATCATCGCCATCTTCCGAGGATGTTTTGACTTCAAGCGTATAGAAACCATCTTCTAGAAATCCCTCAGACGCCGCTCCGATAGACGGCTTGCGCTGAATCTTGAGAAAGGCGTCTATTTCTCGGTAGCCGGCCATAAGCCCGACCCCAAGAACTTCAATGTCGTAGGCCTTCTCCAAGGAGCGGATCAAGCCGTCAAGCGCGAAGAGTTCTCCTGCGGCGCCCTTAAAACCGCTCTGATCCCCGCTCAGCCAGGCTTGCGCGAGGCGGGAAACAATTTTTTTTGCACCCCGAACCTTCCCATAGTGACGGATCAGCCTTTTAAGGTCCGGAAATTTTGCCGCATTCTCCCCTTCCCAGAAACGTTTTGAGTCGAAAAACTTTTCGCGCATCTCCTCCGCTGAAAAAAGAAGCGGCTCACCCTCGCCTTCGTCGAGCAACGCCGGCGGAGGGAAATCATCATTTCTAAGTTCGGATCGGCCCGGCAAGGGACGGGCGGCTTGTCCCTGAGTACTCCTCACGCGAACAATTGTGTGGGCTAATTCCCTGATCGCGTTCAGAATCACAGGCGAAGTTTCCATCCGAGAAAGTACTATGGAAGCAGCCGCTTTGCGGTCCTCGACGGAGGGTCGTTCCGCAAGAGGCCTCTGGCGTTTGAGCTCAGCAGCCTTCCGCTTGCCCTCGTTTACAGCGCTGTTGATTTCTTTACGGATTTTTTCTGGATCGGTCGCGGGAAAAATTAAATCTCTCAGGGGCTTGAGCTGTTGGACTTGCGTCTTGGATTTTGCATCATCAGATTCGGTTGGAAAATAAAAAAAATTATTGACGAAATTCTCACCCAGCGACAGGAAAAGCTCTCCGTCCTTTTCAGGGCGACGGGCTTTGAGCCATTGATAAATAACCTCGGGATCCTCCGCCTCAGGCATAAGGGAAACGAAATCATGATCAAAAAGCAGCGCCCGAATCGGTTTTTCCTCATGGGTGTAAAGAGGATTAGGCTCCGTTAAAACGGCTCCGGGTGCGGCCGTCCGCCCAACCTTCTGAAACCAACTCGAAAAAAAGCTCCTGCCCGATAATGCAGCTCGAAGCGTCTGCGTATCGGCAGGGCGAGCCAACAGCGACTCTGCGGATGAGTCCAAACCCAGGTTGCCAAACCTGAAATCAGCATCGAAATAGCCCTGACGCCAAAGCCCCTTGAGTAACTCGATTGCCGCCTTGGAAACCTCTTGATGCCCGAGTTTACCTTCGCTCAGGATCACGTGAAGCGGTTTGGTTTTTTTCTGCCACGTCAGGGGTAAGTTTTGCTCTCCTTGGCCTGGAAGGCGGATAACGATCCGCTTCTCTTCGAGTCCGAGCCCCAGAGAAGCGAGGCGGGCCGAGATCTCGGTCAGCTCCTTTAGGCTATGCTCCGCGGGATGTATTGTATGCGATATTTCTTCAGACTTTTTTTTCCTTTTCAGAACGTAACCCGGGTACAACGCAGACTCGTAGACGGCGGTCGTCAGACCGGAAGCAATCATCTTAAGCTTCAGTCTTTCTTTAATCTCTTTCCAGAGGTCCTCGGGAAGCCTGTCGAAGTCAAGCACGCGGATGGGTTCCTCGGGGTCTTCGGTGCGAAGCTCGGATCGCAAAGACCGCAAAAGCTCCGGGGTCGAAGGGGTCTGAAGCGCCGATCTCGGGGCGCCTGCGATGATTGGATTTTTTGCCAAAGCGCGCGCTGCGGCGAGGGCCTGCACGGAGGGATTCTTTTCGGTAAGGCTCTTTCTTACATGTGTCCCGTTATCTTGCTCAGGCCCTCCTTCTCTGCCGCCGCCTCTCGCCGCCAGGGCCAATTTCCGATCAAAACTCCTTTTCCAGACAGCCGCCGTCTCGCGCTGAAACCGCTCCGTTTCCTCATCCCATCTCAAGAACAAACGCCGCTGCTGCTCGGCGTTGAGACCCAGAGGACCGCCGTTGTTCGCTGACGCCTCAAGATAGAGGCCGTACTCCTCCCATCGGTCTATTTTACCCTCATGCGCCAGAAATCTGAGAATCTCATCGCGCCAAACCTTCATCCTCAGACTCGCCTCTTCCTCCGGAATTTGTCTTCTCAGCTGCTCTGCCGCATGATGCAAAAACGCATCGTAGTAACTCCTCTGCCCCTCGGCCCGGTAAGAAAACTGGCCCCGCATCAGAGATTCATAGAACGCTTCTCCCTCAAGAGAAAAAAAGCGGGGCGTGATCACGGCATACGAAAATCCGGCTCGGCGAAATCCCTTCCTCACACCCTGCGAGTGAAAACCTCCGATGCTGAGAGCCATGCGCTGGGTCCCGAGACGAGACGCGCGCTCTGAGATTTTTCTCAGAAAAACATCGTCCCGCTTCACAGCCCACCGATAAAAATCTTCCGCAGCTTTCAGCGGAGGCTTTGCGCCGGGAAGCAGCCGGCGATGCCCCGCGGGATCCGCCGCATAAAGATCCCAATCAGATCTTCTCATCTCCAGGCGGATGAGAGCGCGCACTCTTCGCAGCGCGCGGGCGTTCCGGAACCAAGTTCTTGCCTCGGCATTCTCGGCGTGAAGATCCTCCCATGCGTCAAGAGCCGCTTCCAGCTGATCGAGTATACCGCCCCCGCGCAGAGCGCTCAGGCGTTCACGGGTCAGCATGAGCCGCCGCATCGCCGGCGTCCAGGAAGGACGAATCCCCGCTTTAGCCCCATAAGCCGCGAGTTCGAGAAGAAAACTCCCCGAGTCCAGCGCGCCCGTCCGGTAGTTTTGAAGAAGGCTCCCGAACCGTCTTTCTTCCGCGGAATTCCAGGTGCCGACGAGCCGACTGCCAAGTTCTTCCGCCAGCTGAGTCACCGTCTTCTGAATCCCGTCGTCCTGAGGCAAACTTACACTTTCGATCAGCGGCAAAAGCTGCGGCGCCTTCGCTCGGAGAAAATCCTTCTCAGAGGACGACTGGATAGCGCTGTAAAAAAAATTCAGCAAATCTCCAAGTCCGCCCTTATCCCGGTAGAAGTCCTCGCGCAGTTCGTGGAGGCGGATGAGGGCCGGATCCCGCAGGACTTTCTTCATCCCGTTGAGTTCCTCTTCCGCCTGAGTCAGTGCCCGTTCAGCTTCAGGCTGGTCTCGGCGGGCGTTGATAAAAGCGCTGTGGTTCGCGCGGTAAATTCCCCAGTCTTCAACACCCAAGAAAGAAGCCCGGCTTCCCGGTGAAATCGCCGCCAATTCCGCACCGCTGAGCTCCCCCTTGCTGAGGTAATCTTCGAAAACCCTCTCCCCTGCGAACCGGTCCGGAAAAGTCTTGAGAAGAGTCGGATCCAAGGGTCCTTGGGCACCTTCAACGCCGACCAGGCTGACCCCTGCCGAGGTTTCGAGATAAAGGATGAGATCGCGAATACTTTTTTGGGCCTCGATAACGCTATGCGCCTCCTCGAGGATAAAAGCGAGAGGCGCCTGAGGGCCCGCATCATAAAAATCCGTCACAGCGCCAAGATTTTCCGGCAGGGCTCCGGGATCAAAAACAGAGAGGGGCGCGGAAAGATTCGGCAAAGCTGTTTCTGCGCGGACAAGACCCGCTCCTTCGAGATGAAGAGAAACACAAAGGCAGATCATGAGCCAGCAAGGGGCTTTCAAGATTTTGCGCCGAGGCTTTGCTAAAAGAACCATGCGTCTCCCTGGGGAAATCGGCGGGACCTGTCCTTCGGAAATACCCGCCTGGCATACCCCGTTTGGGGTTGAAAAAGATTACCATACCGGCACTCTTTTTCGAAGAAATCGAGCCGTTTTTTTACGCTCTCTGTAAAAAAGAGTTAGCGGATGCTCGCTGATGCAGAACGCCTGCCCAAAAGGATCAATCCAAATCGTGAAGTCAGCTGAACATCAAGACCTCACACTCAGGGGAGATTGAGTGTCTCGGCATGAGATTCCGATTCTACGGAGTCTCGGAATTCAAAAGACCTTCGGCAAAAATTTAGAAGAGCGGTTTGGGTCCGGAAGGAAGGATTTCGCGCTGACCCGGCATCGGCGCAAAGGCAATGCGCAGGACACCGCTGCCGAAGCGCTCGAGAAATCGAGCCGTGCCTTCCACAAATCCTGCGGAATGGCGAACTCCGGAAAAACCGGGTTTCTCGTGATAACTCTGAATACCCAGAGGAATTTCGAGCGGCGAGGTAATCACATCGGTGAGCCCTCTTTTGAGCTCAGAACCCATGCGGGACGCCGCCGATGTCGACTCAGCCATGCCCATCGGGGCATGGGCCGTCACAAGCACGATCATCAGCAGAGCAGGTCTCAGTCTCATAGATGAATCCTTTTATCGGCAGTTTTTCAAGAAGATCAAGCTGCCTTGGGAGGGTATTTTTTGATCCGGAAAGTTAAGTTTTCAACTCGAAAGCCGATTCCTAGAGACACATTTCGCCTGATACTAAACTGACAGAGCAGCTGCTGAAACAGGAAAAAGCCTATGGAATCTAACAACGCACCCTTGAAACCGCTTTATACCTGCTCAAGCTGCAGCTGGTCGGGCAACGAGGCCAGCTTCTCCACCAAGATCCTATCCATCATGTACAGGCCCAAGCACGACAACATCCAGGCGTTCAAGCAAATCAAATGCCCCAAGTGCCGTAATCTTGTGACGATCATCTTCGAAACTCTCGACGGATCCGTCGCAAAATAAACGCGTTCGTCTAAAGACTCTCAAAAACATCTCCCAGAATCTCGAGAGCCGTGCCAACATCTCCGGGACTGGCTATCAGCGGCGGCGAAAAGCGGATAGAATTGTCTCCGCAGGGCAGAAGAAGAAGTCCTCTTTTAAAACATTCATCGATCACGCGGTCTCTTAACTGCGGAGCAATCTCGCGCGTCCCGCGGTCTTTCACAATCTCAATGCCCACCATCAAACCAATCCCCCGCACATCGCCGATCTCGGCATAGCGCCGCGAGAGCCCCTCGAGACCCGAAAGCAAAAGTTCACCCGAACGCTCGGCATTCTTCATCAGCTTCGTCTCGAGCAGACGGATCGTTTCCAGCGCGGCCGCGCAGGCCACAGGATTGCCTCCGAATGTGTTCGCGTGGGCTCCAGGTTCCCAATCCATTAAATCCGCGGGGGCTATCAAGGCTCCCAGCGGAAATCCCGAGGCAATGCCCTTGGCGACCGTGATCATATCCGGCTCCACATTCCAGTGCTCGATGGCGAACATTTTACCCGTTCTTCCCATGCCTGACTGCACCTCGTCGGCGATCATCAGGATACCGTATTTTTTTGTCAACGCTCTGAGGCGCTGATGAAAGTTGGGCGGCGGAACCACATAACCGCCTTCACCTTGAATCGGTTCGACAATCACGGCGGCAACATCTTCAGGCGGTACTGTCCTTTTGAAAAGCGTGTTTTCGATGAAATCCACGCACTCTTCACCGTAGCGCAGAAGATCATCGTGTTTGCAGAGCCTGTAAAAATAGGGATATTCCACATGCGTCACCCCGGGCACCAGCGCGCCGAACTTTTTCTTCTGACGCACCTTGCTTCCTGTCAGAGACAGAGAACCAAACGTCCTCCCGTGAAACGCGCCAAAAAAAGCGATCATCCGTTCGCGGCCGGTTTTGTAGCGCGCCAGTTTGAAAGCAGCTTCCACGGATTCGGTCCCTGAGTTGGTGAAGAACACTCTTTTCTTCGAGGCCCCAGGCGCCAGCGAAGCCAACTTTTCAGCAAGTCTCACCTGCACATCGTAATAAAAATCCGTGCCGGACATATGGATCAGCTTGGCCGCCTGCTCCTGAGCGGCTCGGACAACCGAAGGGTGACAATGCCCCGAGGCTGTGACGGCTATGCCCGCCGTAAAGTCCAGAAACCGGTTTCCGTCAGGATCCTCGATCCACATCCCCCGTCCTCGATGAGCAGCAAGCGGGTAGGAACGCGTGTAGGAGGTCGACATCACTGCCGCATCCCGTTTGAGAATCGCGGCAGCCTTGGGCCCCGGGAGAGGGCCGCGGATTCTAGGTTTTTTAGCCCAGGGGACTTTCGCCGGTTTTTTTTTCATTTCCGCCGCTCCGTTTGCAGGCGCGTCATGCGCTTAAGATCCTGTGTCGATCTGCGCCTTCTGCAGTCTGCCGCTGAAATCGATGTAAACACTTTTCCATTCACTGAAAATATCCAAACCCGCTTCGCCGGCCTCGCGGTGTCCGTTGCCTGTCTGCTTAATGCCGCCAAACGGCATATGCACCTCAGCGCCGATCGTCGGCCCGTTAACATAGGTGATGCCGGCCTCCAGGTCCCGCACGGCCTCCATCGCGCGATTCACATCGCGGGTGTAAATGGATGAAGACAATCCGTAGCGCGTGCCGTTGAGAACGGTGACTGCATGTTCGAAGCTGCGCACCTTCATCACGCAAACCACGGGGCCAAAAATTTCTTCCTGCATAATTCTCATCGAGGGATGAACGTCAGAAAAAACCGTCGGTTCAAAAAAGAACCCTTTCCTCAAAGCGGATGCCGAAGGTCTTCGCCCGCCGCACACAAGACGCGCGCCTTCGCTTCGGCCGATTTGAACATAGCGCGTCACCCGCTCCAATTGCTGGGCATTCACCAAGGGTCCCATCTCCGCGCCCGCCCTCAGCCCCGGTGCGACTTTCAGACGGCGGGCTCTTCGGACAAGTTCCTGAAGAAATCGGTCATGGATTTTCTGGTGCACTAAAAGACGGCTCGTTGCCGTGCACCGCTGGCCTGTGGTCCCGAAAGCTCCCCACAGGGCGCCTTCAAGAGCAAGCTCAAAATCCGCGTCATCCATGACAATCTGAGCGTTCTTTCCGCCCATCTCAAGCGAGCAGCGTTTGAGCGCCGCTCCGCAATGAGCCGCCGCGTCTCTTCCCGCTTCCGAAGATCCCGTAAATGAAATCAGATCAATGTCCGGATGCCTCACAAGAGCGGCTCCGGTTTGAGCGCCCCCAAAAACGAGATTCACGGTTCCGGCCGGAAAACCGGCCTCCTCGAGAATTTCGACGAACCGCTGCGCACAGGCCGGCGAATCTTCGGAGGGTTTCAGAATCACCGTATTGCCGCACAGCAGCGCCGGAAAACTTTTCCAGGAGGGTATGGCAACAGGGAAATTCCAGGGCGTAATGAGACCGCACACGCCCACTGCGCGGCGCACCGACATGACAAATTTATGACGCAGTTCACTGGTCGAGGTCTTCCCAAAGAGGCGCCGGCCTTCTCCGGCCGTGTAGTGGGCCATGTCGATCGCCTCCTGCACATCGCCTCTAGCCTCTTTGAGCACCTTACCCATCTCGCGCGTCATCAGCCGGGCCAAGGATTCCTTTTCGCGTTCGAGAAGAGCTGCGGCCCTCATGAGGAGAAGCCCCTTGGCAGGCGGAGGGACAAGCTTCCAATCAGGAAGCGCCCCTCGCGCTGCTCTTACCGCAAGATCAATATCCGAGGGGGAAGATTCGGGGAAACGGCCGAGAATATCGGAAGTGTCGGCGGGGTTCCGGCTGATATAGGTTCCGCGGCTCGAGGATGCTTTCCAGCGTCCTCCGATAAAATTGCGCCGGGTCTTGTTCATCGCTCACCCCCTGCTCCACAGCCCGCCGGAATTGGGGTCAACAGGCCGTTAGACGCGCTTAAGCCAATCCTCAAAATAGCGGATGGCTTGATAATCCGTCACATCAAGACGAAGCGGCGTGACGGAAACGTAACCGTTCATCACCGCCTCTTCATCACTTGTGCCGTCGGTATCGTACAATTCAATTTCACCCGCTAAAGAGTAAACACGTTTGCCGTCATGCTCTTTCTCCTTCACGAATTCTTCGACAAACCGCGAGGCTGCCTGCTTGGTGATCTTGATGCCCTTGATTTTGTGATAGGGAATCGGCGGTATGTTCACGCTGACAAGCGACTGCGAGGGAAAAACTTTTGCGGCAAATCCTTCCATCAGCTGCGCTGCAATCTTCACACTCGGTCCGAAATCGTCAATCACACGGCTGCAAAGCGAAAATGCCGCAGCGGGAATATGATTGATCACGGCTTCGCGCGCCGCTGAAATGGTCCCGGAATAATACACACTGATCCCTGTATTAGCGCCTTGATTGACACCGGAAACAACCAGATCGGGCGAGAAATATTTAAGTTCTGACACCGCAAATTTGATGCAGTCGGCCGGGGTTCCGTGAACCTTGTAGTGTTCGATGCCGTTGACTGTGAATTCCTCAATCCGAAGTTTCTGCCCAAGCGAGATGGAATGACTGCAGGCTGACCTCTCATTGGCGGGCGCGACGACGATAGCCTTCACCCCCGGAGGAACATTGCCGACGAGTGCCCGGATACCTGGGGCGTCGATGCCGTCGTCATTCGTGTAAATCACGTTCATACAAACTCCTCGGGATTCATCCCGTTTGATCATTTTTAATCAATCGCTAATATAATTATTAAACCTTTACCAATTATACCACATGCCGAAATGCGTCAGACGCACCCGAAAACCTTCCAGATATTTCCTCATTCCCGGATCGCTAAAGACCTTGAGTTCGGCTTCCCTGCCTTCGGTGAAGGAGCTCAGACGTCTCAGTCTTAGATCGGCCTTTCCGGGATGGCACATGAGTTCCGAAACTCCGGGGCGAAGATTTCTGAGCTGTTTCAAAAGCTTCTCTTTGCGCCAAAAGCCCGCCGGGCTGAGATCGCCAAGCCAGGTTCTGCTCGACACCAGTCCGCGAGGCGTGTCTCCCTCTTTCCAGAGTCCGGACCGGCGCATGGGAAGTTTCCATCGGCGAGCGAGCCTTACAACGGCGTGAAGGAAACGAGGGTTGTCGTGCAGCTGATGATGCGTGTCAAGATGGGTCGGCATGCGTGAAAAGCATTTTCTGAATAAGGTGATCTGCGCTTCGTATTCACGAGCCAGATCCCCGGCGGACGGCAAACGGCTGACCTGATCGGCCCTTTTCCGAAAACATCCTTGGGGATCAACCAAAGTCGGAACTCTGCCGGGGCCGGCCGCAGGACGGCCAAGCGTAACATTGAGATGAAGCCCAATACCGAGTTTCTTTCTCTTCTGGAAAGAGCGGACGGTCATCGACGAGACCGGAAGATTGATGAGGAACGTCGTGCTGCTCACGATCCCCTCATCATGGGCCTTCAAGATCGCGCGGTTGATACCGGGAGTCAGGTTGGCATCATCGGCATTCACGATCAGGAGTTTTTCGCCGTTTCTTCTCAAAGAAAATTCCGCGGGTGCTACGGCTGCACAATCACAACCGACGCCATGGCCATTTCACGTTCGTGCGCCATCGACAGTTCGATCCGGGTACTCCGGTCAAAGCGCAGTTTCTTCATGAGGGCTGGGGAAAGACGGATGAAAGGTTTACCGCTGGGTTCTTTGCAGACTTCAATCTCTTTAAGAGAGGTTAACTTTTTTAGCGGTGAAACCGCCTTGCAAAAAGCCTCTTTGGCCGCGAATCTTGCAGCGTAATGTTCTTCGCGCATCCGCTTGGGCTGACAATAAGCCTGCTCACTCTCCGTAAAAATGCGGTCCAAGAAGCGCTTGCCCTTCTGAATCAGGGCCGTCTTAAATCGAACAACACTGGCGATGTCAATGCCGTGCAGGACCCTCATGGGATCACGCCCGAAGAATAAAGTACAGGGCGGCAGCGACGGCCAGCGTCGATAGGATGTAAAAATTGTTGAAACGCCAGAAATCCGTGATGTGAGAAAAAAACCCTGCGCTCTTTTTCACCGCGCGCCTGGGGGAGGAGGGCTGAATCTCAAAGCGCAAATTCAGGACTTCTTCCTTGCGGAAACGAAGGAAAGTCCCGCCGATCTTATAAGCCTGAAGTTTGCCTTGAGCGATGTAACGCTCAAGTTCCTGCTGCTCGACGGCTAAATAATTCTTAACTTCCTCGACGGTAAGGAGATTGTTCATCGGACCCATCCACCCTTGTCACAAAATTTGCCCTGCCCCCACAGGAGGAAGCAGGGTCTTCAAAAAAGCCGCACGATCTAGGCGCGGACTTTCTCTTCCTGAATCCAGCGGTCGATGGCCGACTTGCTGAAATACCAGCCGTTGCCTTCCTGCTTGGCAGGAATCTTACGCTTGGACGCCCACTCTTCGACGATTTTGGTCTCAACCTCGAGATAGTGCGCCACATCCTTCAGTGTCATGGTGACGTCAGAGGCCTCACCGGACGGATTGCCGCTCAGCATGGCAAGATGACCTTCGAGAATCGCTCCCTCGGTGACGCTGAGACGCGGGGTGCGGATATTGCCGCGGATCACGGCGGGAGCAACGACCGAAACACTCTGGGTCGCGTCAATGTCGCCGGTGACTTTGCCGGCAACGATAATGCGGTCTCCGCTGATATTCGCTTTTACTTTTGCATTTTCACCGATCGTGAGATTGCCGCGGGCGTCGAGTTTACCCTCAAAGCTTCCGTTGATTCTGAGATTCACAGGATCCTTGAACGTGATCGTGCCCTGCATGCTGGCATCCACATCAAGAATTTTTTCTTCTGCCTGTTCATTTTTTTTGGCCATGGACGGACTCTCCTGAGATGACGGGTTGAAAAGCTGGAAAATTATCCTTTTTTAATGCCGGCCTGTAAAGCAAAAATCCCTGTCTCCAGCCGCCTTTTCTCTTTTTCTATCAACCTCAAGCAATTACCACTCTGCCGCGCGCCCGATGCGATCGCTCCTGCCGGAAAGATTCGAGGAAAAGCAGAAAAGAATCGGAGCCGGCCGCAGGTCCAAGCCTACTGAACCCCGGAATCCTGGCGCGGTGCGGAGGGCACAAAAAAAAGAAACAGCGCGAGCAGGATACTGGCCGCGGCAGCAAGCGAGGCTCCCATTAAGAAAGCGGTCTGTGCTCCGAAAGATTGCCAGACAAAACCAAAAATAACACTGGCGGGAAGCGCGGCCATACCCACCACGAAGTAATACCAGCCGTAAGCCTCACCCCGGCTGCCCTCGCCCGCATAATCGGCAAGAATCGCCCGCTCTCCGCCCTCTGTAAAACCGTAAAAAAGTCCATAACAGGCGAAAAGAATCCATGCGTGAACAGGGGTCTGAGCAAAAGCAAATCCGATGTAGACCAGCGTGTAAACCATCCATCCCATCAGAATGACGCGCCTTCGGCCCAGCCGGTCCGACAGAGCGCCCAGCGGCATCGTCGTCAAGGCCTTCACGAAATTCAGGACGAGCCAGAGAATCGGCATCCAGGCGTGCGGCACGCCCAATTGAGACGCGCGCAGCAGAAGAAATGCATCCGAAGAGCATCCCAAAATAAACAGGAAAAGAATGCACAGATAGATCCGCAATTTACCCGAAGGCGGATGCAAGTTTACGCGCGCGGAGGGAGCCTTTCTCTTCTCTGCCGAAACCTCCCGGACCTTCCATGCGATCAGAAGCACCGCCAAAAAACCCGGAATAACCGCTGCCAAAAAAAGATGCCGCAGATCATCGATCCAGAAGGTCAGAAGAATTGTCGCTAGAACAGGCCCTGTAACGGCTCCTGCGTGATCGAGTGAGCGCTGAAGGCCGAAGGCCCTTCCTCTCATATCCGGCGTCACCGAATCCGCAATCAGGGCATCACGCGGAGACGTGCGGACGCCTTTACCTATGCGGTCGGCACAGCGGACGAAAAGCACCACCCAGGGGTTCATTGCGAACGCAACAAGGGGTTTAGTGAAAGCCGATAAACTGTAGCCCGACAGGATCAGCTTAGTGCGGTCCTTGACCCGGTCCGCCCACAATCCGGAGAGCAGCATGAAGAGCGCGGCCGTCGATTCGGCAAAGCCCTCCACCAGTCCCACGAAGCCCTGGCCCGCGCCCAGCGTCTCCGTTAAAAAAACCGGAAGCAGCGGGTAAATCATGTCGCTCGAGACGTCCGTCAAAAAACTTACGACGCCGAAGATAAAGACAGCGGCTGGAACGCGCTTGGCTGGGGCAGAATTTTTTTTTGTCATGTGTTTAGGCTACCTGAAAGCCCTGTTCAAGGGAAGAGCGATGTGCCCGCGGAACGATCGAATCACAGCAGGTCCAGCGACAGGGAAAGGCCGGGAGCGCCTCTGCCGGAATTTTGAGCTCATGAAAGTTTCGCTGCTTCCCGAACACTTGTCTAAACGGCCCGCCGACGCGAAGCTTTCCGGAGTCTGTCCATAATCGCAAGACCCAGTCCTTCTTCCCGAACGGGTTCCGCCAGAATAATCCGGGCTCCGGATTGATCCAGTCTGTGCATCGCGGCAAAAAGATTCTGAGCCGCACGCCGAAGCGATCCGTCAGGTGAAAGCACTTCAACAGCGTGAGCCGCGAGAGCCCGGGCTGGATCACGCGCCAAGAGCAGAGCCGCTGAGGATAGTCTCGGATCGGCGGCAATCCTGTCAAAACTGAGAATTTCAAGCGGAGTCCTCGGCGCGTAATGAGAATCAAGCTGGCCGGGGGCCGAGGGACGATCCTGCGGCATCAGCGCGGACCGGACATCTCCAATAAAACTCCGCACAGCCTCGAGCGCAAGACCTCCGGGCCTGAGGAGCACAGGGACAGAGCCTGTGACATCCAGGATTGTGGACTCAACACCTGTCGAGCATTCCCCTCCATCGAGAATCATATCGACCCGGTTTCCCAGAAAGGTGCGGACATGCTCCGCCGTCGTCGGACTCAAAAAACCAAACGGGTTCGCACTGGGCGCCGCGACCGCAAGACCTGAAGTCTCTAAAAGATCCAAAGCTGCGGGATGAGCCGGAACGCGAAGACCCACGGTCGGCAATCCCGAGGTGACGAGATCCGCCAAACCCGACTTCTTCGGCAAAACAAGCGTGAGCGGACCCGGCCAAAACTGCCGGGCTAGCTGCAGGGCTGTTTCATTAAACTCAGCGAAGTTCAGGGCGTGGCTAAGACTGCCTACATGAACAATAAGCGGGTCAAAAAAAGGCCGGTTCTTAACTTCAAAGATTCGGGCCGCGGCTTCAGAATTCGAGGCATCCGCTCCCAAACCATAGACAGTTTCGGTTGGAAATGCGACCAGCCCGCCTGAGCGCAAAACCTCGGCAGCTCGGCGCATCTCAGCGGACGTCATGAAGCGCCCTGCGGAATCGCAACTGTTTTGACGAATTCCCCCCGGCCCGGCCGCAAGAGAACCAGCTCCATCTCGTTTTCCGCAGAGGCAAGCGCCTTATAATAGTCCGTCCAACTGAGCACGGGTCTGCCTCCAGCCTTCACGATCACATCCCCAAGATGAAGTCCGGCTTGATCGGCCGGAGAATCCGCTTTCAGCTGCGAGATCTTGAATTCGCTCGCCGTACCCCCGTAGCGATGAGCCGAAAACCCCATTTGTTTGTCTTTGCCGCTGACGCGCACCACCCAGACCTTAATCGCCAGATCTTTTTTCCCCCGGCGAACATCAAATCGGAACTCCTGCGCAGGAGCACCTCCGAGAAGAATTTCAAAAAGCTCACCTCGGATCGACACAGGCCGTCCGTCGATGGCGATAAGCTCATCCCCGGCTTGGAAACCGGCTTCTCCCGCGGGCGATTCCCTCTCGACCCGGGCCACCGCGTAGCGCTCGGTCTGAAGGTCAGGAATCAGCTCCATGCCGAGCCGGATTTCATACAGTTTCGGGTAGCGCCTGCCCACAGCCAGCTGATTGACTTGATAGGCAAAATACTTTTCAAATGAGCCGCGGGTTTTGAGAATCCTCTCCCCTTTTCCGACAGCTTTTTTTTGACGGACCTGCAGCACAACGTCGATCCTGGTGTAGGCTTGAGTTTCGGGCGCGAAGAGAATTTTCAGGGTAAAACGTCCCTTCAGAAAAAGCCTGGGATTGGCTGCTATTTTGAAAAGCTGCCCGTAATCCGCTGCGGCAAATTCCGTCGTCACCACACGATGATCACGGTCCGCCAGGGAAACTGAAAGGCCCATGCGCCGAAGCACATGGGCCGTTTCTTCCCAAGCCGTATCAAAATCAGCATTCACACAAAACGATTTGACCGGAAGCTTGAAGACCGCTTGAGTTAAGTCAGCCCGGGCTTGCGGTGAAACCGCCGCGTAAAAAAACCAAAAAGCGAGAAGGGCACAGCTGATTTTTTTCAACGGGCTATCCGAGATTAGAAGGTGTTGACTTTATCCTGCGGCGCCTGCGTTCCGAGCGCCACGCCCGGCTCCTGACCGGCATTCATGAAAGCATCCATGCTGCTCCAGACGTGGTTCAGGATAAAAAGCCCTATGCCTGCCCAAATCGAGGGATACCCGGCCACGCCGCCGACGGCCGCCGTCGTCGCGATCGCCGCAATTTCGATGGCAATCATGGTTCCTGATTTAATCTTACCCGAACGGGTTTGGAACTCTCCATTCTGATATTGTCCCCAGCCGGGTATCAAGAGCGAGGACACACCTTCTTTTAAACCCGATGATGCGGGTGCCGCGAAGGCTGGAAGGGGCTGGATTCCGGCCGAGGCGAGCATCAACACGGCAAAGAAAATAATTTTCTTCATAGACCTTTCTCCTTTTTATTTTTTTCGGACGGCAATATCGTTCTGCCGAGCAAGGTTCCAAATAAAAAAGAACAGCCCGGCAAGGCTGTTCCTTGAAAAATCATGTTGAGGCGCTTGAGGGGGATTAACAATCTCCTGGATCTCAAGTGTGTCTCGCGCCCAAAGGCGCGATAAGCACTACCTTACCAAAACTCCCTCTCATTTCCTAGAGCATTTTATGGGGCTGTTTCCCAGGGGCAAGAATCACCAGCCATCCCGGTTTTCTGCCTCCGGGTTCTCATGCCCAAGATCACTCTGGGCGGCTAAAGCGGCCTGTTGGGAGTAAAAGCCCGATACGGGCAGGCTGTTGTGGCGCGGCGCAGGATATGGAAAGAATCAGCGTTTTCAGTTTTAAAACTGAAAACGCTGCCAAAAGCCACTGGTTTTAGAAACGACGTACCCTTTGAGAACATGCGCACATAAAAAAAGCCCTGATCCAGTTTCTTGATCAGGGCTTAATTATCTATCGCTGTTTTGCAGAGATAGAATTGAATGGCGTCCCCTAAGAGATTTGAACTAATGATAATAATATCATCCTGCATAGTTAGCTCTTCCAGGCTAAATGGGTTATAGGGAAAAATTCCCTATTTACCAAGCAGTCAGAAATCTGACTATATTGCATAGCTATGGAATATAGTCTTGACTTTATTCCATAGCCGTGTAGTATTGTCACATGCTTCACCGGAATCTCTATCTTGGTATTTGGAAAGACCTAGCCCGGGCTAAATCAATGGTCTTTTTATCAGGCCCGCGACAGTCGGGGAAAACGACTCTCTCCAAGCAGATCGCAGGCCAATTTTCCAATTCCATCTATTTCAATTGGGATCTAGTTACCAATAAAAAGAAGCTGATTGAACACCCTACTTTCTTTGAGGATATCCAACGTAAAGACACCACCCCCCCGCTAGTCATCTTTGATGAAATACATAAATACAGGAAATGGAAAAATTATCTTAAGGGAGTCTACGATCAATTTTCTGATCGTTACCGATTTCTTATTTTAGGAAGCGGCCGTTTAAACGTGTTCCAAAAAGGGGGCGACTCCCTAGCGGGAAGATATTTTCATTTTAACTTATGGCCGCTCACCCTTGGAGAACTCGCTAACCAAAGGCTTGCTTTCAAAGAGTTCGCTAAAAACCCGCTTCAATTTATCAAAGAAGATCCTAAAACTGAGAAAATTTGGCAGCAATTATTCCGCCTAAGCGGGTACCCTGAGCCTTATTTATCCGGAGATGAAACCATCTATCGCCGCTGGTCCATCAACTATCGCCAGCAGCTTGTTCGTGAAGACATCCGCAATATGACCGAGCTTAAAAACATTGACGAAATCGAGGTTCTCTTTTCTCTTTTACCATCACGCGTGGGCAGCCCATTATCGCTTGCGAGCCTTTCCCGCGCTCTTCAGATCTCCCCCACCACCGCTCAAAAATGGATCAAAACATTTGAATCTTTTTATCTGGCTTTTCTTATAAAACCCTGGACTAAAAAGATCTCACGCGCCATCACCAAAGAAAGAAAACTCTATTTGTTCGACTATGCGGATATCGCCTCAGAAGCAGCTCGCTTTGAAAACATGGTCGCCTTAGAACTCCTTCGGGCTGTTTCAAATTGGAATGACCTTGGGTTGGCTGATTTCAAACTTCACTATCTTAGGAACAAAGAAAAAGAAGAGGCCGACTTCCTGATCTCTCAGGCTAATCACCCCTTTCTCTTGATCGAAACCAAACTATCCGATGAACACCTGTCAAAAAGCCTATTAAAATTTCAATCGGCCTTGGAAGTACCCACCGTTCAATTGGTTCATCGCCCTGGGATCTGCAAAGTTATTTCAAACGACAAACAGCAAATTCTTGTCTCCAGCGCTTCACGCTGGATTCCTCTGCTGCCCTGAATTCTCAGGTGTTTCTTTTTGGAGCCGGTCCATCCGTCACAAAGTACTCATTGCTCTACTAACAACTAGAGATATTTTCCCAAAAAATTGCCTTATTTCCAGTTTCAGCAAATTTACCTTGATGAAGGTGCGCTCCACCCCAGAAATCAATCAGTTGAAAAGTAGAATCTCCAGGTGGTAAAAAGGCGAAAGCCAGGAGGTTTACGATGTCACGCAAAAGATTCACGGAAGATCAGATTATTCCCATCCTAAAAAGACACGAGGCTGGCACTTCAACGCAGGAGTTGTGCCGGGAAGCCGGGGTTAGCACGGCCACGTTTTACAAGTGGAAAGCAAAATACGGCGGGTTGGAATTGTCTGATGCCCGGCGCTTGAAAGGGCTTGAAGAGGAAAATCGGAAGCTGAAGCGGATTGTGGCCGATCAAGCGCTGGACATTATGGCGCTGAAGGAGATTTCCTCAAAAAACTTCTGAAGCCCAGGAAACGCCGCAAAGCAGCAGAGTATTTGGTCCGCGCTCTTGGGCTTAAAAAAGCAAAGGCCGCCAGAGTTACGGGAATGGCCAGAAGCGGACACTACTACCGGTTCAAGCTCAAGGGTCAAGAGCCAAGAATCGTAAACCGGATGAAAGAGTTGATTGAGCAGCAAAACACGATTGGGTGCGAAATGATGCATGAAGTCTTGCGCCGTGAAGGACTTCTCAAGAATCACAAACGCACGGAGCGGATTTACCGGGAGCAGGGATTCTCGCTGAAGGTCCGCAAACGTAAACGCAGGATCTCGCAAATCCGTTTGGAGCTGCCGCAGGCGGCGAAGCCTAATCAACGCTGGTCGATGGATTTTATGCAAGTCGCTCTTTGGGGAGGCCGGCGCTTCAGACTGCTTTGTGTGATTGATCAGTTTACGAAAGAGTGCCTTTTGATCATCGCCGATTTTTCAATCAGCGGCACGCGAGTCGCCCGAGAGCTGGATTGGCTGCTTTTAACCCGAGGAAAGCCGGAAGCCATTACGGTCGACAACGGTCCTGAGTTTGCGGGTATCGTTTTAGACCGATGGGCTTACAAGAATCAGGTAAAGCTGGATTTCATCAGGCCCGGCAAGCCTGTTGAAAACGCCTACATCGAATCTTTTAACGGCAAAGTGCGTCACGAATGTTTAAATCAGCATTATTTCAAAACCCTGGAGGAGGCCAGAAACAAAATCGAAGATTGGAGAGTTTGGTACAATGAGTTTAGGCCGCATCAAACGCTTGAAGGCCTGACTCCGGTTGGTTTCATCAAACGATGGCAGGATCAAAACAACAACCAAACACCTGAGAAATTCTACTTACCGACTGTATGACAAATGGGTGGAGCGCAAAGGCTTTTCACTTCCCTACTCTAAAAGCCCAAACTAACCCGAACGGCTAAAGCGGCCCTTTAGAGATAAAAGCTCGACATTGGCTGGATATTTGAAGAATCAGCGTTTTCAGTTTTAAAACTGAAAACGTGGCCAAAAACTGCTGGTTTTAGAAACGACGTACCCTTTGAGAACATGCGGACATAAAAAAAGCCCTGACCCAATTTCTGGATCAGGGCTTAATTATCTATCTCTGTTTTGCAGAGATAGAATTGAATGGCGTCTTTCGGTAGACCATGGAAAAACTTTCGGGGCCCAAGAGGTCACCCTGCTCCTCAAGCTCCACCGCAAGCGCTCCATGGGCTTCAAATTTTATATCGGCGAGCATTTGCCCGCCGCGAACGCCCATAATCTACCAGAAAACCCGCGAACCGCTACCAAAAACACGGCTTTGGCGAGGGTTTGACTGAAAGCCGCCATTATTTTTTGTTTGAGATTTTTGTCCCTTAGGATCAGCCCAATTGATCACACGATTCAATCAATCTCTTGGCATATTC